>NZ_AP014690.1:887500-1045000 GCF_001547995.1 Asaia bogorensis NBRC 16594
AGTTCTGGCTACGTATCCAGCAGGAGTTCGGCTTCAAGGACCTTCTGAGTGCCATGTCAAAATCGGCAATGGTTTTTGTAGACTGGCCTGAGGATAAGGATGATGAGGTCGAAATGCTTTCTTCCCGCGGCAGTGGCGCGCATCATTCCGCCTGGGGGACCAATGAGAATTTCGGCAAGGTCTTTCACGCCTCGATCAATCTGAACGATCTCGAATTCGGCGAAGTGGCCGTGCAGGCTCTGGATCGTTGCCAGCCGAATCACGCCTGAACGGTACAGGCTTTACGCAAGGACCACTATAGCTGATGGAGGTCTTGCTTCCGGCCGGCACATGACGGGCGCGATGTGGCAGATGGTGAAGGAAGACGGTCGGGCATGTGCCTTAGCGGGCTGGCTTCGCCATGAGCTCGTGAGCCGAGCGAACACGATCCTGATACGATTGCGCCGCAGGGGCGCAGGGCTTGGCCTTTTCTCCCTCCAGCCCGTTCCCTGCTCAGTCAGTAAGGCGCTGCGTGGCCATAAGCCATTTTGCAGCACACCAAATCATCTGGCAGAGTCGCTGCGCGTGTACGACCGCTGCTCTTGCCTGCCATCGTGCAGAACCTGATCGGACGGCCGTTTCGATCCGTAACTGCGTATTGACCGGTATGCACGCCCTTTCTGGCTTGCCCCAACAGGCGTCCCGAACCCGCCTGATCCGCAGGCACGATGCCGCACTCCATAGCTTGAAACACCCCGCCTCGAGCATGATCATCTGATGATCCACCCCCAGAGTGGACAGGCCGCTTCTTATCCGGGCAAAGAACCTCGTAGCACCGTAACGCTTCCAGCGCTTGTCGGGCGTCTTGGTCAGCTCATAAGCCTGCGGAAAAGCGTTATCGCAGCGCGTGTTGCGATCGATAAGAGTCATCCTGCTCAGCGTGCACCGATCATTGATGTGCAGCGCTCGGTGGCTTCTTGGCACAAGCGGTTCAAGGCGCACGCTCCACTCATCTGTCAGCCATGCCAGTTCATCCAACTCGCGCCTCTTCGCAGAGCGTGAGTCAGATCCTCTTCCCTCGATCGTTGAGTCCCGAACCCGGGTCAGTGCGAATTCGTGGTACCGCGGCGCTCTCTAAAACCCGCTCTCATGCCTTGGCGAATGGCTGACTTTAGAGGCGAGTTGCGGTAGGGAGACCCCCATGAGCGTATCGATTACCATGGGTCGTGGCCGCGACGGTGCGGATGTCCAGCTGGACCTGACAGAACTTCTCGCAACCCGCCTGCTGGTGCAGGGCAATTCGGGTTCGGGAAAGTCGCATCTGCTGCGTCGTCTGCTTGAACAGACGGCAACGCTTGTCCAGCAGGTTATCGTCGATCCCGAGGGTGATTTCGTGACACTGGCCGATAAGTACGGCCACCTCGTGATTGATGCATCGGAACAGACAGAGGCCACACTCCGCGCTGCCGGTGAGCGCGCGCGTGCCCACAGGGCATCGGTGGTGCTCAATCTGGAATCGGTCGAGGCAGAAATGCAGCTTCGGGCGGCAGGGGCGTTCCTCAACGGCATGTTCGAGGCACCGCGCGCGCACTGGTATCCGGTGCTGGTGGTCGTGGATGAGGCGCAGCTTTTCGCCCCCGTCGCGAGTGGTGATACTTCCGATGAGGCGCGGCGTCTGTCCCTTGGGGCAATGACCAACCTCATGTGTCGTGGGCGAAAGCGTGGTCTGGCCGGGGTGATCGCGACGCAGCGTCTGGCGAAGCTCGCCAAGAACGTGGCGGCCGAGGCCTCCAATTTCCTGATGGGCCGCACCTTCCTCGATATCGACATGCTTCGCGCGGCTGATCTTCTGGGGATGGAGCGCCGCACGGCAGAGGGGTTTCGTGATCTGGCGCGCGGTCAGTTCATGGCGCTTGGCCCCGCGCTGAGCCGCAGGCCGCTCATGGTCACGATCGGCACGGTCGAGACCGCCAGCCACGCAACAGGGCCGGTCCTGACCCCGTTCGAGGCACGTCCCGCCGAGGATAATTACAGCCTCATTCTCGAACCTGTGGTGGAAGCGACGCCCCGCCCGCGTGAGCGGCGTACGCCTGCGCCCGATCTGCTCGCGCAGCTTGACGCCTATTCGGCCGCAGCGCCGGTCGAGGAAGTCGCGCCGGAAATCGACGCTGCGCCGGAACTGCTCTGGCGTCTGGTCGAGGCGGTGATTGCCGAGACGGATTCGGCCTATCGCCCGCTGGCTACGCTCTATCAGGATTTCCAGCTGCGCGCCCGCATCGAGCGGCTCAACCGCAATGTGCTGGATCTCGGCGCCTTTCGCCTGCTGCTTGCCAGCGTGCGCTCAGGGGCGAGCTTCGAGCAGGCGCAGGAAGAGACCTGGCAGCAGGCGCTCGATATAGCCCGGGTCGTGCCTGAGGATGTGCAGGGTGTCGTGCTGCTTCTGGCACGTGCCGCCCTGGACGGAGCGCCGTGCCCCGGTGATGAGGCCATAGCCGAGGCCTATGGCACGCATTCACTCGGCAGGGCGCGTCGGCAGCTTGCCTATCTGGAGGAACGCCAGATCATCGTGGTGCAGGACATGCCAGTGGGCCGGCGCGTCGCTTTCATCGGGCATGGCTGGCAGACCGGCTGAAGGCGTAACAGCCGGGCGCCGCCCCACCGGGTGCGGGATGCCAATATCACGAGACGAGGGGAGTGTCCCGCGTCGGATGACAAAATCGTATTCCACCTCAGCAGGCGCGGGCTGCAACCGTGCGGTGGACGGTATCGTTTGATCAGGGAACCCGATTTGTAACCAGCCCTGAAAGGTTCTGGATAAAATTATGACAAACGATGAACTGATCGCCCTCGTAGCCCTTAATGGTGCGGATGCAACCTACGATGCCCGTCTCTCCGGTTACGACATCACCGTACCGGTGCATATCCAGGGGGGCGACGGGCACTACATCATCAAGCATCTCGTCAAGCCCATGTATTTCTCGGGTGCGATGATCATCGACGTCAAACTTTTGGACTCCGACGCGCCTCGCCACGAGTGATCGCGGGGTCGCTTGCACGGGGAGCCGTATGGCCGAAGAACACAGAAAGGTGCTGCCAGGCGCACTGGCAGCCCTTGGCATCGTTTTTGGTGATATCGGCACCAGCCCACTCTACACCCTCCAGACCGTCCTGAACGACACAGGCTCGACCGACCGGGTGACCTTGCTCGGTGGGTTCTCCCTGCTTGTCTGGACGATGATCATGGTGGTTGCGGTGAAATACGCGACCGTGGTCATGCGGGCAGATAACCGGGGGGAGGGCGGTATCCTCGCCCTGTTCTCGCTCGTTGGCGGCTCGTTCGGCAAACACTGGTATGCACGCGGGACGTTGCTCGCCGCAGCCGGGCTGTTCGGCGCAGCGCTGCTTTATGGTGACGGCGCCATTACCCCGGCCATTTCGGTGCTCAGCGCCATCGAGGGCATTGGCGTTGTCACGAAGTCGCTCCAGCCTTACATCCTGCCCATCGCCACCGTCATCCTGTTTGGCATCTTCGCCATACAGCCGCTCGGGACAGCGCGTATCAGTGCCGTGTTCGGCCCGATCATGCTGGTCTGGTTTCTGGCTCTCGGTGGGATTGGTCTCTTCTCCCTGCTGCATGATCCCTCCGTGCTGGTGGGACTCAACCCCCTTTACGGTTTGCGGTTTCTGTATGAGCACGGCGCGAACAGCCTGATCATCCTGGGGGCGGTTTTTCTCTCGGTAACGGGTGCTGAAGCGCTCTATGCCGATATGAGCCATGTGGGCCGGCCCAGCGTACGCCTTGCCCTTGCGGTGATCGTGCTGCCCATGCTGGTGCTGAGCTATGCCGGGCAGACGGCTTTTCTGGTCAGCCATCCGCAGGTGAAGGATAATCCGTTCTTTGCTTCCATGCCGCATGGTCTTGTGCTGCCCATGGTCATTCTGGCGACCTTCGCCACGATCATTGCCAGCCAGGCCATCATCACCGGCGCCTTCACGCTCACGCGTCAGGCCATGCAGCTTGGCTGGTTCCCGAGCCTCAACATCCGCCAGACCTCGGATGAGGAATACGGGCAGATCTACGTGTCTGTAGTGAACTGGGCGCTGATGATCGTCACACTGCTCATCGCGCTCAGCTTCAAGAGTTCGGATGCCCTGTCCGGTGCCTATGGCACGGCGGTGTCCACCACCATGCTCATGACGACCCTGCTCATTTTCGATGTCATGCGTGAACGCTGGTCATGGCCACTCTGGAAGGCCCTGCCGATTGCGCTTTGCTTCTCGGTGGTCGACGTTGCGTTCTTCGTCGCCAATCTGCTCAAGATCGACAAGGGCGGCTATGTGCCCCTACTGATCGGCCTGTTCATCTATGTGATCATGACCACCTGGCGTCGCGGTATCACCCTCCTGCGTGCTGGCCTTGCTCCCTTGGGTGAGCGTTCAGACAAGGTGCTGCAGAAGCTGCGTGACGGAGAGCTGATCCGCACACCCGGCGCTGCGGTGTTCCTCTCGCGCTATGAGACGGCTCTGCCACCCATCGTGATGCGCCACGTTGCCGATTTCCATTGCCTGCCCGAACATGTCGTTATCCTGAATGTGAAATTCGATACGGTGCCCCGTGTGCCAGCCGATGAGCGCATGTCGGTCAAGGATGTCGGCCACGGTATCTGGACCGTGAATGTCAGCTTTGGCTTCGTGGAAATACCGAACCTTTACTATGTGCTGGGTCAGGCCAAGGAGGCGGGCTGTGGTCTCGATCTCGAGACGGTCGTTTTCTTTGCGGGCGATGACGATGTGGTGCCTGACCTCAAGACACCCAAAATGGTCTCGCCGCGTCGTATCCTTTTCGGTTTTCTCTATCGCAATGCTGTGCGGGCCTCTGACCGCTTCACCCTGCCACGCGAACGACTGATCGAGATTGGCCATCAGGTCGAGATCTGACCTGACATGTTTGCGACCCTTCAGTGATGAAGGGCGTTACGCTCACCTCGCTCCGATGTCAGTAATGCGACGGGGCCAGACTGGAAGGAATTATACCATGCGTCATCTTCTCGGCTGCACGCTCATGGCAGCAAGCCTCATCATCACGCTTCCGCAGGCTATGGCCGAGCCGGGTGGCTGCCTGAAATACGGCGCGGCGGGTGCCGTAGGCGGCCATCTGGTCAATCACGGCGTGCTGGGTGCCGTGGGCGGCTGCGCGACGGGAATGTATCGCCGTCATGAATACCGCAAGGAAGCCAAGGAGAAGGCAGCGGCTTATGACAAGGAGCATCCGGGCGCCAAGGGCAGCTATGAGGAGAAGGCTACGGCTTACGATGTCGAACACTCGACGCAGCCGGGAAAATCCGCCCCGTCTGACGCCCCGCCGCCGAAGAACTGAAGCCGCCTCCAGCGAACCCGGCCGATGAGAGTCCCGTTGCCATCGGGGTAGTCCTTTCATCGACTGCGCGTCGTCTACCAAGGTATCAACTGGTACCAGAAGGCTCGTCCCACTGAGGAGCATGACGTCCCGGAGGGAAAGGCTGAACACCACGAAATCCGAGACCCCGGCAAGGCATCATCTTCTGATGCGCTGCCGGGGTTTTTTGTGGGCGCATCTCGAACATCAGGCGACAAACGCTAATTAATCGGTAACCTTAAAGTAACGCATTGTATCTTGTGTCAAACTATGACAATCAGGCCTCAATATCCCAGTTTCGCGGATCAGCACGCCCGTCATGTCTGTCACACTGCCTATTCGCCCCCCTGCGGCACAGCAGCCTCTTTCGCGCATCGGCATTGTCCTGCGTGACTTCCGTCTCGGCGGTAGTGAGCGCGTGGCCATCGGCCTTGCCAATTTCTGGGCCTCCTGCGGCCTTGAGGTTGTCATCATGGCCGGGCGGGGGACCGGACCGTTGCGTGCACTTGTTGCGAGGGGCGTGGCGATCGTGGATTTCGCCATTACCGCACGGCTGAATGATACGGCTCTGGTCTGGATGCTCGCATGGCGGGCCCGGCATCGTGCGGCCGGCTTTGCCTTCGATGCTGTCTACATACCGGGGAACAGCCATTGGCCGGTCGTGCCCCTTTTGGCCACACTGACGCGCGAAAAGCGTCCGTTCATTCTTGCGCAGGTCAGTTCACCTGTCTGTCGCGAAGGCCGCTCTCCTGCGGCGCAGTCGCGCTACGACCGTCGCATGCGTACTCTGTTACGCCACGCTGATCGGGTCACAACGCTCAGTCATGATCTGGCGCAGCAGACGCGTGAAATCCTGAGAGGAACACCGGTCGATGTGGTCCCGCTTCCGGCGCTGTGGGATGAGGCCCCCCCGTCACCGGTACCGACGGACAGCAAGACCATTCTGGCGGCTGGGCGTCTTACTGCCATCAAGGGATTTGACGGCCTAATACGGGCTTTTCGCCTCGTGCTCGTGCGTCATCCCCAGGCAAAGCTCGTGATCTGCGGCGAGGGCGAAGCGCGCGCCGAGCTGGAAACCCTCATTGAGCAGCTCGACCTGTCAGGCCGGGTGTCGCTTTGCGGCTATGTGCCCTCCATACGGGAAGCCCTTACGGAATCGCGGGTTTTCGCCCTGACGTCTCATTGCGAGAGCTTTGGCGCGGTGCTGATCGAGGCTCTGGCTGCCGGACGTCAGGTTGTCGCGACAGACTGCTCACCCGCGGTGGGCACATTCATCACGAGCCGTTCTGCGGGGCGGATCGTACCCACGCGTGACGAAGTGGCGCTGGCCAGTGCTCTGGCCGATGTGCTGGACGAGGCACCGACCCTGCCCGCGGACCTGACCCCTCTGGTGGATCGCTTTCATGTCTCGCATGGGGGGCGGCTTTTCCTCACGCTCATGCAGCCGCGACAGACGATCACTCCGGGGCTGGCAGGGCAGGGCTTTGACAAAACGGCCCGCGCGTAATCTGTTGCCTGATCATGGGTTCTGAACAACGCTCGGCGCTGCACCGCATCTTCAGCAATACCGGCTTTCTGGTTTCCAGCCGCATCATCAATGCGCTGTGCAGTTTTGCCTATGTGGCATGGGCTGCGCACACGCTGGGCCTGAAAACCTTTGGTGTGCTGCTTCTGATCACCACCTTCGTCATGCTCGTTTCAGACATGACGCATCTTCAGTCATGGCAAACGCTGCTGCATTATGGCGCTGCGTCATATGAGGCACGGGATCGCAGGCGTTTCATGCCCATACTGGGCTATTGCATGCGCTCGGACATGCTCAGCGGTCTGGCGGGGCTGGTTGGCGGTCTGATTGTGATTGCCGTCGCGGGCACGCATTTTCTGGGCTGGTCGGACGCGGTCAAGCGTGATGCCTCATGGATGATGCTCACGGTCGCCTTCATGAATACGGGGTGGTCCACGGGGCTGATCCGGCTAAGCAACCGTTTCGGGCTGGCAGCCCTGTTCGATTTCGTTTCGACCTGTGTTCGTACGATCGGTTATCTGATCGGCTATCTGCTGCACGCTTCGCTGGAGTTCTTCCTGTTCGTCTGGTTCCTGCATCAGGCAGCTTTATTCGTCGTGACCAGCCTCGGTGGGTTTATCCTTCTGCGCCGTCATATGGGGCGGGATATCGGGTTCTTCTCCTGCCTTTTTTGTGCCGCGGATATTGTCGGTATCTGGGGGTTCACCATCAGGGTCAGCGTCAATCAGATCCTCGATGCTGTGTTCCGTCAGGGTGGTACGCTCATTATCGGTGCCGTGCTCGGCGCGCGTGATGTCGCGATTTATCGCGTGACCAAGCAGATATGCGATGGTCTTGCCAAACCGGCCCAGATGATGATCCCGAGCCTGTACCCGGAATTCGTACGGTTTCGCGACAGCCAGAACTGGCAGGCCTTGCGCCATGTCACGCGACGCCTGGCACTGGTGATTATCGGGTTTTCGATACTGGCAGTGCTTGTGGCACTGTTCGGGGGCAAGGCGATCCTGCATCTCATGCTGCATGACAGTTTTGCCCATGAGCGCCTCATCATTCTTCTCATGGTATGCAGCGCCCTGCTTGAGGTGTGCATCATACCGCTTGAGACATTGCTGACCGTTATGGGGCGGCTTGCGATCATCCTGAAATATCGGCTCGCCGTCATGGTGCTCTATTTTGTCGTGCTGGCGGGCCTCATGTCAGTCATCGGCGTGACAGGGGCGGCTCTGGCCAGCGTGGCGTGCTCAGTGATGATTTTCGCCCTCTGCCTGTTTCTTGCCGCGCGCTGGATCTCTCCGCGCTGGGCTGAACGCTATGGCGTAGTGTGAGGGAATTGTTACCTGAGCGCTCGGCAGATCCGTGACGGGTTTACTAAGAGGGTTTCGGAACGCTGGAGCATGATGCGGCCACGTCTACGGTTGAGTGTCTTATACCCCCAACCTCTATCGACGGCCTCCTTCCGATCGGTCCAGTGCCAGAAACAGCAGAGCAGCGATGCCGAGGCACACAGGGGTGACCGACGCGCCGCCATATTCGTGTCCCCCTGCGATATCGCGCACGATGCCGAATGCCCAGTGATGATCGGGGAAGACGAATAATCCGACATGCGAAGGCCAGAAGCAGCGCATCAGCCCGACCGACATAAAGGCAAGGCACATCAACCACGAGAGCAGCCGTGTTGCGTGCAGATCGGGGCGCGATCTCGCGATGGTAGATTGCACGATTTTATCCTCCGTTCATGCGTTCTATCCGGGGTGTCAGCAGCGGTCGGGAAACTTGCCAGCGGATGTTCGGAACATCTCGCAGGGGCGACCGTTCACGCAAGATGTTTCTTCATCGCGATAATCTGGCAGCCATGAAGAGATCACACGGTACCGCCGATCAAACCGCTGGAGAAAGGCGGTGTCGCGTGAACGACCATGACTGTCTTTCTCAAGCACTTGGCAGGTCAATGGCGATAATCTAATGGCCCGATGACAGTAATCGATCGATTAATTCATTTTTTAATCTAATTATGGTGGTAGTGAAGACGTGAAAGAGGCACAGGCGGACAGGGCGCCGGCAGAGGCCGGGTCGATGCGGGGTCCTTCGGCCAGCAGCCGGGCCGGGCTGGATGCAACCAATTTTTTTCTGGCCGATGTGCAGGATGGTGTCGGTCCATACCTGACCGTCTATCTCGCCAGTGCGCGACACTGGCAGGCGGGGCCGATTGGCGTTGCCATGGCCATGACAGGGCTTGCCACGGCGCTTTGCCAGATCCCTGCGGGGTTGATGGTGGACTCGATCCGCTACAAACGCGCCCTTGTGGCAATCTCTGCGGTGATCACGGCCCTGAGCTGCATCCTGATCATCGCGGTACCCGGCATGGCCCCTGTTCTGGCAGCGCAGATCATGATGGGAGCGGCTGCCGCGGTCATACCGCCAGCGCTTGCCGCCATTTCACTGGGGCTTGTGGGGCGTCGCCGCTTGCCCGGTCGTATCAGTCGCAACCAGGGTATCAACCATTTCGGTTCCTTCGCCTCAGCGGCGCTGGCCGGGCTCTGCGGGCAATACTGGGGACTGAACTGGATTTTCTATCTGGTTTGCGGCTCTGCTCTGGCCAGTGCTCTGGCGCTCTTACTCATACGGCCGGGTGAGATTGACCAGAAGGTTGCGCGTGGCAGCGAGGATGACTCAAACGAACCGCCTGTCTCCATCGGCTCTCTCCTAAGCCAACGTCCCGTCTGGGTGTTTCTTTGCTCCATCGTGCTGTTTCACCTGGGCAATGCCGCCATGCTGCCTTTTGCCGGTCAGGTCATGGCCAAAAGCCATCCGGGTTCCGAAACCGTTACGTTGAGCGCCTGCGTGATCGTTGCTCAGTTCGTGATGATGCTCGTGGCCTGGGGGGTTGGGCGCGCAATGGCGCGAGGCATCGGGCGTAAGCCCATCTTCCTGCTCGCTTATGCCATCCTGCCGATACGCGGCTTGCTGTTCACGTGGTTCGACGCGCCGGGGGCCATCATTGCCATTCAGGTGCTGGATGGTATCGCGGCCGGTATCTTCGGCGTGATCGCCATCATCATCGCGGCTGATCTGACGCATGGAACGGGGCGGTTCAACTTCCTCCAGGGCATGGTGGCGCTGAGCGTCGGCATCGGCGGTGGGCTAAGCAATCTGATTGGCGGATACATCGTGCAGCTCGAAGGTTATCACGCCGGCTTTCTCTCACTCACGGTCATTGCTGTAATGGCGCTGGTATTTTTCCTGACGCTCATGCCCGAAACACGTGACCCGGATGAGCAGGGCGTCCCTGCTTCCGTGACAGCCTGAGGAACAACCGCCATGGACGCGCTTATCCTGTGGGGGGCCTGTCTTTTCGCTGTAGCGGGATTACTGCTACGGCCGTGGCAATTGCCCGAGGCGCTATGGACGTCACTCGCCGCCGTAACCCTGCCGCTTGCAGGGATTCTTGCTTGGCCAGATGTTGGCCGGGCAATCGCCTCGGGCAAGGAAGTGTATCTGTTTCTGCTGGGCATGATGCTGCTGAGCGAAGTGGCACGGCAGGAAAAGCTGTTCGACTGGCTGGCGGCCCTCGCGCTGAGCCGGGCGCGCAGTTCCGGGCAAAGGCTGTTCCTGATCATTTTTGCTGTCGCAATCGTCACAACGGCCTTTCTCTCGAATGATGCCACGATCATCCTGCTGACACCGCCCGTTATTGCGGTTGCCAGCAAGGCCAAGATCGATCCTTATCCCTCGCTTCTTGCCTGCGCCTTTGTTGCCAATGCGGCGAGCTTTCTCCTTCCTATCAGCAATCCGGCCAATCTCGTGCTTTACGGAGGGGCACCGCCCGGACTGGTGCCCTGGTTGGGGCGTTTCCTCGCGCCATCCTGTATGGCGATCGGGATCAGCTTTGTGATGCTTTTCTTGATGATGCGACACAGGATCAAGGTGGAATTCAGCCAGTCGGAACCGTTGCCGAAGCTAGATGCGACGGCGCGTTTCAGTGCGCTGGCCCTGTTTGTTATCACGCTGCTGCTGACCCTCGTTTCTTTTATGCATGGTTCGCTGGGCTGGGCCACAGCCGCGGGAGGCGTGGCGCTTTATGCCGTGATAACGTTGCGCCGCCGCCAGTCTCCTCTGCCAGGGCTCAGCGAAATTTCCTGGTCGGTTTTTCCGCTTGTTGCCAGTCTCTTCGTGCTTGTCGCAGCCGTTGAGCAGAGTGGTGTTATCGCCTCGCTTGTCCGGTTCATCTTCGCCTGTGGTCACGGCACTGAGGCCGTCATGGTAACGGGCTTTGGCATGGCCATTCTGAGCAATATCATCAACAACCTGCCTTCGGGCCTGATGGCCGCCCAGCTTGCCCCGATGCTCTCATCCCATGGGAGCGCCTTTCAGGATGCGTTGTTGATTGGTGTGGATCTGGGTCCGAACATGACGCTGAGCGGATCTCTGGCAACGGTGCTCTGGCTGATTATCCTGCGCAAGCACGATCTTGAAATGAGCTATGGGCGCTTCATGTGCTTTGGCATGGCGCTGACCGTACCCGCCCTGATTGCCGCTTTGCTTGTTCTGATGATCTGAGTGCAGGTGTTTCACCCCCGTTAGCGTGAGAGGCGGATTGTATCATTGGATGTCATCTGGAAGACTGGGGACCTCCCGACCGATACGAGGCTGCTTTTCGCATGGCTGAACTTCCGCAACCGCCCGCTTCCATCGCCACATCCGTTTTCGAGACACGCGATGCCCGCCATGAGGCGGGGCAGGGCCTGCGGAAAACCGTGCCCCGCAGCGCCCACGCCGCATGGGAGCCGCCTTCAAATCGGGTCGATCCGGTCGATCTGCTTATCAGGCAGGGTAAGAGCCGTATCCAGAACCTGCTGCCAATCCGTTATGAACGTATGCGTGCGTCTCCGTTTGCCTTCATGCGAGGGAGCGCCATCGTCATGGCCGCCGATCTGGCCCATACCGTCGCCAGCGGGCCGTATGTGCAAAGCTGTGGTGATTGCCATATGGCCAATTTCGGGGCCTATGCCTCGGCTGATGGTATAGCCGTTTTTGACATCAACGATTTTGACGAGACCTGTCCTGCCCCGTTCGAATGGGACATCAAGCGTCTTGCAACGTCGCTGGTTCTTGCAAGCGGGGAGGCAGGGGCGGCTGACAGGCTGGCGCGGCATAACGCTTTTCTGGCCGTGCGGACCTATCAGGATGAGATGGCCCGTCTTGCGCCAATGAGCCCGCTGGAAATCTGGTCCGACCGGATCGATCTTGCAGCCGCCATAGCCGATTTTTCCGACAAGCATACACGCAAGGGCGTGCGTGAGCGTTTGGAAGCGCGGCTGGAGAGCGCGCGTAACCATTTCGGTCTGGTCTCATTCGACAAGAACACACCCAGCCTGCGTGTCAAACCGCCGCTGGTGGTGCGTCTGCCTGACGAGGACGAGACCATCCACCAGGCCTTCGCACGTTACATCGCCACCCAGCCCCCTGAACGCGCGGTGCTGCTGTCGCGCTACCGGCTGAAGGATGTGCTGTTCAAGGTTGTAGGGGTGGGAAGCGTCGGCACTTATTGCGCGATTGGCCTGTTTGCCACGGCCGATGGCGAAACCCTGCTGCTGCAGATCAAGGAGGCGCAGGAATCAGTGCTCGCAGCTTATTGTGGGGGACCTCATTACGATAATCAGGGGCAACGCGTGGTGGAGGGCCAGCGCCTGATGCAGGCTTCTTCAGACAGGTTTCTTGGCTGGACCCATACAACGAACACCAAGCGCTCGCGTCATGCGCCTGATGGCTCGAACAGGCAGTTCTATGTCCGGCGCCTCAAGGATAGCCGTCTTGCCGCTATTGGCGCAGATGTGGCGCAGGAAGGGCTGGATGATTATGCCGCCCTGTGCGGCAGGGCGCTGGCACGTGCTCATGCGCGTTCGGGCGATGTGGCGAAGATTGCGGGTTATCTGGGCAGCAGCGACAGCTTTGCAGAAGCGATAGCCGATTTTGCCGAGGCTTACGCCGGCCAGACGCGCAAGGACTGGGAAGATTTCAACGCGGCGATCGATGCGGGCAGGCTCAGCGTAACTGGCGAAACGAAAGACCGGAAAAAGAGCCGGGGTGCGGGGCAGGGCACCAAGCGACGTACGGGGCGAGGCAGAAGCGCAGGGTAGCCCTTCAACTGTCGGTCAAAGGCGGAGCGAGAAGGGCGGAAACATCGCGCCACCCCGTTGGCAGGCCTTGTAACAAGGTTCGGCTAATTCATGAATTATTGACAAATTGGCATTTTGCCACTATCTATATTTCGTCCCTGACCGAAAGGGGCTGTTTTCATAAATAATCTTCAACAAGATCTTGGAAAAACATGACTGACCGGAAAACCGAATGTTCCGTCGCTCTGACGGGCAAGCTGTATCGACCCTCAGTTCATTTCACGCCTCCCACGGGCTTCATGAACGATCCGAACGGACTCGTTTTCGATGGCACGCAATATCACCTTTATTACCAGCATAACCCTGACGCCGCGTATTCAGCCAATATCTGCTGGGGCCATGCCACAAGCACGGATCTGCTGAACTGGAAAGACCAGCCAATCGCCGTGCCTGATACGGTTGACGGTCAGGCCTATACAGGTTGTGCCGTGCTCGATCGGGACAATCGGTCGGGCCTGTTTGCCAATGCGCATGGCACCAACATCGCAGCGCTTTACACGCGCTCCCTGCCGACACGACAGAGCCAGTATCTCGCAATCAGTGACAATAACGGCCAGAGCTTCGAGGAGTATGCGGGTAATCCCGTTCTCGACATCGGCAGCCCGAATTTTCGCGACCCCCAGGTGATCTTTCACGAGCCCACGCAGAAATGGGTGGTGGTCATTGCCGAGGTCGATCATCATCGCATCGGCTTCTATGCCTCGAATGACCTGATCCACTGGACGCATCTCAGCCATTTTGGCCCCGCGGGACTGCCGACCGTCAATTACGAATGTCCCAACCTCATCCAGGTGAGGGACGAGGCCGGCGCAATGCGCTGGGTGCTGTTTGTCTCCATCAATCCGGGCAGCCCGATGGGGGGCAGCGTCACGCAGTACTTTATCGGTGATTTCGATGGCGCGGTGTTTACACCCTGCGATGCGATCCTCCGCCTGACCGATTTCGCCAAGGATGCCTATGCCCTGCAGGTATGGAGCAACATGCCGGATTCCGAGGCGGTCAATATCGCCTGGATGGGGAACTGGCAGTACTGTCAGGAACTCCCGACGCGGGATTGGCGTGGCGCAATGTCACTGCCGCGCTCCATGACTATCATACAGGACACCAACGGCTATCCGCGTCTGGTGCAGAAGCCACGCGGCGTGGAAAAACTCCGTCTCCCACTCCTGAGCGAGGCGAACCGTTATCTCGCCGTGTCAACGCGTCGGGAAATTCCTCTCCCGGTGGGCAAGGCCATTGAGATTGTCATTCGCCTGACCGCCGATGAATATCGCCAGACTGAACCGGGTCAGAATGGCCCTGTAATCAATCGCTTCGAACTGGCTTTCGCTAACGAGGAAGGCGAGAAGCTGTCGATCGGTTATGATGTGCCATCCTCGCAGATCTGGCTGGATCGCAGCAAGCTGCGCGGGTTCGACCATCCATTCTTCACGGGGCGTTTCGCCGCGCCAGTCAATACGGCCTATTACCCCGATGCCCGCAGTGTTGACCTGCATCTGTTCCTCGATGGCTGCGCCTTTGAACTCTACGCCAATGAGTATCTGGAAACGGCGACGGCGCTCGTTTACCCGGCCAGACCGCTCGACCGCCTGCGCCTCGTAACCGAGGGGACGGGGTTCACGATCGAAACGCTCGAGATTTACACACTCGACAAGACGATGTGCCGAGCGACGCTCTGAAGTCCCGCAGGGGGAGCCTTGCCGCCCCCTGCTTTATCACCTGAGCGGTCAGTAAGCTGCTTTCTCCTCCTCCGTCAGGGGGAGGGGAACAGCCCGTTTCTCGCGAGCCGACTGGGCCGCTGCCTCTATCACCGCCATGACGGCGAGCGCTTCGACTGGCCTGATCGGGTTTGCGCCCTCGCCTGACAGGGCCTTTGCAAGGCAGCGATATAATTCGCGCTGGTCACCCGGCAGGGCGTCGGTTTCATGAAAGCTTGTTTCATCGGTGTGGATCTGCAGGCGATCCGGGTCCTGTCCCCAGTCTTTCTCGCCCGGCGTCAACCCCGCACGAAGCTGCCCTTCCTGTGGGTCGCCAAGTGTCTTGATCAGGGTGCCGCCCGTGCCATGCACACGAAAGCGGACAGCCCCTCCGGCCGCCAGTGAACCCGTATGGAGGATGACCCGCGTCGGGCCATATTCCAGGATGATATGAGCCCAGTCATCACTGAGGGCGCCGTCACGCTGGAAGGCAATGGAGGCCTGAACCTGCTCGGGCAGACCGAAAATCTGAAGTGCCTGATCAACAAGATGCGGACCGATATCGAACAGGACACCCGCACCAGCGCCTTTCCCCTCGCGCCAGCGATCCCTCACCTGAGGGCGGAACCGATCAATGGTTGATTCAAAATGACGGACCTGCCCGATGACACCCTGCGCCAATGCGGCGCGGATTGTCAGGAAATCACTGTCCCACCGGCGGTTGTGAAAGACGCAGAGTTCGCGCCCATGATGTTCTGCCGTTGCGATGATCTGACGCGCCTCATCGAGCGACAGGGCGAAGGGCTTCTCCAGCAGGACGTGTTTGCCCGCAGCCAGGGCAGCACAGGCAAGCGGGAAATGCGTATCATTGGGGGTGGCGATCACCACCAGATCAATCGCCGGATCGGCAAAAGCGGCCTGCGGATCGTCATAGACGCGGCAGTCAGGGTGGTCCGCCCGGACCTCATCGGCCCGGCTCGACACGATGCCATACAGGTTCCATTCGGGCAGGGAGTCGATGAAAGGCGCATGGAAAACACGGCTCACATAACCATATCCGACCAGTGCCGCCTGCGTGATGCGTGCTGCCATGAGAATTTCCTCCCGTTATGTGTTCGATCTGTTTTCCGGTTCCGGCATACGGCCAAGCGACTGAAATCTCGATAGGCCGCCGGTTGTCTCGGTGAGTTAATCGCGATGGCGCGACGCGAGTTGTCCCGTCGTGCCGATTTGAACTCTGTCTTCAACCAGATTATAATGCCTTCAGCAGCGACGACGTTCCTGCCTCCATGCGAGCTTCAAGACCGGGACGGCCCGGCGAAACCCGTTTCAGGAGGTCCGTCATGGCGTGGATCGCGCTTTTTCTTGCTGGTATGAGCGAAATTTTCTGGGCTGCGGCCATGAAGCAGTCCGAGGGCTTCACGCGCCTCTGGCCAAGCCTTGCCACGGTCATTGGCATGGTGGTGAGTGTCGGGCTTCTCGGCTGGGCAATGAAGAGCCTGCCTTTGGGTACTGCCTATATGATCTGGACCGGTATCGGCGCGATCGGGGCATTCATCATCGGGATCACGCTTTTTGGAGAGGCTGGCAGTCCTCTGCGCTGCATTGCGGCCCTTCTCATTCTCACTGGCCTGCTTCTGATGAAATGGGCTACGTGAGAAGCGGCTTTTCATAGCTCCGCCCTCCAGCCTGGGCGTGAGTTGCGAAGGGCTGGTCTGGTCCGGGGCGATCGCGCGCCATCCTTGCCCGCTCGCAAAGATCGTTCAGGTCATTGCGCATCCCGTCCTCTGGTGGACTGCGAGCAGGCATGGGGGCGGTTACATTCCCTTTCGCTTCGTTCCTCGTCCGGTATGAAACGCCCTGCCATAGAATGAGCAGGACAATCGCCAGACGGATCACGCCCTTTCATGATACTCCGGATCACGACATCCGCATTGCTTGTGCTCATTTCAGCCGGGTCGGTTTCTGCGGCGCTTGCGCAGAGCAATACGGTCTATAACGGGCAGGTCTATACGGCCTCGCCTGGTTATGGCGCCACCTCATCCGCCGGACCGGAGGACGGGCAGGAACAGCGATGCAGACGCCCTCCTCCGCCGCCACGGGACGGAAGGGGACCTCCAGGGGGAGATGACGGACACCCGCCCCCGCCGCCGGATGATGATCGTGGGCCGCCACCAGGGGACGGGCAGCGCTGGCACCATCCCCCGCATGGATGTCCGCCTCCACCGCCCCCTCCCGATGGGGAAGGATATGGGCGATGATCCCGCCTATCCTGTGTGACGTGCTGATCGCCCCTGAAGATAACGGCGCAAGGAGGCAGGCCGGGGGGCGATCTCGTGATGGCGAGCAGGCGCCCAGACGCTCCATAGCGTTGACCTATAAAGCCCGGACACTCGGTTTCTGCCTTGTTCTGAT
Organism: Asaia bogorensis NBRC 16594; assembly: GCF_001547995.1. Taxonomy (NCBI): domain Bacteria; kingdom Pseudomonadati; phylum Pseudomonadota; class Alphaproteobacteria; order Acetobacterales; family Acetobacteraceae; genus Asaia; species Asaia bogorensis. The sequence goes on from NZ_AP014690.1 coordinate 904,688, forward strand.
CTTCTGCGGATGTGCGTCGCATACGCAGCCAGACATGGATGACAGCGCGGGTGCTGATGATCAGGCGCAGCAGAGCGATGGCGCGCATGGATCACATGGAGGGGGATCCCATATGGGTGGGCTCTGGACTGAAATGGCCCGCACAGCCCTGCAGACCGGCATGGGTTTCATCCATCACTGAACGCGTCATATGCAGCAGCATTTTCAGGGGGGCAGGCCGAGGCTCTATAGAACTTGCCACTGTCACACGACATGGTGCTGGGCGTCGGGGCTGTCCTGGGTCTGGGGGCGGGCGAGCACATCGCTATCGTAACAATCTTCGCCGTTGCGTGATCGGACGTCCGGATTTTTTGTCCCTATAGTCGGATTTCAGATCTACTCAGAAAGAAAACTCCGATGCAACTCGCTACCGCCCTGGATTATATCGACCGTGCCTTGCAGATTGCCCGCGAGCGCGGCGTGAGAGTTGCGGTCGCCGTCGTGGATGCCGGTGGCCATCTGGTGGCTTTCAAGAAGGATGACGGGACGCAGCTGGGGAGCATTGAGCTCGCCCTGTCCAAGGCACGTACCTCAGCCCTTTTCCTGCGCCCGACCGAGGATATGGAAAAGGCCCTGCATGCAGGCAAGACCATGATTGCAGCCCTTCCCAATGTTCTGCCCGCAGGTGGCGGTGCACCCATCATGGTCAATGGAGCGGTTATCGGGGCGCTGGGACTGAGCGGCGGGGAGGGTGAGACCGATGCCCGTCTGGCCGAGGCGGCTGTCAAGGCCTTCGGCATAAGCTGATCCGGCCCCTCGCGGTCCCGGGCCAACGCCTCGCAACGTTGGGGGCTGGCCTGTAAGGGCACTCCGCTTGGGCTGAGAGGCGCGCAGAGAACATGCCGCGCTACAGGGCCGTTGAAGCTGATGTGATTTTTAGAGAAATGGCGGACCCGAAAGGATTCGAACCTTCGACCTTCGCCTTCGGAGGGCGACGCTCTATCCAGCTGAGCTACGGGTCCCGCTGGATCGCTTCATAACCAGATTTTCCAGAGCACGCCAGTCCCAAAATCCGTATTCATTCTCTCTCGCAGCGAGGAAATCACACCGGGAGCGACCCTAGCTTGTCTGTATCACGTGCGCAGATTTGAGGTTGAAAGCGGTAACCGCAGGTGTTGCGATTGCACTGATATGTGGCCGCCGGGAACACCTGTTCGTTCAAACAGAATCTTGTAGCTGAGCTGAAGAGAAGGAAAAAGAAACCAAGTCTATCCCATTTTGCAGCATGGTATTTTCACAGGATGCAAAGTTGGCAGTGCTGTTCAGTTTCATCACGCCGTTTGGATGCCGAGCGGTACGTTAATTGCCGCAACGCGGTGATTTGTTCATGATGTCGTGAGTACTATCCAATAACAAAAATATGACGTTCTCATCGTTATTATGTCGAATTATAACGCGAGAGGCATTCTGAGGATTCGACATGAAGAAAGTCTTTATAGCGGGCTGTGCCCTCTCTCTACTCACTGCCTGTGCGTCAAACGGAAACGAGTCTTTGCGTAACCAGACGCAGGCGACGGTTGCTACACAGATCAAGAATGGAGTGACCACGAAAGAAGAAGTAAGAAAGCAGTTTGGCGATCCTACAGAGACGTCCTTTACTGATGGCGGAAAAGAGATTTGGAAGTATCGCCTCGACAATGTCTCTGCCGATGCGGTCAGCTATGTCCCTGTCGTAAATATGTTCGGTGCGTCCGCTTCCGGAACGCGCAAGGAGCTCGTCATCCTCTTTGATGGTGATACAGTATCGAAATATACAATGTCGTCATCGGCGGTCAGTCAGAAGACGGGCCTGTTCAACAACTGAACACGCCAATATGCCCTCTTCGTCAGAGGGCATATGACTTTGTGACAACAAATTCCTGCTCCTTGATTGTTCCGTCTCCCGTGAGATTTGGCACAGTTCTGCCAAAGGGCTTGCCCGGCGCATCGCTTGTCAGTTCGAGCCACCAGATATTTCCTATTCAGGATCGAAATGGCCTGGATCACCCGCCATCCATGCTGCCGCGGCGGCATCGCCTCCAGAGGGGAGAAGCTGGTCCGGGTACAAAATCCATGAGGCGATGTCACCCGTCGCATTGCGCCCATTGCGGTCGCGCAGCAGCAGATGGTGCCCCCCGGGAATGAGGTCCTTGCGCACGCCCGCAGGCAGGTGGTGCCAGAACGAGGCCATGGGCGGGGCCGGGATCATCTGGTCATGATCGCCGTACAGGACGAGCATGGGAAGTTGTGCATTCCGGGCCTGGCTCTCGCCATCGGCCATCAGTTCGACCAGCCCGTGCAATGTGTCCAGACGATATTCATGCAGGGTGAGGGGGTCGAAATAGAGTCGGCGCAGGGCAGCAATGTTGTTGGTGGCGATATGCTCCCCCGGCACATGCGCGCCGGTAAAGACCCAGTCCGGGGCGATGGTGTCGAGCCCTTGCAGAACAAGGCGTGAGAAGGGGTCAAAGCGCCATATGGCGGGGGAGACGAGAATGACGCCGCTTAATCCCGCACCTTCGGGGGCTGCCTGCGGATCGGTCGCCAGAATGGTCGCAACCGCGCCCCCCATGCTTTCCCCCATGATGAAAAGCGGCAGGGTCGGGTTGCGGGCATGGATGAAGCGGGCCTCTTCGCGCGCATCCTGAACCAGCCTTGCGGTGCTGCTCCAGCGGCCGCGACTGGCTGTTTCGCCAAAGCCGCGGGCATCGGGCGCTATGGTTTCGATGCCCGAGGCGGCAAGCTGCGGTGCAGAGAATTCCCAGGCGTCACGACTGTCACCAAAGCCGTGCAGTGCCAGAATGATGGCACGCATCGGCGCTTTGGCAGGCCATACACGCAGCGGCGCAACGGCACTGTCAGACAGGGTGATATGCATTGAGGCGGGAATAAGCGCGGCTTCCTGCCCGCGTGGTTGCGGCGCATGGCGGGGTGGGGCGGTGGTGCAACCCGACAGGATCAGGCCACAGATCACGACAGGAACGAGGCGCGCGACCCGTGCCCGTGGCGAAACGGACGCGCTCTTGCCTTTCTCAGGGCAGGCATCGATCGCCCTTACCCTGCGACGGTGGTTTGAATGTGGGCGGAACTCTCGTATCATCGGAAGAGTATTGCGTCCTCGGGGCGCGCTGGCCAGTAGGGGCGCAAATCCGCCCCGCCGGGATGCCGTATGATGGCGTACCCGTAGAAGGAGATGCGCAGCTTGTCATTCTCGATCATACAGGTTGCCGCATGAGCGCCGGGAAACATCTGGTTCTGGTTGATGGTTCGGGCTTCATTTTCCGTGCCTTTCATGCGCTGCCGCCCATGAGCAGCCCCGAAGGGGTGCCGGTCAATGCGGTGTATGGCTTTACCAATATGCTGCAACGTCTGTTGCGCGATCATGTCGGCACGCATCTGGCCGTTGTTTTCGATGCCGGGCGCCAGACCTTCCGCAACGATATCTACCCCCAGTACAAGGCGCATCGTCCCGAAGCGCCAGAAGATCTGCGCCCGCAATTCCCGCTCATTCGCGATGCGACGCGGGCTTTCAACGTGCCCATGATCGAACTTGCCGGGTTCGAGGCGGATGACATCATCGCTTCCTATGCCGAAATCATCGAGCGAGAGGGCGGTCAGTGCACGATCGTCTCGTCAGACAAGGATCTGATGCAGCTTGTAAGCGATCGCGTAGCCCTGCTCGATCCGATCAAGCAAAAGCCGATCAAACTGGCCGAGGTTGAGGCCAAGTTTGGCGTACCGCCAGAGCGTGTGATCGATGTGCAGGCCCTGATGGGCGATCCGACCGATAACGTGCCGGGTGTGCCGGGGATCGGGCCCAAGGGCGCGGCGCAATTAGTGCAGGAATTCGGCACGCTGGAGGCGATCCTCGCGGCCGCTCCCGACATGAAGAAGTCCAAACGGCAGCAATCGCTGATCGACCACGCCGAGGCTGCCCGGATCTCGCTCCGGCTGGTGACGCTGGCACGCGATGTGCCCTTGCCTGAACCTGTCGAGGCCCTTGGCTGCCGTGAGCCCGACGCGCCCGTCCTGCGTGATTTTCTTGAAAAGATGGGGTTTCACTCGGTCATCCAGCGCATGGGTCTGGGGGCGCTGGCGGGCAAACGCGGCGTCGGCAAGGTCGAGCCGACGGCCAACGAAGCAACCGAAGAGACGACCGAGGGCGACAAGCCCTATGGCCCGTATGAAACCATCCAGTCCATCGACACACTCAAGGACTGGATCGCCCGCGCACAGCACCGCGGGTATTTTGCTTTCGATACCGAGACGGATTCGCTCAATGCCCGTCAGGCGACGCTGATTGGCCTGTCACTGGCCGTGGCACCGGGCGAGGCGGCCTATGTGCCGCTGCGTCATGAGGGCACGCTGGAGCACCCTGCGGGCGGCCAACTGGATGTGGCAGAGGTGCTCGAAACCCTGCGCCCGCTTCTGGCGGATGAGTCGGTGCTGAAGATTTTCCAGAACGCCAAATACGACCTGCTCGTGCTGTCTCACGCGGGTATCGATAATGTGGCACCGATTGATGACACCATGCTCATTTCCTATGCCCAGTCGGCGGGTGAGCACGGTCAGGGCATGGATGAACTGTCGCGCCTGCATCTGGGCCATGAGCCAATTTCCTATGACTCCGTTACGGGAACAGGGCGCAGCAGGGTGCCTTTTGCACAGGTCCCCATAGCCCGCGCAACGGAGTATGCGGCTGAGGATGCCGATGTGACGCTGCGTCTGTGGCTCGCTCTCAAGCCTGCCCTGCGCGAGCGTCATGCGCTGGCGCTCTATGAAGAGATGGAACGCCCTCTGGTTGCCATCCTCAGGGACATGGAGCAGGCGGGGGTCAAGCTCGATGCCGCAGAACTGCGCCGCATGTCGGCCGATTTCGGCTCGCGCATGGCCGAGATGGAAATCGAGATCCATGCTCTGGCGGGGCGCAGTTTCAATCTGGGGTCGCCCAAGCAGCTTGGCGAAATCCTGTTCGACGAAATGAACCTGCCCGGTGGGAAACGCACCAAGGCAGGCGCGTGGGGCACGGATTCATCGGTGTTGCAGGAACTGGCCGATGCCGGGCATGAACTCCCCGCGCGTATTCTGGCGTGGCGTCAGCTCGCCAAGCTGAAATCGACCTACGCGGATGCGCTGGTACAGCAGATGGATGTGCGCACCCATCGCGTACACACCTCGTTCCAGATGGCCATCACCACCACAGGCCGTCTGTCATCCAACGACCCCAACCTGCAGAATATTCCCATCCGCACCGAGGAAGGCGGGCGCATACGCCGTGCCTTCATTGCCGAAGAGGGCTATGTGCTGGTTTCAGCGGATTATTCCCAGATCGAACTGCGCCTTCTGGCCGAGGTGGCTGATATCGGCCCATTGAAGGAAGCCTTCACGCTGGGGCAGGATATCCATGCGCGCACGGCCGCCGAGGTGTTCAATCTGCCGATCGAGAATATGGACCCGCTGACGCGTCGACGCGCCAAGGCCATCAATTTCGGTATTATCTACGGCATTTCGGCTTTCGGTCTGGCGCGTCAGCTTGGCATAGCTGCGGGTGAGGCGCGTCGTTATATCGATGCATATTTTGCCCGCTATCCGGGTATTCGCGATTACATGGATCGTACCAAGGATGATGCCAAGCGTGATGGTTACGTCACCACGCCGCTGGGGCGTCGGTGCTACGTGCCGGGAATTGGCGAAAAGAACGGGGCCAGACGTGCTTATGCCGAGCGTCAGGCGATCAACGCCCCCCTGCAGGGCGGAGCTGCCGATATCATCAAGCGCGCCATGGTGCGCCTGGGGCGACGCTTGCCACAAAGCGGGCTGGACGCCAGAATGTTGCTTCAGGTGCATGACGAACTGCTGTTCGAGGTCCGAGCCGATCAGGCTGAGGCTCTGGCAGAATTCGTCCGTATCGAGATGGAGCAGGCCGCGACACTGAGTGTGCCGCTGGTTGTCGAGACAGGTATTGGCAAGAACTGGGCGGAAGCACATTAAGCAATGAACAAGAACCGTACACCCCGCAAGACCTGGACCGCTCCGCGTCTTTCCATTGTCGTCCTCATTCTCGCTCTGGCGCTCAGCTGGAGCGCGTATCGCCTTTCCGAGAAATACGGCAGCACGGTTTCGACCCAGGGCAACGAGATTGGCGGGAGTTATCGTCTGGTCGCGCTGGGCGAGGGCAATGTCACCGAGGGTGATTTCAAGGGGAGCTGGGTTCTGGTCTGGTTCTTCGACACGCATTGTCCCAAGGGACTCTGTGGTCCGGTGCTGAAAACCATGAGCGATACCAAGCTGGCTCTTGCGCGCGAGGGGGTGAAGGTTGCCCCGCTGGCCATCACGCTCGACCCGCTTCATGATGAATCAGACGACCTCAAGAAATATGCCCTGCCTCTGGGCGATCATGTCGTACCGCTTACGGGCTCACCCAGCATGATCGACCGGGTGGCGAAGGAATTTCACGCACCCAACGAGATGGTCCATGCCGAAGATGGTACAGCCTATCATCTCCCGGCCCCACGTATTGTGATCATGGACCCGCAAGGGCATTACGCCGGGACGGTTGATTCGACAGCAGGGACCGAGGCGCTGGTGACGCGCATCCATCAGCTTGCTCATCGCGGCTGAAGAGTAGCGCAGCGTGAGAGGGCGTTACGGCCTCATTCTTGCCGGGCTGGGCGCTGTTCTTCTGGCGCCCTCCCTTCACGGCCAGGGAGCACAGGCGGCGCCCCCCGGGGCAGAGGAAGCATCGCCCGCGATGTCGGATGGCATTACGCAAGGCAGTCCTCATCGCGGTGGTGCGTTGCGACTGACCGCCGATGCGCCGGGCGGTACACTGGACCCGCAAATCAATTACACCAGTGAATATATCCAGCTTTTCGTGAACATGTATGACGGGCTCGTGACCTATCGTCAGGCTGACGGGACGCGCGGGCTCGAAGTCGTGCCGGATCTGGCGGAGGCGCTGCCCGAGGTGAGCGCGGATGGTCTGGTGTGGGCGTTTCGCCTGCGTGAGGGGATACGCTTTTCAAATGGCGCGCCGGTAACTGTAGAAGATGTGGCGGCATCGCTGCGCCGCATCTACAAAGTGGGTAGCCCCACCGCCTTGTCCTTCTATGGCAATATCACCGGCGCCAAGGCCTGCCTTGCCGATCCCGCCCATTGTCGTCTTGAGGGGGTGACGACCGATCCGGCGACGCGGCGTATTACCATCCGGCTCGACACCCCTGACGGCGAATTTCTTCAGAAGCTCGCTTTTCCTCATGCTGTGATCCTGCCAAGGGATGCCCCGGCGACGGAATCGGCGCTGACGCCCCTGCCGGGCACAGGGCCGTATCGGATCACGCATTATGATCCGTCGCGTCGGATGGAAATCGGGCGTAATACCTATTTCAGGGTCTGGAATCCGGCTGCGCAGAGCGAAGGCTATGTCGATCGGATCGATTATGATTTCGGCCTATCGGATGAGGCCGAGGTGACCGCCATCGAGCAGGGGCAGTATGACTCTATGCTCGATGCCAAGCCGCAGGACCGGCTGGGCGAGCTGGGCAGCCGGTTTACCGATCAGGTGCATCTGCAGCCGCTTCTTGGTCTGTATTATCTGGCCCTGAATGTGCATGAGCCGCCTTTTGACTCGCTTGCTGTCAGGCAGGCCATCAATCATGCGATCGACCGCCATGCGATGACCATTCTCTATGGCGGTTCGGCCATTGCCGAGCCGCTCTGCCAGATTGTGCCTCATGGTATTGCCGGGGCCGATATTCCTTGCCGGTTCGGGCGGCTATCCGATTCCGGGCAATGGCAGGGGCCTGATATCGATCGCGCCCGGGCTCTTATCCGCCAGAGTGGCCATGCGGGGCAAAGCGTGACGCTTGTCGTGCCCAATCAGGCTGTCGGACTGGCAATGGGGGTCTATCTGCGGAACATGCTGCAATCCCTGGGATTTCAGGCCAGTGTGCGCCCCATGACACCCGCCACGGCGGAAGGCTATGCCCGCAATTCAGACAATCACGTGCAGATCAGCCTGGCTTACTGGTATGCGGATTACCCGTCACCCTCGACTTTTCTCGATGCCTTGCTGGGTTGCGACAACGCACGCCCTCACTCTGACAGCGCAACAAATGCGAGCGGGTTTTGTCATCCCGGGCTTCAGACGCTCATGACACAGGCCGAGCACAGTCTTGATGCAGGGCAGGCTCGCACGCTGTGGGAACAGGCAGGCACATTGGCGATGGAGCAGAGCGCCGTCATACCGCTCATTCAGATGCGCTATGTGGATTTCGTCTCGAAACGTCTGGGGAATTATCACTACTCATTGCTCAACCACATGCTGATTTCGCAGGTCTGGGTGCAATAGGCTCGCGCATCCCGTACATTGGTTCCTCAAAGGGCGTAGTCGTTCAGGCACTGTCTGAAGAGAGCGCTCAGATGCTCTCACGCTCTCGCCCAAACAATCGCTGCTTTGATGGGGTGGCGCCTGGCCAGCCACGCAGCCGCTTGTCGAGCGGCTGTGAAAAACCGCAGCTGATCACGCGGCCGAGGCCGAATACAGCGAGCAGGGTCGGGGCGTAGATCAGCCATGCCCAGCCGGTATCGAGCCCTGATAACCGGGTGAGCGCGACGACGGGCATGACGATGAACATGTGGCTGAGATAAATTTCATAGCTGTCTTGCCCCCAGCGACGCAGCCAGAGCGTATGTTGCCCCGTGTATGCGGCCCCCCATCCCCGGGCAAAAGCCCAGACACACAGGCCTATGGCCGTATTAAAAAACAAGGGTGTCGCGAGCCCGAAAAGGGACCAGCACCAGCCCCCCTGCAAAAGATAAAGCGCCATACTGGCAAGGCCTGCTGAACCGGCCATCGTGACAGCCAGTCGATAACGCCGATGCAAAGCCAGCCTTGCGACCAGAGCCGCGAACACGCCCGTGGCGATGGCGCTCATGCCTGGGCCATAGGCCTTTTCCTGCCATATCTCAGTGGCATCACGCAGTTGCCACTCGAAATACGGCGCGGCGAGCGCGAGGAGTGCTGCACAGATCAGCAGGGTTGTGCTCGAACGACCGAGGCTCAGGCAGATCAGCGGGAAGGCAAGGTAGAAAACTTCCTCGACCGAGAGTGACCAGAGCACATCCCAATAAGCCGGCAGATATCCTGTGCGGCCCTCATAGACATTCAGATGCATGAACAGGGCGGAAAAGGCGGCCCCACCGAGGCTTTGTCCCGGATGGTCCGGCACGAAGCTTGGCACATGCAGCGCACCAAGTGTGCAGCAGATGGCGATGAGGGCAAGAAGGCAGGGCAGGATACGTGCAGCACGTCGGCCCGAGAAGACGCGCCAGTCGAGCGCGGCAGGACGGCCGTAGCGTCTGATCATGTGATCCGTAATCAGGAAGCCGGAAATGACGAAGAACATCGTCACCCCCTTGATGCCGCCCCAGTTCAGCATCCTCAGCACGCGATAAGGCATGACGCTCGCAAGACCGGTTTCCGTAAGGGGAAAGCGCAGCGCCAGATGATGAATGACCACCAGCAGAATGGCTATCCCGCGCAGGCAATCGATCCCTGCATTGCGACGCGGGTTGATCCCGTCCTGCGCTTCTTGGGCGGCGCAAGAGAGAGGCATGGCGGAAGGGGACAGGGGACGCGGAGGCGCGCTTATGATGTGGCAAAGCTCCGCAGGGATGATGACGCTGGGACCTGACATCCCATCATGGCACCATGATGGCTGATGCGACGCGAGCCCGGCCCATCCTTGTCGCGTCAGTGGATCCTCTGACGAGGCGGCACAGGTGGATTGTTATCTATAACTTCAATATAACGTGATATATGGGACTCGTAACGTTATTTTCGCTATCTTGAGGTCGCCGCCGTGCCGTCACGGCGTCGTGGAGAACACGATGATGCAGCATACGATCATGGCGGTATTCGATACCGCCCGTCATGCCCAGATCGCTGTTGATGACCTTCTGGTTTGTGACATTCCATCAGAGACAATCCACCAATATCCCCTGCATGCAGGCGATGCCCCTGCCGAGGCCATGCGAACGGGCAACGAGCTTCATCGTCCACCGGGCGTGTGGACGTGGCTGATCAATGATCATCCATCCCCGGCTTCGGACAAGGCGCATCAGGTGGCGCTCTATCATGAGAGCCGCGCGCGGAACGAGCCTGTGCTGGTTGCCGTCGCGTCATCTACGCTGAACGAAGCCAAGATCAGAAAAATCCTCAACGACCATGCCCCGCTGGATGTAAAGGGCTCGGAAGAAGGACAACATCATGAGACCACGTCGCTTGCGCAGGAAAGCCAAATGGACCCGTCGTTCCTTGAGCCCACGGCCCCTGTCGAAATGACAGAATACCACTAGGGCCTCAAAGCCCTCTCGGTCCGGTCTGATTGCCGGGCCGGGGAGAGGCTCACCGCATTTTTGCGTAAGGCGGTTCCCATCCCGGCGGGGAGAGGAGTACGCATGCCTTTGCGCATTGTGTTCACGGGCTCATACGCGCGCACTGTTCGTGAGGCGGATGCGGCCACGGGTCAGACCCAAGCCTGACGCGGCCGGTTTGATCCGCCGCTGACTCAAACTTTCGTATTCGGCAGGCAGAATTACCTCGCCTGTTCCGACGCCAGGACCAAGTCTATGCCTTGCGAACGGACCCGACGCATTTGCAGGCGGGTCAGTCTGGCTTCAGAGACCAATATCGCGACGGTAGATCCCGTCATCCCAGTCTATAGCCGAGACGCCCTGATAGGCCCGTACCCGTGCCTCTTCCGGCGTTGCACCTGTGGCGCACACGGTCAGGACGCGGCCACCGGAAGCGACGAGCTTACCGTCCTGCATGGCTGTGCCGGCCTGAAACACCTGTACGCCTGGCACAGCATCGGCCCGCTCGATGCCCCGTATCACCCCACCTTTGGAAGGGGTGCCCGGATAGCCACGCGCCGCCAGCACGACCGAAATCGAGGCCTCATCTGTGAAATTGATGGCGGCGTCATCAAGGCGTCCCTCGGCCAAGGCCTTGAGCACGGGCAGCAGATCCGATTGCAGGCGGATCAGCAGGGCCTGTGCCTCGGGGTCGCCGAAACGCACATTATATTCGATCAGCTTGGGGCCATCCTCGGTCAGCATCAGCCCTGCAAAGATGATCCCCCTGAAGGGCGTCCCACGCCGGACCATCTCGGCCAGCATCGGGCGCACCATGATATCGAGCGCCTTTTCCTGCGCGTCGCGATCGAAATTGGGTGGCGGCGACACGGCACCCATGCCTCCGGTATTGGGCCCTGTATCCCCTTCACCAATGCGCTTGTGGTCGCGCGCGGCACCAATCAGCACAGCCTCACCGTCGGAGCAGAAGGCGAACAGCGAGACTTCCTGCCCGACAAGACATTCCTCGATCACGATGCTGGCGCCGGCGGCACCGAAACTGCGATCGGTCAGGATATCGATGATGGCGGCCTCGGCCTCTTCGAGCGTCATGGCCACGATCACGCCCTTGCCGGCGGCCAGACCATCGGCCTTGATGACAATGGGGGACCCACGGCGACGCACGAAGGCGAGGGCAGGTTCTGCTTCCTCAAAACGTTCCCATCGTGCCGTGGGAATGCCGGCGGCATCGGCCACATCCTTGGTAAAGCTCTTGCTGCCCTCAAGCGCACTGGCGGCCTGGCTCGGCCCGGCGCAGGCAATGCCAGCTTCAGCGCAGAGATCGGCGAGACCGGCAACAAGCGGTGCTTCCGGGCCGGGAACGACGAGATCGATTCGCTGTTCACGGGCGAAATTCACGAGGCCCGTCACATCATCGGCGGCAAGAGGGACCAGCGTACCAAGCGTCTGCATGCCCGGATTTCCCGGTGCAATGAAGAGCGTTTCCAGCTCCGGAGAGCGGGAGAGGCAGGCTGCCAGAGCATGTTCGCGTCCGCCTGATCCGACAAGTAACACCCGCATTGTCATTCTTCCTGTTCTGACTGGTCGTAGCCCGCGTTCCGTAGCATAGACTGTGCTCATGAGCGAAAACGATCACAGCGCGAGCGGGAATGTCCCCGAATATTCGGTCAGTGAAATTTCCGGCGCCATCAAGCGTACGCTCGAAGGCAGCTTCGGCCGCGTGCGTGTGCGCGGCGAGATTACCGAACTCAAGCGCTATCCCTCGGGCCATATCTATCTCTCCCTGAAAGACCAGGGAGGCAAGATATCGGGCGTGATCTGGCGCGGCTCGGTCTCACGCCTTGGCATGGTGCCCGAGAACGGGGTCGAGGTGATCGCAATCGGCCGCGTTTCGGCTTATGGCGACAGGTCGAGCTATCAGCTTGTCATCGACCAGATGAGTTTTGCGGGTGAGGGCGCGCTTCTCGTCAAGATCGAGAAGCTGCGCCAGAAGCTTCTGGCCGAAGGGTTGTTCGACAGCGAGCGCAAGAAGCCGCTGCCCTTCCTGCCCCGGCTGATCGGGCTCGTGACATCGAGCCGCGGGGCGGTGCTGCACGATATTCTCACCACATTGTCACGCCGCTTTCCACGCCCGGTTCTGGTCTGGCCCGTGGCCGTGCAGGGTGAGGGCGCTGCGGCCCAGATAGCGGCGGCCATCGAAGGTTTTTCGAGCCCGACCCTGCCTGAAGCGCTCCGACCCGATCTGATGATCGTGGCGCGCGGTGGCGGTTCGCTAGAGGACCTCATGGCCTTCAATGATGAGTCGGTTCTCCGCGCCGTGGCGGCCTGTCCCATTCCGCTGATCTCTGCGGTCGGGCACGAAACCGATACCACCCTGATTGATTTCGTGTCGGATCAGCGCGCGCCCACCCCCACGGCGGCGGCTGAAATGGCCGTTCCGCTTCGTTCGGAGATGGTGGCCGATCTGGCTCATCGCGGCGCACGCCTTGCTGGTGCCCTGTCGCGGCAGCTGCAGATGGCCCGGGCGCGACATGACCAGATCGTTGCGCGCCTGCCCGATCTGCCGGGATTGCTGGAAACAGCGCGTTTCAGGCTGGACGAGCGCGGACAGCGTCTTGAGCTTGCCCTGCCGATGGTGGCGTCCAAAGCCCGGCAACGTCTGATGACGCTTGAGGGACGCATGCCCTCAGCCGCTCATTTCATGGGCCAGAAGCAGGCGCGTCTTGGCCTGGCCAGCGCCGCTCTGGCTTCGGGCATCCGTTATCGCATGCAGCAGGAGCGCGCGTCATTCACCCATGCGCGTCTTGGAACCGAAACGGTCAGCGCTCGTCTTGGTCTCGATCGGGCGAGATTGTCCGGTATGGTGGGCAGGCTTGAGGCCGTGTCGCCCGAGGCAGTTCTGGCCCGCGGCTACGCACTGGTGCAGGATGCACAGGGCAAGCCGGTAACAACGGCTTCCGGGCGGCCACGCGGCGGTGCCATTACGCTTCGTTTTGCAGATGGCACGCGCCAGGGACGGCTCGACCCTCTGGGAACGCAAAAGAAAGAACAGGGGGATTTAGGACTATGAAAACGCGCTTTGCACTCACACTGGCGCATGCCGGTCTGCTTGGGGTTTCGCTTCTGGCCGGTTGTGCCGACACGCCTGCGCCCCAGCCAGCTCAGGCCCAGACCCAGGCGCGTATTCCGCCGCAGGACTTCGCACCCGGCCTGACCGGCGAAACACCGCTGCCCGCCAATGAAGCGCAACTGACCAATGATCCTTCGGCCCCGGTCAACACCCCCCTTTGCGGTGCCGTGCAGCAGGAGACCAACCGCATGGGCGGGCAGGTCTTTAGCGACGGTCTGGCCTCAGGCAGTACCTGCCCGCAAAATGCCTGCTTCAACCCGTTGACGGGCACGTATATCGCAGCGACCGGCGCGCCGAGCGTTTGCCGCTGAGTTGAGGCGGGTATCTTCCCCGGTCTCCCGACTGGAGGCTGTACTCAGTTGATAATGCGATACGGTCAGGGAGCGAGCTCCCTTCGTTGAGACGGGGTGGCACTCGCTTGATGCGCGTATAACCCATGGGCGACTGTCGAGCGTGCTCGATTGGTGCACTATTTCGCTCGGTATGGGGTCGAAGCCGAGGTGAATACAGTTCCGCATGCGCGCCACTGTGGCCGTTGGGCGTCTCAAATTAGATTTATAGCGGAGATCGCGCGGTCACTCCGTGCCTATTCCGGCTTCAGGAAACTGCCTCTCTCGGGATGTCTTTTCGCGGCTGCTTGCGATACCGGGCCTCGCCATCCGTTCTCCCAAAAAAAACGGGGCGGTGTGAGCCGCCCCGTTTTCCTGCGTTCAACAATGAAGTCTGTTGCGGTTACCGCTTCCACCAGCCCGTACGGGGCTTGGCGGGTGCAACCTCATCGACATTGATGGGCTGCACGACCGGGGCCGCATCATCGGCCTTGGCCTTGCCACGGCGGGCCGAGGTCTTGGCGGGCGCCTTCGCAGCCTGTTCCTCTGCCTTCACCGCGCTGTCAGTCTCAACGTCGTTCGCAGCTGCCTTGCGCGGCGTGCGGCCACGGCGTGGCTTGGGTGCATCGGCGGTTGCTTCTGCGGGGTCAGCGTCAACAGCATCACCTTCAGGCAGGGCTGCTGCAGCAAGTGCCTTGCGAGGGCGGCCGCGACGACGGGCTGCGGGCTTGTCCTGATCGGCCTCTGCCACGGCCACAGGCTCAGCTACGGAAGCTGAATCTGACTCCGCTGGCGCAGTCGGCGCAGGTTCAGCCTGCTCAGCAGCTACGGGACGACGACGCGGACGGCCACGCCCCTTGCGGGCGCCAGCCTCATCACCCTCGCGAAGGTGGCTTGTAGCCGTTTCGGCGGGTGCTTCTGTCGGAAGGCTGGCGGTCGAGGCAGCGCTTTCTGCCCTTACAGATTCCGCGCCATTGTCGGCCACGCTATCTGCCAGAGTGGGCTTCGGCTCGTCATTGCGCGCAGATGGAGCGCCCAGACGGGATTCTGCCTGTTCGATCATGTCGAAGATGTCGAACGAGGCGCCACCGAAGGGATCGGCCGGGGTAGGGCCATTCCAGCGGTTTTCCGGCTGGTTGCGACGACGCTCCTCGTTGCCACGCTTGGCGCCATTGCGCTCACCGTTGCGATCCGCGTTATCACGCGTCTCAGCCTTGCGGGGCTCTTGGGCGCGGGCTTCGCGCGGCGCTTCGGCCTGGCCGCGTTCCTCACGGGAGACACGACGCGTGCGCATGCGACGACGGCCGGGAACGATCAGGGCTTCGCTGTCGCCAGCTGCCTGATCGTCGTGCGATGCCGCAACGTCCTGCTCAGGTGCCGTGCCTTCTTCGTCCTCTGCTTCATCAGAGACATCGGACTCGACTGCCTGCGGCATGTCGCGCGACTCATCCGAGCGTCGGCCATTGCGACGACGACGGCGACGGCGACGGCGACCGCCATCTTCACGGCTGTTTTCCTCGCGCGGTGCTTCGTCACGGCTTTCTTCGGCCGAAACCGCGCCCAGATCGGACTCCTCTTCCACAACGATGGAGGCAGGTGCGGCAGGGGGCGCTTCAGACTCATGACGCTCGGGCTGCGGCGCGCGCTGCTCGGCAGGAACCTGCGGGCGCAGGCGTTCGATACGCAGATCGGCCGGTGTCAGGCTGTCATCCGGCTGGAACGACACCCGCATGCGGTGGCGCTGTTCGATCTCGCCCAGCCAGTCGCGCTTGTTGTTGAGGATGTAGAGCGTGATGCCCGACGTAATGTGGACACTGATCTCGGCGGCTTTCTGCTTCAGCCCTTCCTCGTCCAAGGCGCGCAGCACGTGCAGGGCGGCACTTTCAACGCCGCGCACATGGCCTGTGCCCTGACAATGGGGGCAGGGAACCAGAACGGCTTCCGAGATCGACGGGCGCAGTCGCTGGCGTGACATTTCCAGCAGGCCGAAATGCGAGATCTGTCCAATCTGGATGCGTGCGCGGTCAGAACGCAGGGCATCCTTCAGGCGCTTCTCGACCATCGCATTATGCTTGCGGCTTTCCATGTCGATAAAGTCGATCACGACAAGCCCAGCAAGGTCGCGCAGACGAAGCTGACGGGCAACTTCCTCGGCAGCTTCGAGGTTCGTGCGGACCGCCGTATCCTCGATATTGCGCTGACCGGTCGAGCGACCGGAGTTCACGTCGATCGAGACGAGGGCTTCGGTCTGGTTGATCACCAGATAGCCACCCGATTTCAGCTGGGCCGTGGGCGAGAAGATCGCGTCCAGATGGCCTTCCACATGGTAGCGACCGAACAGGCTCTGGCTCTGGTCGCGCCAGAGTTTCACCTTGTTGGCGTTATGCGGCATCAGAAGACGCATGAATTCGCGCGCATTCTTCCAGGCCGGCTCACCATCGATGATGATTTCTTCGATGTCCTTGCTGAACAGATCGCGAATGGCGCGCTTGATCAGATTGGCTTCTTCATAAATCAGCGTCGGGGCGACCGATGACAGCGTATGGTTGCGGATATCGTCCCAGAGCTGAAGCAGATATTCGCAGTCACGCGTGATTTCGGGCCCCGGACGCTGCGCACCAGCCGTGCGCACGATCATGGCCATGCCGCGCGGCAGGTCGAGCTCGGCAATGACGTCGCGCAGGCGCTTGCGATCGCTGTCGGATGTGATCTTGCGCGATACGCCGCCGCCGCGCAGGGCATTGGGCATCAGCACGCAATAACGTCCCGCCAGAGACACATAGGTGGTCAGAGCCGCACCCTTGTTGCCGCGCTCTTCCTTGACGACCTGAACGAGCAGGATCTGGCGACGGCGAATGACTTCCTGGATCTTGTAGTTACGCAGGAAGCGTGCCGTGCGACGGGCGGCTGCACCCTCGTCACCCGTGTCATGCTCACCACCAACGGTCTCGGGGCGGGCTTCGAAATCGGGCTGCTCTGCAGGCTCGGCCTGTTCCGCATCCGCAGTGGTCTCGGCGCCTTCGTTCTCGGTCTCGACGCGCTCATCGGCGCGGAGATCTTCGTCCTGAAGGGCGAGAAGCTTTTCGCGGTCGGCAACCGGGATCTGGAAATAATCCGGATGGATTTCGCTGAAGGCAAGGAAGCCGTGACGGTTGCCGCCGTAATCGACAAAAGCAGCCTGAAGGCTGGGCTCTACGCGAATGACCTTGGCGAGGTAGATGTTGCCCTTGATCTGCTTTTTTGATGATGTTTCGATATCATAATCTTCGAGACGATCACCATCCATGACCACAACGCGGGTTTCTTCCGCGTGTGTGGTGTCGATCAGCATACGCTTGTTCATAAATAAGGAGACTCCGGTCAGCCCTTGTCACGGCCGGTATCGAACCCTGTGCAGACACAGTGGCGTTTCCGGCGCGCGCGGCAGAATGTCGAGGCGTGGTTTGTGAGAAAGAGCCATCAGACCAGCGCTCGCGGAACAGCGTCGGACACAGGTCGATGCCTGCTCCGGTAGTTTTCCACAAAACGAGACTGGCAGATTTCATGCGGCCCCTGCGAGTTGTCATCTGCGCCCAGGCTTGGAAGACTGACCTCTCTTGTCGTCCCGCGGCTGTGCCTGCGGGAGGGAGGGGGCTCTTGCAAACCATGATGACGCGCGAAGCATGCCAGAAAACGGGAGCGGCGCGTGGAGAATGCCCCTCTAGACGGGGCTCTGTCCTGGCGCCGGATCGACCGTATCGTGATCCTTCTCCCACAGGATGACGGAAAATGCCGTGCTATGCAAGATGGCGGCCATCGCCTTGTTGACACCTTATTTTTTGATCAGAAGATGCGCTGTCATCTCTCTTCACCGGGGCCGCCTATGCCTGTTTTCGATCCGACCCGCCGCAAGGTGACGCGACTTCTGGGGGGCTCGCTGGCCACAGGTACGCTGCTCGGTGTGCGCGCTGCGCGTGCGGAAGGCCACCGGGCAGCCCATCACGCAGCGCAGGGGGCGGGCAGCCATCATCTGACGCCGCACGCCAGCGGCAAGGCGCCTGCGCTGGTAGGCAAGGCCGCACCACCGCGCCCTGTGATCATGCTCGACCCCGGTCATGGAGGCAAAGACCCAGGGGCGATCGGTGTGAGCGGCACCTATGAGAAACACATTGCCGCGGCCGCAGCGCAGGAACTCTATCATCAGATTAGAAGTGCCGGACGCTATGATGTCGTGATGACGCGAGCGGACGATCATTTCATTCCGCTCGAGGGGCGCGTGGATCTTGCGCACCGCCACAAGGCGCAGCTTTTCATTTCCATGCATGCTGATGCCCTTCATGACCCGGAGGTGAGGGGCGCCAGCGTTTATACGCTTTCCAACGGTGCATCAGACGCGCAGACTGCCTCACTCGCCCAGACCGAGAACAGCGCCGACCGGTTTGCTGGCCCGGCGTTTCACGGCATGTCCTCCGAGGTGCAGGCCATCCTCGCCAGTCTGGTGAACGAGGAGACGAGGCGGGGGTCGGCGCATATGGCCGCCAATGTCGTATCAGCTTTCCAGCCGCGTATCGGCCTGCTGCGCCATCCCGCGCGCCATGCAGCCTTTGTCGTGCTCAAATCGGCGGATATTCCCTCTGTGCTGGTCGAAATGGGTTTCATGTCCAACCGGCATGACGAGGCGGCCCTGAGGCAGGGAGGCTATCGCAAGCAGGTGGCGACCGCCATGAGCGCGGCAATCGATCGCTATTTCGCCGGATCTGGCATGAATATTGCGCATTCGGGCTAGAAAATGATGCGACTGCGCTAGGCAAGAGCTGGTCTTTTACAGTAGGAAGGGCGTCATGAACATTCTGGCGCCCCTTTCAAGCATAGGATCCCGTGCAGCAGCACGCGCCGATCTATGCCCGGGCCTCCTTCTTCGTACGCTTCGACTTATCTGCCCCTGAGCGCATTTTGCGGCCGGTCCGACCGGCGCGTTCAGGGGTTACGATCCTGTTGTTCAAAGCCACGAAAAGACAAAGCCATGACCATCATCCATCCTTCTTTCGGCTCGGTTGCTGACAACCGCGTCATCATTTTTGACACCACCCTGCGTGATGGCGAGCAATCGCCCGGCTTCTCGATGAATCTGGAAGAGAAGATCCGTATGGCGAAGGCTCTTGAAGAGCTGGGTGTCGATGTGATCGAAGCTGGCTTCCCGGTTGCGTCGCCCGGCGATTTTGAGAGCGTGCAGAAGATTGCCGAGACGGTCCGCGAGGCCGTGGTGTGTGGTCTGGCCCGAAGCGGTGGCAAGCGGGACATCGAGGCCGCAGGTGAGGCTATTGCCAAAGCGCCGCGTCGTCGAATTCACAACTTCATCTCCACCTCCCCGCTGCACATGAAGTACAAGCTGCGCATGGAACCCGAGACGGTTCTGGAGCTGATTGCCGAGGGCAACAAGGCATCGCGCCACTTCACGGATGACGTGCAGTGGTCGGCTGAGGATGGTTCACGCACCGAGCCGGATTTCCTGTGCCGTTGCGTGGAAATGGCGATCCGTCATGGCGCGACGACCATCAATATTCCTGATACGGTTGGCTTCACCACGCCGGATGAATTGCAGGCTATTTTCACCATGCTGCGTGAGCGCGTGCCGGGTGCGGAAAAGGTGATCTTCTCGACCCATAACCACAACGATCTGGGTCTGGGTGTCGCCAATACGCTGGCAGCAGTCGCCGGTGGCGCCCGCCAGATCGAGTGCACGATCAACGGTATTGGTGAGCGTGCCGGCAACGCGGCGCTCGAGGAAATCGTCATGGCGATCCGCACGCGCCGTGACAAGATTCCCTTCCAGAACCGCATCGAAACGCCACGTCTGCTGGGTATTTCGCGCCTGCTGGCCAATATTACCGGCTTTGACGTACAGCCCAACAAGGCGATCGTCGGGCGCAATGCCTTTGCTCATGAGAGCGGTATCCATCAGGACGGTATCCTGAAGAATGCCGCGACCTACGAGATCATGACGCCGGAAAGCGTGGGCTGGAGCAAGACGTCGCTCGTTCTGGGCAAGCATTCGGGGCGCGCTGCCTTCCGCGACAAGCTCAAGGCGCTGGGCTATGACCTGCCGGATGAGAAGATCCAGGATGCGTTCGAGCGCTTCAAGGTTCTGGCGGATCAGAAAAAGACCGTATTCGACGACGATATCCGCGCCCTGGTCGATGACGAAACCCGTGATCACGACCGCATCCGCTTTGTCTCGCTGGAGCTGACGGCTGGCTCGAAGCGTCCGGCCGAAGCAGCCCTCGAATTGCTCGTGGATGGCGTTGTGCGCACGGCAAAGGTCAGCGGCAACGGTCCTGTCGATGCTGCCTTCAAGGCAATTGGCGAGATCTTCCCGCATGAGGCCGAGCTGGCGCTGTTCTCTGTCGGCGCCGTGACCGAGGGCACGGATGCCCAGGCCAAGACGACTGTCCGCCTGCAGGAGGGTGGCAAGATGGTGGATGGTCAGGGTGCTGATGCCGACACGATCGTTTCCGCAGTGCGTGCCTATGTTCATGCGCTGAACAAGCTGCTGGTCAAGCGTGCCCGCAGCGAGCCCGAGGCGCTTAACGCCTGATCAGACGGCAGATCGATGTTTTCAAGCCCCGGTGGCCTCATGCTGCCGGGGTTTTTCATGGCACCATGAGGCTGTCATGAACTTGCGCCCGTTTATGAGGGTAGTAACGGCCCGGGATAAAAGAAAACGCCCCGAAGCGGCATTGCTGCGGGGCGTCTTCCGTGTGGTGTTCAATACAGCGAAGCCGTTGTGACTAGTATCCGTAACCCTGGTTATAGGCTGGATAACCTTGCTGGGCCGGATACGCAGCCTGGGGCTGCGCGGGATAGGCCGGAGCGGCGTAGCCGTTCTGGCCATTATTGTAATAGGGCTGCTGATAGCCCTGTTGGGGCGGGGCCTGGTTGTAGTAACCACCCTGGTTGTAATACCCGCTTTGAGCGTAGCCCCCTCCAGGCCGGTTCGGCGTGGTGGCCGCACCACCAGCCGCGCCGACCAGTCCGCCTGCCAGCGCGCCGATCGCTGCTCCACGTCCGCCACCCGCAAGGGCGCCGATCGCCGCACCCGCACCGCCCCCGATCAGGGCGCCCGAACCGGCGCGCGAGCCCGGGTCATAGGGGCTGCCGCAGGCGCTGAGCAGCGTACAGAGACCCACCGTACCCAGAATAGCCAGTGGCCATTTGCGGCGTGAGGGGCGGGGCGAGGAAGCAAGTATCATGACACGCTTTCGGCGGGTAAGAGATCAGTAACCGGAACGCGGGCGATTGGGGGTGGTTGCGGCACCACCAGCAGCGCCCAGAGCGCCGCCCGCAAGAGCACCAATGGCAGCGCCACGGCCACCACCGGCCAGTGCACCAATGGCAGCGCCACCACCAGCACCGATCAGGGCGCCGGAACCAGCGCGTGCGCCGGGGTCATAAGGATTGCCGCAAGCGCTCAGGCCCAGCATGCCGAGACAGGCCGAAGCGGCCAACAGCTTGCGCGAGCTACGGAAGGAAACACGCTTGGTCATTGTTCTTGTATCCTAGGTCATTTGTCCAACACTGTCAGAACGGAGTGGTTTTTGGTGAGTTTCCTCAGGCCACTGAGTCGTGAACAGGTTATGAACAAATAAGCCGATGACTCGGGTTGGGAGCATGTCCGCATCATGGCCAAGCTGGGACGATTTGTAACGCAAGGTAACTGCTGCGATAAAGCATGGCTACGGCGGTGTTTATGGTCATTAAACTGCAATTTTCCCCAATCACCCCTTGCCCCCCACACGGGGCCCCGGTAAGCCACCCGCCAGAATATCTCGCGCCATGACTTCAGCCCGCCAGGGGCTTGCGTAGCCCCCAAAAGGGATCATGCAGGCGAGATGGAGGCAAGGCGCGACCCGCGCGCAAAACCTTTCAGCCAGGAGGCTTGAATGTTCTCACGTCTGCTGGGTCTCATGTCGGCAGACATGGCTATCGACCTCGGCACCGCCAACACGCTCGTTTATGTCAAGGGACGGGGTATCGTCCTCGATGAACCTTCTGTCGTCGCCATCGCCGAGGTGCGTGGCAAGAAGCAGGTTCTGGCGGTTGGTGAAGAAGCCAAGCTGATGGTCGGTCGCACGCCGGGCAATATCACGGCCATTCGCCCGCTGCGTGACGGCGTGATTGCCGATTTTGAAGTCGCGGAGGAAATGATCAAGCATTTCATCCGCAAGGTGCACAACCGCCGCGCCTTTGCCAGTCCGCAGATCATCGTCTGCGTGCCCTCCGGTTCGACTGCGGTCGAGCGTCGCGCTATTCAGGAAAGCGCCGAAAGCGCTGGTGCGCGCAAGGTCATGCTGATCGAGGAGCCCATGGCGGCTGCCATCGGGGCGGGCCTGCCGGTGACGGAGCCTTCAGGCAGCATGATCGTCGATATCGGCGGTGGTACGACGGAAGTGGCTGTGATTTCTCTTGGTGGCATCGTCTATGCGCGTTCGGTGCGCGTCGGCGGTGACAAGATGGATGATGCAATCATCTCCTACATTCGCAAGACCTTCAATCTGCTCATCGGCGAGAGCTCGGCTGAGCGCCTGAAGATTGATATTGGTTCGGCCTGCCTTCCCGATGACCCGCGCGACCCGGGACCGGTAAAGGAAGTCAAGGGGCGCGACCTCATCAACGGCGTACCGCGTGAGGTTCTGGTGAGTCAGGCACAAGTGGCCGAGAGTCTCTCCGAACCCGTCATGCAGATTGTTGATGCCGTCACAACGGCGCTCGAGAACACGCCCCCTGAACTGGCTGCGGATATCGTCGACAAGGGTATTGTGCTGACAGGTGGCGGCGCACTGCTCTACCGTCTGGATGATGTCCTGCGCAATGCGACAGGTCTGCCGGTGACAGTGGGTGAATCGCCGCTCTCCTGTGTTGCGCTTGGTACCGGGCGCGCACTTGAGGAGATGCGTCGCCTGCGGAATGTCCTTATCTCGATGTACTGATAGCCAGGGAGCATCCCGTCGATGCTGTCGATACAGGGACGACATGCACTCGCGAAGCTGATGCTGCCGTTTTTCTTCATTCTGGCGGTCGGGTTGATCATGCTTGGTCTGACCCGACGACCGGCGGTTGATTCCCTGCGCATGAAGCTCGCCGACGGGCTCTCTCCGGCTTATCGCCTTATGGCGGCCCCAGGTACAGGTTTAGGGCACCTCCGCCAGTCTCTAGTCGGGCTGACCGATATCGCGGGCGAAAATGCTCGTCTGCGGGCCGAAAACCAGAAACTGCGCCGTTGGTATGATGTCGCGGTCGCTCTTGCGGATGAGAATGCGCAGCTCAAGGCCAGCCTGCACTGGATTCCTGACAACGCGCCTAATTTCGTCAGCGGTCACGCGCTTCGCGATGCGGGCGGGTTATATGGCCGTTCCATTCTTCTGGCAGTGGGTGACGGTCATGGAATCGTGCCGGGTGACGTCGCGCTTGATGTTTCAGGCCTTCTGGGCCGCGTAACCGAAACCGGGTCGCATACGGTGCGTATCCTGATGATCAATGACGAAGCGAGCCGTATCCCGGTCATGCTCACGGCGTCACGCGGCAACGCGATCATGGCCGGCGATGGCTCGCTTTATCCGCGTCTGATCTATTATGCGCAGGATAACCGCCCGGTAGAGGGTGAGCGCGTGGTCACGGGCGAACAGCCTGCACCAGAAGGGCGTGATCACGGGGCTTTTGCGGGTATGCCGGGCGGGCTCGTGGTCGGCACGGTGCACTACCTGCGTCCCGGTTCACCGGTCGTTGTGCCGGAGGCAGCGCTGGATCACCCTGATATCGTTCGTGTGTTCAATTACATGATCGCTGACCATAACGGCCCCGATGCCCCGGGGCGCGTCCATCTCACCCCGCCCATGCCGGTTGCGCCGGAACTGCCCCTCGTTCCGTTTCAGAAGCCCGTGCGCGGGCAGGGCTGACACCATGGTTTCCCATCGTCTGCCCCCTGAGATCCATCCCGGCATTGCTCCCCGACAAACCCTGCGTCGGCGTATCGACGGTCTTGTACGGGCTCTCATGCCGTCGCTTTTCGTGGTCGTCTGTGCACTCATTCTCTCGGCAGGGCTTGGCCTGCCGGGCCAGAGCGAGCTCTGTTTCGGCATCGCGGCGAGTACCGTGTTTTTCTGGTCCTCGCATCGCCCCCAATCCATGACGCCTTTTATGACGTTCTGCGTGGGGTTGATCTGCGAGGCGCTGAGCTTCGGGCCGCCCGGTGTATTTCTTTTTTCGATGCTTGTGTTTCATGGCGTTGCGCATCTGTGGCGCTATGGTCTGAGCCGGATCAGCTTTCTGTTCGGCTGGGCGCTGTTAGGGGCTCTTGCCCTTGTTTTGTCGTTGTTTGGATGGATCATCGCGTGTATCGGGTCGTTGACATTGCTGTCTCCGGGGCCGAGTCTCTTTCAGGCAGCGGTGACGATTGGTATCTATCCGACACTGAGCGCGCTGTTTGCCTGGGCGCGCCGTACAGTGGCCAACCCCGAGCAAGCCTGAAGGCCCCGACTTGACCCTTACGTCCCGTTACAGCGCAGTGCATTGTGTTGAACGTCCGACCGGCGAAGGCGATGTTGTGACCTGTCTCAGGCCCGGGATCCTTGCCGCGTGATGAGAAAGAACAGGCGGACTCCACCTTCCCGGGCACGTGCCAAACGCGAGGAGATCACCCCCTCGCGCGGTATCTTTACGCGAAGGGCACTTCTTGTTCTGGCAACGCAGGCCGGCGTGCTCGGCGTGCTGGGCAAGAAGCTCTACGATCTTCAGGTGCATGAAGGGGACCACCTGCGCGATCTGGCGGCGCGCAATCGCACGAGCAAACGATTGCTGGCCCCCGCGCGTGGCCAGATTGTCGATCGCTTTGGCATCCAGCTTGCTGGCAACAAGGTCAACTGGCGAGCGCTTCTCATGCCTGAGGAGACGACCGATCTGCACGCAACGATTGCCCGTTTCGGTCAGATCATCGCGCTGGACGAGCGCGACCAGGCCCGTATCGAGCGCGACCTTCGTCATATCCGCAAATATGTGCCTGTCGCGCTCAAGGACTTCCTGAGCTGGGACGATATGGCGCGTATCGAACTGAACGCGCCCAGCCTGCCTGGCGTGCTGATCGATGTGGGAACGACGCGCCTTTATCCCTATGGGCCGCAGCTCGCGCATATCGTCGGCTATGTTGCCCCGCCTAACGAGCGCGATGTGGCCTCAAGTCCCATGATGGCGCTGCCCGGTATGCGCGCAGGTCGCGCAGGCATCGAGCAGACACAGGATCTGCTGCTGCGTGGCGAGCCGGGCTCGGTTGAGATGGAGGTCAACTCCAAGGGTCGTGTCATGGGCGAGATGGACCGCCTGGACGGTCAGCAGGGCGATGAAGTTGTCCTGACCATCGACGCCGGCTTGCAGCAGATGGTGCTCAACCGCATTGGTGATCAGGCAGCGAGCGTTGTGGTGATGGATTGCCGCAACGGCGAGGTTCTGGCCATGGTCAGCACCCCGTCATTCGACCCGTCGCTTTTCGATTCCGGCGTGAGCCATGCGCAATGGATCGAGTGGACGAACAACGTCCGGACACCGCTCATCAACAAGACTGTGGCGGGTGTCTACCCACCGGGCTCGACATTCAAGCCCGCCGTGGCGCTTGCCGCATTGCAATCAGGGCAGATCAGCCCTCAGGACCGGTTCACCTGCCCTGGCTATTACGATATGGGCGGCGTTCGCTTTCATTGCTGGTCGCGCTGGGGGCATGGCAGCATCACCATGCAGCAGGCGCTCATGTATAGCTGCGACGTCTATTTCTATCTCGCAGCGCGCAAGATTGGCATGGAGCCGATCAAGGCGATGGCCAACGGGTTTGGTCTTGGCACCAAACTCGATATCGAATTGCCCCATACACGTGCGGGTGTGATCCCCACGCCGGAATGGCGGCAGAAGCACGGCTTCCACTGGAATGGTGGCGACACGGTCAATGCCGGTATCGGGCAGGGCTTCGTGCAGGTGACGCCGCTCGAGCTTGCAACCTATGTCTCGCGCATCGCCTCCGGCCGGAATGTCACGCCGCATCTGGTGCGCAAGGTGAATGACAAGGATTCCGAGCACACGCCGCTTGATGCCGCGCCTGTGCTCGATATTCCCGACACGCATCTTGCTGTTATCCGGCAGGGGATGTTCGATGTGGTCAATGCACCACGAGGCACCGCGCCCAAGGCCCGGCTGAACATCCCCGATGTGGCCATGGCGGGCAAGACGGGCTCCGCGCAGGTGCGACGCGTTTCACGTGCTCTGCGTGAGAGTGGTCACTTCAATTCGATGAACCTGCCTTGGGAAGAGCGCCCCCACGCGCTGTTCATCTGTTTCGCTCCTTATGACGCGCCACGCTACGCGATTGCCGTTGTGATCGAGCATGGCAATGGCGGTGCCGATGCCGCGGCCCCTCTGGCGCGGGACATCATGACCGACACGCTCACGCGCGACCCGGTCAATCATGACCACGCCCCCGGTCAGGCTGTCGCGGACGCCGAGTAATGAACTGGCAGAAACGCCTGTGGCGTCCCGAGCCCAGTTTCAGGCTTCTGGGCAAGCTTCTCCAGATCAACTGGCTCTACGTGCTTCTCATCTGCGCTCTGGCCGGGGTTGGCTATCTGGCGCTCTATTCTGCCGGAGGCGGCACGGCCAAGCCTTTTGCACGCCCGCAGATGGTTCGGTTCGGCTTTGGTCTGGTGATGATGATCGTGGTTGCACTCACCAGCCCCAGAGTGCTGCGTCTGCTCTCCATACCAATTTACCTCATGGCCATCACCCTGCTGACCCTCGTGCTGCGCATGGGCCATGTGGGCAAGGGCGCAGAGCGCTGGATCAATCTGGCCGGTATCCAGTTCCAGCCCTCGGAATTCGCCAAGATTGCCCTGGTCCTGGCTCTGGCAAGCTGGTTTCATCGCATCGACATCAAGCGCATGGGCAATCCGCTCCGATTGATCCCGCCCGCCTTGCTGACGCTCCTGCCAGTGGTTCTGGTGCTCAAGGAGCCCAATCTGGGTACGGCTGTCATCATCGGTCTCATCGGTGCGACCATGTTCTTTGCTGCGGGCATGCGCCTTTGGCAGATCGTGTTGCTGGTGGCGCCCGTGCCGTTCCTTGGCAAGTTCGTCTATGCGCATTTGCATGACTACCAGAAGGCCCGTATCGACACCTTCCTGCACCCTGAGCATGACCCGCTTGGCGCTGGCTACAACATCATCCAGTCCAAGATCGCCCTTGGCTCGGGAGGGATGTGGGGCGAGGGTTATCTGCGCGGGACGCAGGGGCAACTGAACTTCCTGCCGGAAAAACAGACCGATTTCATTTTCACCATGATTGGTGAGGAATGGGGCTATGTCGGCGCGGTTTCGGTCATTGGTCTTCTGGCCACGCTTGTGGTCGGGGGGATGCTCATGTCCATGCGCAGCCGCAACCAGTTCGGGCGGCTTCTGGCGCTGGGCATCTCGGTCGATTTCTTCCTCTACTGCGCGGTCAATCTGTCGATGGTCATGGGGGTTATTCCGGTGGGTGGCGTGCCGCTGCCCCTTATCTCCTATGGCGGTTCGGCCATGCTCACCATGATGTTCGGCTTTGGCCTGCTGCTTTCTTCCTGGGTGCATCGCAACGAGCGCGATGTTGTCGAGCGCAATCCGGATCTGTGAGAAGGATCAGACCGCCGAGCCCGGCGATCCTGCGTGCCTATCATGACACGGCGTATCGGATTGCGCCCTTTACCCTGCGTATCGGGCAGACACTCAAGCCGTGGCCTTTTTCTGTTCCGGCCCTTGTGCTGATCGGGGCCTGTAATCCTGGTGGCAGGCGTATGACTGATCGGTACAATCAGCGCGCCATGACGGCTCTGCATGCGACACTCGATCGTGCATTGCGTTCGTCTGGCTCAGGGCTCACGCCAGTGGTGCTCTGCGGCAAGGGGGTGCTGGGGCAGTGGCAGGAGCCGTTTTTCGCAGTGCCGCTCGCGCCTGACAGAGCCCGTGTGCTGGGCCGGCAATTCGGTCAGAATGCCCTCGTCATCGCACGAAGGGGACAAAAGGCCCGGCTGGTGTGGCTATGCGACCGCCTTGCGCTAACCGAAGCGTTCAAAGCAAGGCGATAAATGCTTTCTCTACGGGGGAAAGCGCTCTGGCGTTGCGCACAAGCGAGAAACAACGTTCGGGAAAGCTGATGCCGACATGATGCAGCAGCCCGTTCTCGATCAAGCCAGCGACCACACTGGCCGAAAGCACCGTGGCTGCATTGCCGGTCGCGACAGCATTGGCGATTGCCTCGTTGGATGTCAGCTCCATCACGATGGGCAGGGCAGCGCGGTCAACGCCCCAGTCTGCCACCGCTTTCTCGAAGCTGGCACGGGTGCCTGAGCCTTTTTCGCGCAGGATCCAGTCTGAACCGGCAAGGTCCTGGGGGCAGGGCGGATGGCGGGCCCATTCGTGTTCGGGAGTTACCACGAGCAGAAGCTGATCGGTTGCGACCGATGTGGCTGTCAGGGTGGGGTCCGTCACAGCGCCTTCAATCAGACCCATGGCCAGCGTATCGTCCAGCAGATGCTGACAGATATCCTCGGTGTTGCTGATGGTGACTTCCAGCGTGATAGCCGGATGCTGTTCATGAAAGCGGTTGATACGGGCGGGCAGCCAGTAGCTGGCGATGGTCTGGCTGGCCCAGAGATGCAGCGACCCCTCATCAAGCGTCGTCAGGGCGCGCATGCGCTGCTGGGCCGCACCAGCGCGTTTGAGAACTGCACGGGCTTCCTCCAGAAAGAGCCCGCCTGCTTGTGTCAGGCGTATGCGCCGCCCGATACGATCGAAAAAGACGAGGCCGAATATCTGTTCCAGCGTCATGATGGCATGGCTGACGGCTGACTGGGTCAGGCAGAGCGCCTCGGCTGCACGGGTCATATGCTCGCGTTCCGCGACCGCCACAAAGATGCGCAGCTGGTCAAGCGTCATGAAGGCAGAACGCCGAGCAGCGAGAGCAGAATGGCGCCGATCAGGGCGCAGAGGAGCAGACAGAAGATACCCTCCAGTCCACTCAGTGTGATCTCACGGGGTTCCTCTGCCGACAGGGCTTCCTTTACCTTGCGAAACCGCCACCAGCTGGCAGGCAGAAGCGCAAGCCCGGCACAGATGGTGGCGACCCCGATCCAGGCTGAGGACCCCGGCAGAACCGGCATGGCAGCATGATGCTCGCTGCTGATAAGGCGCAGAAAGATGTTGAATTTTGCCAGCATGCACCCGATGGCGACCATCGCCAGCGCCGTACGCACCCAGGCCAGAAAAGTGCGTTCATTGGCGGCGTGGTCGGTATAGCGGGCAATCATCAGGAACGGCTTTCATGACGGGGGGAAGCAGACGCGCCCTTTGGTGTCTGAATGGCTGAAGGGCTGGCGAGGCGTGTGGCGAGATCATAGGCCTGCTGGCGGATTTCCGGAATGGCGATGGATTCGAACAGTGTTCCCAGTCGGGCGGGTCCCAGGGTGTAGAGGGCATGAGGACTTTCGCCATTGGCGTTGATCAGCCTGCCATCATTGCCCGTATCCAGCCCGGCGCCCCGGTTGCCGGGCGAGGCGAGCCCCGAGGCAAATAACTGCTCAAGCAGGGCCGATCCGACACGCGTGTAGTCGAGGTCGGGACCTGTGCAATTCAGCACATGGTCAGCGCGAAAGCGCGTCTGGCCCCCGGCATGGCTGGCTGTCACGATCAGGCCTTCAGGCTGCGCCTCGATATGCGTGACACGGCCGGCATGAAGTTCGAGCGTGCCCTCCTGAAGGGCATCGTGCAGGAAAGCGGCGATCTGTGGTGCGATGCGGTGGCGCGCTACATCCCATCGACGCCTGAGATGACGATTGAACCGCGCCTGTTCAGTTTGCGAAAGCGTCGCCCACAAAATATTGGTGATGGGACGCAGGCTGTCGATCGCACTGCGCCAGTCCAGTCCTTGCCTCAGCGCTGCATGAAACTCGCGGACATATCGGCTGAGACGGGCGCCTTTCTGATCGGCGCCTTTTTCGACGCTGATAACAGGCGCGACGGATCTCTGGCCGGGTTTATGAGACTTCGGCAGGCTTGCATGGCCTGACAGGAGATGGATTGGTCCCGCATGGCTGGCGAGGCGCGCCTTCATGACCATGTCGATGGCGGTGAGGCCACTACCGATCATCAGTAATGTTGCCTCAGGGGCAAACGGGGTGAGACGGCCCGTCGCGGCCATATCTTCGGCAGCGGCAGTGCGGTAACCGGCCCCGCTATCCCAGACATTGTGATGATAACGCGGGTCGTGCATGACTTCAGGGGTTGCGCCACGCAGCATGGCAGGCGGGAAATTGCCAAGGGCCAGAACGACCTGCTGCGCCATGACGATTTCTCCGGAGGCCAGAACAAGCCGGAAACCCCTGGCGACAACATCGCATGCCACCACCTTGCCCTGCATGGAGATGACGCCGCTTTCGCCAAACAGGTGCTGGAGGTAGAGGCCGTAAATCGCGCGGGGGATAAAGGCATCGGGTGCGATACCCGGATCAATGTGTCGGTGTAGCCACTGCACGAAATGATCCGGCTCGTCCGCCAGCCCGCTCATGCCGCAGGCTGGAACGTTGAGCAGGTGCCCGATGCACCGCGTGCCATAGGCCACCCCGAGAGCCGGGTTGGCACTGGGATCGATGATCAGACAATTCCGTCCATGTTGTCTTTTCAGAACATGGGCAAGCAGGGTTGCGCTGGCTCCCCCGCCGATAATGACAATCTCATATGGCCTGTCCATGGTTTCCTACTCCCTCGCGTCTCAGGGACTATAAGGGGCGTGGGTCAATCGATCCAATTGATATTATGGATCGAACCGATCGATTTTCATGAACAGTATCCTCGGTGTGGCCGCGGTTTGTTGCAGGCATCGTATCCTTGGGGTTGCTGCTTAGGTATCGAACAATCGCCTGGGAAACATGGGGGCTAGGAACAGGAAACAGCGCCTGACCCGTAAAACTGTTGCGCGACTCCGGATCAGAATCTGAAGATCGTGTCTCTGGCTCCTAAGGACGCTTCGAGATGATCCAAGACCGTGTGCGGATGATGATCGTTGTGGCCTGCGTGGCTGCCTCATTGCCTTATCCGGCCCGCGCGAAAGGCTTCTCGACCGTCCTGCCGCTCCAGCTCGATATGCCTGCCGGCAAGATGGTTCCGCCCTCAAATGGCCCTTTGGCGGGATCGGGACACTGGGAACCCGCGCCAATGCCTCGCCCGATGGCGGCACCGCCTTTAAGGCGCACCACGATTGGCAGGATTGTGGATTTCGGGCGGCAGTTTCTTCCTGTGGGGAATGGAGCACCGGGGCACGATCCGACAACAGGCACATCGATCGGTGCGTTTGGACCGGCCTATCAGGATGCCAGTCTGGTCGGCCACGGACGCGCCCCGCCGGGCGAGACGATAGGGCACTGAGCAGGAAGCTCGGCGCGGAGCGCTTCTTCTTCCTGCCGACACGGATCATGGACAGAGCGCAGGCGCGAGAACCCCGCGTGATTCTCGTTGGGGTCTGGGGAGTTTGAGGCGCCATCGTCCATAAGCCGGAACCGGGAACGTGAGGGAGCATTTCCGCGGAATCACGGCGCAAGTCGTTTGCAGGGCTTTGATATCAGGCAACACTCGCGACGATGCATTCCCCGAGCCCAGATGGGCGCTTTTGTCTGATAGGAAGATAGACTGTGGCTGACAAAACCGCCGGGTACAGCTTGCGGCCGCATTATCCGCGGAATGACTGCGCAAGAGTTGTGGGCGGCGCTGCCCCGGCTGAGGCAGGGAGTCTCCTGTCTCCATCGCTTCAGGCGTCGGAGACAGGGGTATGCGTCGATATCAGCCTTCGATCTGGCCGAACTCGGCAATCTCGGTCAGTGTCTCACCAATCTGGGTCAGAAGGCGCAGGCGGTTGAGGCGTCGAGCGGGCTCGGGATCATTGACCGTCACCTCGGCAAAGAACTGATCGAGGCTCGGGCGCAGGCCTGCTGCCACACGCATGGCTTCGGCAAAGCGCTCTGCCACCAAGGCATCGTGGATATCCTTGCGGGCGGCCGCAAGAGCGTGGCCCAGAGCGCGCTCCTCATCCTGCACATAGAGTGCCGCATCGGGTTCACCCTGATGCGGGCCGTCCTTGCGGTTCTCGATACGCAGGATATTGGCGGCGCGCTTGCTGGCCGCCAGCAGGTTGCGTCCGTCATCCGTGTCCACCATCTCGGCCAATGCCGAGGTGCGGGCCAGGAGGCGTACGAGGTCGCCATCCAGTCCACCTGCCAGTGTGGCGGCGAGCACATCGTGACGCTCGCCCTCGGTGCGAAGCTGCACGCGCAGGCGCTCGGCCAGGAAGCCGGGCAGGGCGGCGAGCTCGCCGCCTTCGCGCAGGCCTTCGGGCAGGTTCTGCGCAGCCTGTGCGATCAGGGCTGTCAGATCGAGGCGCAACTGGTTGTCACGGATGATGCGGATGATCCCGAGCGCCGCACGCCGCAGCGCATAGGGGTCGCCCGAGCCACTTGGTGTCTCGCCCATGGCGAAAAAGGCCGTCAGCAGATCCAGACGGTCTGCCAGAGCCACGGCGACCGAGACAGGCGCGCGCGGTGTGTCGTCATTCAGGCCGCGCGGCATGTAATGCTCTGCCACCGCATCCGCAACGGCATCGCCCTCATGGTCATGACGGGCGTAGTAGCCACCCATGATCCCCTGAAGTTCGGGGAACTCGCCAACCATGCCGGTAGTCAGATCGGCCTTGGCCAGCAGGGCGGCCCGTTTTGCTTGGTTCTGTGCGGTGTCATCCAGCCCCAGCGCCTGCGCCACGATACCGGACAGCGTCACGATGCGCTGGACGCGCGCGCCCTGACTGCCGAGGCGGGCATGGAAGGTCACGGCATCGAGCGCCGCAACACGATCGGCCAGCGTCGTCTTGCGGTCGAGATCCCAGAAATGGCGGGCGTCGGCAAAGCGTGCCCGCAGCACGCGCTCGTTGCCTGCAATGGTCAGGGCGCCACCATCGGCAAAGTCCATATTCGCGATGAATGCGAAATGCGGTGCTGCCTTGCCGTCTGCCGTACGCAGCGCAAAATAGCGCTGGTTGATGCGCATCGAGACCTGCATCACTTCAGGGGGCAGATCCATATAGGCATCGTCGATACGCCCGAGCAGGGCAACGGGCCATTCAGCCAGACCCGAAACTTCCTCGACCAGCTTGTCATCCTGCACAAGGGTCAGGCTGGCCCTCTCGGCCTGAGCCTGCAACCCGTCGCGAATGATCGACAGGCGTTGCGCCGGGTCGAGCACGACCTTGCGGGCAAACAGCTCGCTCCTGAGCTGCTCGAAGGACGTCACCTCGAACGCTTCCGGTGCCGTGAAGCGATGGCCTTCGGTCTGCGTACCGGCCACGAGCCCGTGGGCATCATCGGCGTCGGTAGCGAGGCTGAAAGGCACCAGCTTGCCGTCAAGCAGGCAGATCACGCGGCGCAAGGGGCGTACCCAGGTGAAAGCGCTGCCCTGTCCCCAGCGCATGGATTTGGGCCAGGGAAAGCGCCAGAGCAGGCCGGGAATGGTCGCTGCAATCTGCTGGGAAGCGGTGATGGCTGGCAGTGTGCGATTGAGCACCCAGAAACCGTTTTCGAGCACGAGCGCATCGCGCTCGGCACCGTGCTTGCGCAGAAAACCGGCAAGCGCCTGTTCGGGCGCGCTCTCGCGCGGGCCGCGCTCGGACTGCGTCGTTTCAGCAATCTGATCGTTGATCTCAAGCGAGACGCCGATACGGCGCGCGCCCCAGAAAGCTGTGACGTTTACGGGTGACAGGGGCGAGAGGGCCTCACTGACCAGACGGGCCAGATCTTGCCCCGCCGTTTCCTGCATCCGGGCGGGAATTTCCTCGCAATCGAGAACGAGAAGGAATTCGGCCATTATTTCGACTCCTCGTCGCCAGCAAGCCAGGTTTCGCAGCACAGCTTCGCAAGATTGCGCACGCGACCGATGTAAGAGGCACGCTCCGAGACCGAGATCACACCACGTGAGTCGAGCAGGTTGAACAGATGGCTGGCCTTGACGCACTGGTCATAGGCAGGCTGGGCGACACCGGCTTCTGCCAGACGGACAGACTCCGCCTCGGCATCACGGAAGTGACGCATGAGCATTTCGGTATTGGCCAGCTCGAAATTGTGACGCGAGTAATCCTGCTCGGCGCGCAGGAAGACATCGCCATATTTCAGGCCCTGACCGTTGAAGTCGAGATCATAGACGTTTTCGACGCCCTGCACATACATGGCCAGACGCTCAAGCCCGTAGGTCAGCTCGGTTGAGGGTACGACGGTCGGGATGCCGCCAACCTGCTGGAAATAGGTGAACTGCGTGACTTCCATGCCATCGCACCAGACTTCCCAGCCCAGACCCCAGGCGCCGATGGTCGGGTTTTCCCAGTCATCTTCTACAAAGCGGATATCGTGCTTTTCCGGATCGATCCCGATGGCACGGTAGCTGTCGAGCAGCAGGCGCTGGCTGTCCTCGGGTGTTGGCTTGAGCAGAACCTGATACTGGTAATAATGTTGAAGACGGTTCGGGTTTTCGCCATAGCGGCCATCTGAGGGACGGCGGCAGGGCTGCACATAGGCGGCCTTCCACGGCTTGCGCCCCAATGCCCGCAAGGTGGTGTGCGGCGAGAGCGTGCCCGCGCCAAGCTCTGTGTCATAGGGCTGGAGCAGGGCGCAGCCCTGTGCCGACCAGAACTGATGCAGGCGCAGGATCAGATCCTGAAAGGAAAGGGGGCGTCCGCCGTTTTCGGGCAAGGGGGTCAAGGATCGAGGCTCCGGTCTTGTTCACTTGCCCTGTTCTACCCTGACAGCCCAAACAAGCCAATCTCAGGTGCCACACTCAATAGGCCTGGCCTTTGAGACGGGCTCTTGCAACTCTTTCCGACCCAAACCACATTATATGCCGTTATCATTTTGACCGGATGGAGAGTCATCCCCATGAACCAGCAAGAGCGTGATCTTATTTCGCAGTTCGTTGCCCGCGTCGGCGGAGCGCCGAATAGCGGGTTTGGCGGCTCTCAGGCCCCGGCCAATCTGCCTCCGGTCGATCCCGAGGCGGATCGCTGGATTGCGGATAACTTCCAGAAATATCCCGAAGCCCGCTACCGCGTGACCCAGATGGCTGTGGTGCAGGAAGTGGCGCTGGCCGAAGCGCAGAACCGCATCCGCCAGCTTGAGTTCCAGTTGCAGCAGGCGCAGTCCCAGCTGCAACAGGCACAGCAGCAGCGCCCGCAGGGCGGTGGCGGTCTGTTTGGCGGTCTGTTTGGCGGCGGTAATCGCCAGCAGTCATCGGCGCCGCCTCCGGGCTGGGGTGGACAGCCCCAGCAAGGCTACGGTCAGCAGGGTTATGGCCAGCAGGGCTACGCTCCGCCGCCGCAGGCCAACCTGCCTCCGGGTTACTCGACCGGCATGTTCCAGCAGCGCGGGTCGGGCTTTCTCGGTTCGGCACTGACCACGGCCACCGGTGTCGCGGGCGGTATGCTGGCTGCCAACGCCATTGAAAGCCTGTTTTCGGGCCATCATGGCGCCGATGCTGCCGGGGGTTTTGGTGGCGGTGAAACCATCATCAACAACAATTACGGCGGTGCGGGTAACGATCCCTTTGCCGGGGGCGGTCAGGACGCCGGGCAGAACTACGACGCCAATGACTGGGGCAATAATGGCGGCGATAGCGGCGGAGACTGGGGTGGTGACAGCGGTGGCGGCTGGGGCGACGATTCCTTCTGAGCCCGTCATCATGGCCTGATCCGAGCGGATCTCCGGGCTATGCAGCCTCAGTGCAATTCATGCGGAAGCCTCAGATCCACGACTGATTTCTGGAAAACCCGGCCCTCACGCCGGGTTTTCTTTTGCCCGCCGACAGATCGTGACAGGGTCGCTTGTCCATGTCCGGCGTCGGGGCATGATCTCTGTCCGCCCCGCTATCCGTGAGGAGAAACTCCAGAATGAGCCATCCTGTTTTCCGCCGTATCCTTCTGACCAACGATGACGGCATTGACGCGCCCGGTCTGGAGCTCCTTCAGGACGTGGCAGCGCAGCTGTCGGATGATGTATGGGTGGTTGCCCCGGCGCGGGATCAGAGTGGAATCTCACATGCACTCAGCCTGCATGACCCGCTGCGTGTTCATCAGCATGGGCCAAGGCGCTTCGCCGTGACCGGCACGCCGGGCGATTGTGTGGCCATTGCGGCACGGCATATTCTGGGCGACGCGGCCCCGAGCCTTGTCCTGTCCGGGGTCAATCGTGGGGCAAATCTAGGCGTCGAGACGGTGTTTTCCGGCACGGTGGGGGCGGCCATGACAGCCATGCTTCTCGGCCTGCCTGCATTTGCGCTCAGTCAGGCCTTCAGCGACGGCAATAATGTGCCTTGGGAAACAGCCCGAAAACTGGCGCCGGATGTCATTGCCGCCTTCGCCCCCCTCGCGCTGCCGGAGCCCGCCTGCCTGAACATCAATTTTCCTGCCTGTCCCGCCAGCGAGGCAAAGGAGGCCGTGGTGACGACGCAAGGCCGCGGGCTGCTGCGCGATGTCGAGGTTGTGGCGCGCGAGGATATGCGCCGCGCGGCCTATCACTGGCTGCATCTCAAGCGCGATCACGAGGGTGACGCACCCGGTACGGAAACCCGTGCCATCACCGAGAAACATGTGAGCGTGACGCCGCTTTCTTTCGGGCGGACAAACAGGGTGGTCCATGACTGGCTGATGGCACGGCCCCGCTAGGCGTCGAGCGGCCTCCTCTGCTCGGTCAGATCGGGGAAGGGCAGGCGAAGGTCTCGCACTGATCGCTACCGTATCGTGTCATGACCCGATCCGGGCTCGCTGACGTTACGCGCTGCTTTCAGGGGGATGACGCGAGCCAGAGGCCTCAACCCGATCCGCTTCCCGGCGTTGCAATCGGTATCCAACACTGATTCATCCGATTGCACTGGAAACGACATGAGCCAAGATCTGCTGGACTGGACCGATGTTATGGCCCTGAATGACCTTCCGGAGGAGGTCATCACGCCCTTTACCATCGGCGACAAGGCGCTGGTTCTCTATCGCTCAGGCGATCAGATCCGGGCCTTCGACGGAAAATGCCCGCATAAGGGAGCCCCGATGGAGCAGGGTGTGGCCTGCCGCTCGCTGCAGGGCGATGTGCAGCTTGTCTGCCCTTGGCACAAGGCGAGTTTCTCGGCCGAGAGTGGTCGCCTGATTGAGCCGCCCGCTCTCGATCCGCTCAATCGCTACCCGGTTGAAGTTCATGATGATCGCGTGCTCGTGGGCAAACAGCCCATGAGCCAGACGGCGCCAGCCCCTATGCGCGAGCACGAATTCGTTGCCGTCATCGGGGCCGGGGCGGCGGCGATTGCTGCGGCGGTGACCTTACGCGAGGAAGGCTTCGCCGGACGCGTGGTACTGATCAGCCCTGAGCCAGACCTGCCCTACGACCGC
This sequence comes from Asaia bogorensis NBRC 16594, assembly GCF_001547995.1. NCBI lineage: Bacteria > Pseudomonadati > Pseudomonadota > Alphaproteobacteria > Acetobacterales > Acetobacteraceae > Asaia > Asaia bogorensis. Next base: position 942,041 of record NZ_AP014690.1, read on the forward strand.
ACAGCGCTCAGCAAGATGGTGCTTGGCTCAGGTGAGGAGGGGGCACCTCCTCCGGCTCTGCGCCCGACGGAATGGTATGACGCGCACAGGATCGAGCGGCTGGTTGATCGGGCGGTCAAGGTCGATCTCGAAACCCGCCTGATCACGCTGGAGAAAGGCAATCCGTTCACGCCGGATCATATCCTGCTTGCCTCCGGCTCTCGCGCCCGCAAGCTGGATGTGCCCGGCGCCACGCTGGAAGGAGTGCATGGGCTACGCTCCGCACAGGACGCCCAGCAGATCATCGCGGCGGTGGACAAGAATACGAGTGTTGTCGTGATCGGTTCCGGCTTTATCGGCATGGAGGCGGCGGCGGCCTTGCGCAAGCGTGGGGCTGGCGTAACGGTGGTGTCGCAAAGCGAATTGCCATTCCAGAAGCAGCTTGGCGACAGCGTGGCAGGTGCCATGCGCAGCCTGCATGAGGAGAAAGGCGTCGCCTTCATCGCCTCGCGCAAGGTGAAGGCCATTGAGGGAGACAAGGCAGTCAGCGCTGTGACGCTGGATGACGGAAGCACCATCAGCGCCAATCTGGTTCTGGCCGGTATCGGTGCCAGCCCGGTGCTGGATTATCTGCCTGATTACGCCATCAACAATCAGGACGGGCTCGATGTGGATGAGTCCATGCGGGTTGCCCCTCATGTCTATGCGGTGGGCGATATCGCCAGCATGGCGCATGACGGCCAGCGTTACCGCATCGAGCACTGGCGCACCGCGCAGTGTCAGGCGCGTATCGCGGCACGCACCATGCTGGGCCTGCCCGGCGGAGCATTGCCCGTGCCGTGGTTCTGGACGCAGCAATATGACCGCAAGATCGAATATCTCGGCTGGCCCCAGAGCTTTGACAGGGTCGAGATCGACGGCGAGGCGGATCGCTTCGATTTCACGGCACGTTATCTGAAGGGTGATAAAATCGTGGGTCTCGCCATGGCGGGACGTCCAAAAGAGATGGCGAAGGAAGCCGTCACCTTCGACGATGCTTGACAGACAAGGGGTGGAGCGGCTTCCTGCGCTTCATTCGCGGGGGGAACACCCCCGCAACCCCGTGGTTACGAATCAGGAAGACGCCCATGCACCTTTATCGCACGCATAGCTGTAGCGCCCTGCGCGAAAGCGACGCCGGTCAGACCGTCCGTCTGTCGGGCTGGGTTCACAGCAAGCGCGATCATGGTGGTCTTCTCTTCATCGATCTGCGCGACCAGACCGGCGTCACCCAGATCGTCATTCCTTCGGGGACGGATCTGCTGGAGACTGTCGAGCGTCTGCGCGTCGAGAGCGTGATTACGGTTACGGGCGAAGTCGTGGCGCGTGAAGACGGCCAGCGCAACCCGCATCTCCCGACGGGCGCCATTGAACTGCGCGCCCGCGAGATCGAGGTCCGCTCCCATGCCGCCGTCCTGCCTTTCCAGGTGGCGGGCAACGAGAACTACCCCGAGGACCTGCGCCTCAAATATCGTTACCTCGACCTGCGTCGTGAGAAGATGGCGGCCAATATCCGCCTGCGTTCGGCAGTCATCGCTTCCATGCGCTCGCGCATGATCGGCCACGGATTTACCGAATTCCAGACGCCCATCCTGACCGCGTCCTCGCCTGAAGGCGCGCGTGACTTCCTCGTGCCTGCGCGCCTGCATCCGGGCAAGTTCTATGCGCTGCCGCAGGCACCGCAGCAGTTCAAGCAGCTGGCCATGGTGGCGGGTTTCGACCGCTATTTCCAGATCGCGCCCTGCTTCCGCGATGAAGCCTCACGCGCTGACCGCAGCCCCGGCGAGTTCTATCAGCTCGATTTCGAGATGGCGTTCGCTACGCAGGAAGACGTGTTTGCCGTGCTGGAAGACGTGCTGAGCGGCCTGTTTGCCGAGTTCGGCAAGGGCCGCAAGGTCGACACGGCACCTTTCCGCCGTATCCCCTATGACGAGGCAATGCGTCTTTATGGCTCCGACAAGCCGGACCTGCGCAACCCGCTGCTGATCAGCACGGTGACAGAAGCCTTTGCCAATTCCGGCTTTGGCCTGTTTGCACGTATCGCGGCCAATGGCGGCGAAGTGCGCGCCATTCCGGCCCCCGGTGCCGGCACGCGTCCGCGCGGCTTCTTCGACAAGCTCAATAGCTGGGCGCGTGATGCCGGTGCGGGCGGTCTGGGCTACATCATTTTCGAGGAAGATGGCGGCAAGGGCCCGATTGCCAAGAATCTGGAAGCCGATCGCGTTGAGGCCATTCGTGAAGCCTGTGGCCTCAAGGCGGGCGATGCCGTGTTCTTTGCCGCAGGCGAGGGCGATGCCGTGGCCAAGTTCTCGGGTCAGGTGCGCACGCGCATCGCGCAGGAACTCGATCTGATCGAGCAGGACGCGTTCCGTTTCTGCTGGATTGTCGATTTCCCGATGTTCGAGCGCAATGAGGAGACGGGGCAGGTCGACTTCTCGCACAACCCGTTCTCGATGCCGCAGGGCGGGCTTGAGGCGCTGAACTCTCAGGACCCGCTGACCATCAAGGCCTATCAGTACGATATCGTCTGCAACGGCATCGAACTCTCCTCGGGCGCGATCCGTAACCATCTGCCGGAAGTCATGATCCGTGCCTTTGCCATTGCCGGCTATGGCGAGGACGTGGTCGAGGCGCGCTTTGGCGGTATGCTCAACGCATTCCGTTATGGCGCCCCGCCGCATGGTGGCTCGGCACCGGGTGTGGACCGCATTGTGATGCTGCTGGCCGATGAGCCGAATATTCGTGAGGTCATCCTGTTCCCGCTCAACCAGAGCGGTGAAGACCTCATGATGGAAGCCCCGGCGCCGGTTGAGCCCGCGCGCCTGAAGGAACTCTCGCTCGCCATTCTGCCGCCCAAGCCCAAGGCTGCGGTCGTCAAGGACGGGGGACAGAAGGAAGCCGGCCAGAAGGACGGGGCTGCCTGAGACCCCCTCGGAGCAGAAAAATGCGATTGAGCCGGGTAAAAGGAGCATCGCCTGCGATGCTCTGCCTTCGGGCTGTGGCCTCGGCAGGTGCCAGTACGCTGTCGGGTTTCTGGCTGGCCCTTTACGGTCTGGCTTCCCCGGCACACGCGGCGCAAGTTCCGAAGGCCGAGCCAGCCTTGCTTGCGCATAAGGTGACCTACACGCTCGATCTCGCCCGTCTCAAGGCGGGGTCACTGGCAACGGCGGGTGGTCAGGCCACTTACCAGATTCATGATCTGTGCGATGTCTGGTCGGTCAGCCAGAAACTCGATGTGCAGGTGACCGGTGCCGATGGCACGGTCTCGGCACTGAGCTATCAATCTGCAACGCTCGAGGACAAGAAGGGGCGGTCCTTCATTTTCCGGACGGTCCAGACTCAGGATAACGAAACCACCAGCGAGACCGCCGGAGAGGCCAGACGCCAGCGCAATGGCAATGTGGTGGTGCGCTTTACCAAGCCAGAGGCCAAGGTCATGACCTTGCCGGCACGGGTCGTCTTTCCCACGCAGTTCACCCTTCAATTGCTCGATGGCGCGCATAAGGGCGTACTGCATCTGGAGCGTGATCTGTTCGACGGGGCTTCCACCGATGGCGCGACGCCAAGCTATGCCACGCTGGGGCGACTGGCGCAGGTGAAGCCTGATAATCCCAGGGCGCTCTTTGACGGGCTCAGCGCCGTGCCGGTCTCGGTGGCGAGCTTTGGCGTCGGCAACGCGGCGTTTTTGCCTGATTCGACCTATAGCGACCGTCTCTGGACGAACGGCGTCGAGGACAGGTTGCTGATCGATTTTGGTGATTATGTTCTGTCAGGCCAGATCGAGAGCCTGACAAGTTTGCCAAACCCGCACTGCCCCTGACACGAACCCTCCGCTTTCGATTGACGGCCTTGCCGCCACCCAACAAGAGCGTGTCGGCTCTTGGTCGCGCCCCGAATGCGTTTTCGTGCGGGTGCGGCCAGTGCCGCGACAGCCGGATGAGGGGGACCTGTAAAGGCCGTAGCGCCCTTCGCAAGCGACGGCCAACAAAAACCAATGCCTAGGACAGCGTCACAATCAGCGGGATGTGATCCGATGGCTGATCTTTCGCCCGCTCATCACGGTCGGGCGTGACCGATACAAGACGTTCGGCCAGTCTTGGCGACAGCAGCGCATGGTCGATGCGTAAGCCGGCGTTTCGCTGGAAGGCGGCGTTCTGATAATCGAAGAATGTGTAGTGTCGTCCCGAGGGTTTGAGCGCCCTTAGTGCATCAGTCAGCCCGAGCCAGAGCAGGCGATGCCAGCCTGCGCGGCTCTCGGGGCGAAGCAGAGCATCGCCCGGGCTCAAGGCACCGGGGGCGAAGTCCTCATCTGTGGGGCAGACATTGAAATCACCCGTGAACAGGAAATCGGCTTCCTCATCGCGCAAGATTCTGGCCCGCTCGGCAAGTGCCGCGAAAAAGTCGAGCTTGGTCGCAAAGCCTTCTGCCCCGCCCGAATTGCCGTTGGGTAGATAAAGATTGCCGATCGTCATGCCTGCCATGCGAATTTCGACATAGCGGGCGGCTTCATGGGCAAAGCCGGGCAGGCGCTCATGAACCACCTCGACAGGCGTGCGCGCCAGCATGGCAACGCCATTATAGCCCTTTTGCCCCACCACAATCGGATGATATCCGGCCTCTGCAAAGCTTGCCGGAAAGAGATGCGTCTCGCATTTCAATTCCTGCAGGCAGAGCAGATCCGGTTTGACGCGGTCGAGCCAGTCGAGCACGTGTTTCTCACGCTGGCGGATGGAATTGACGTTCCAGCTTGCGAAAGTAAAGCTCATGCGAGGGAGAAGCTCGTGCCGCACCCGCAGGACGAGGCAGCATTGGGATTGGCGACCGTGAAATGCGCCCCCATCAGCTTGTCCACGAATTGCAACTGGGCCCCACCCAGTAGGTCGAGGCTGACCGGATCGACCAGAACCGTTGCGCCGTCCTGCTCGATCACCACATCATCATCTGCCCGGTCAGTGTCGAGCTTGAACTGATACTGGAAGCCATTACAGCCCCCGGCCAGCACGGCCACACGCAGGGCCAGCCCCGCGGGCTCGTCCTGCTGGGAGATGATCTCGACAATCCGGGCAGCGGCACCGGGCGAGACCGAAAAGCTGCCCGCAAGGGCCGCGTCGGAAGGGGGCGTGGTCTGGCTCATGTTTTCCCATATAATGCGCCCGGCCATGCTCTTAAAGCGGGCAAAGTGGAGAGTGTGGATGATCAGTCAGGATGTCGCCCCCTATGCCGTGCGTCGCGAGACAGCGCGAGGCCGCCTGCACCCCGAGGAGGATGCGCCCACGCGCTCTCCCTGGCAGCGTGACCGCGATCGCGTCATTCATTCTGCGGGGTTTCGCACGCTGCAATACAAGACGCAGGTTTTCATCAATCATGAGGGTGATTTCTTTCGCACACGCCTGACCCATTCGCTTGAGGTGGCGCAGATTGCCCGCTCGATTGCCCGCCAGCTTCGCCTGGATGAGGATCTGACCGAGGCACTCGCTCTGGCGCATGATCTTGGTCATACGCCTTTTGGCCATGCGGGGGAGGATGCGCTGAAAGCCTGCATGCAGGATCATGGCGGCTTCGATCATAATACCCAGTCCCTGCGTCTCGTGACCCTGCTCGAGGGGCGCTACCACGCCTTTGACGGCCTCAACCTGACATGGGAGACGCTTGAGGGGCTGGCCAAGCATAATGGCCCGGTCAAACGCCCCACGCCCTATCTGCTGGAATACGACGCCCAGCATCACCTCGATTTCGCCAGCTATGCCTCTGCCGAGGCTCAGGTGGCGGCGCTGGCCGATGATATCGCCTATCATGGCCATGACCTCGATGACGGGTTGCGCGCAGGGCTGCTTCGCTTTGAGGATATCGCAAATCTGCCAATCGTGGGACCAGCGCTCGAGCGGGCGATGAGCGGCGCAAGGGCGACCGAGCGCTATGATCGCGAACGCCGGATACGCCATGAGACCATAAGGCAGGTCATCAACGTGCTGGTGACCGATCTTACGATGCAGACAAGGGCCAATATCGAGGCGCTTCGGCCGGAATCGTCAGACGACATCCGCCAGGCCCCAGGGCCCGTGGTTGCCTTCAGCGAGCAGGTGGCGCTGGAGAACAAGGAAATCCGCAAGTTTCTCTATGCGCGCATGTATCGTCACTGGAAGGTGAAGCGCATGACCCGCAAGGCCCGCTTGGCGCTGGGCGAGATTTTCGGGATATTGGCAGAAGACCCAAGCCTGCTGCCCGATGGCTGGCGCGAAAAGGCACAGCAGGGCGATGAGAACGGGCGCAGACGTGTCGTGGCCGATTACATCGCAGGAATGACCGATCGATTTGCGATGGATGAACATCGACGGTTGACGGAACTCTCGATGCTGGGTTGATACAGGCAGCAGAATACACGTCAGGAACGCAAGGCTCTTCATGTCCGATACACCAACGCCCACCACAGACTGCCTTTTCGCCCGTTACCAGAACCAGGTGCGTGAGGCATTGCGTTCAGTGGTGGCCGATCTGCCTGACGAGATTGCGGCCCGTGTCGAGGTAACGCCGACGCGCGACCCGTCTCATGGTGACATGGCAACCAATGCCGCCCTGCTGGCCTCGAAATTCGCCCGTCGTCGTCCTGCCGATATCGCAGCCGATCTGGTGCCGTTGCTTGTGGCGCTGCCGGGTGTCGCCAAGGCAGAAGCTGCCGGGCCGGGCTTTGTGAATATCACGCTCAGCCCTGACGTGCTGCAATCGGTGGCGCGCAGCGTGATCGAGGCCGGGCCGCGTTTTGGTGAGTCGCGCCTGGGTGCGGGCAAGCGCGTGAACGTGGAATATGTCTCGGCCAACCCGACGGGCCCGATGCATGTGGGCCATTGCCGTGGCGCCGTGGTAGGCGATGCTCTCGCCAATCTTCTGGCCAAGACCGGGCATGATGTAACCAAGGAATATTACATCAACGATGCCGGGGCACAGGTCATTGCGCTGACCTGGGCGGCATATTGGCGCTACCTCCAGGCCATTGGCACGCAGGTCGATACCGAGGCTTTTGCCGCGCTGACACCAACCGGTCTGCAATATCAGGGTGACTACCTCACCCCCATCGGTGAGGCTCTTGCGGCTGCGCATGGCAAGGCGCTGGCGAACGAGGCCGGGCAGGCCGCCGAGCCTTCCGTATGGTTCGAGATCGTGCGTGCCGCCACGCTCAAGGCGATGATGGAAGAAATCCGCACCGATCTTGCAGCTCTGGGTATTCATCACGAGGTTTTCGCCTCGGAAGCCGAGACGCTCGCCAGTGGTCGCGTGGATGAGGCGATCAACGCGCTGGAAGCCAAGGGGCTGCTTTATGAGGGGGTGCTTGAACCCCCCAAGGGCAAGACGCCGGAAGATTGGGAGCCACGCCCCCAGACGCTGTTCCGCTCCACCCAGTTTGGTGACGACGTGGATCGTGCGCTGCGCAAATCCGATGGCAGCAACACCTATTTCGCCAATGATATCGGCTATCACGCCAAGAAGGCCGAAGCAGCCGATGTGCTGATCGATGTGCTGGGCGCCGATCATGGCGGCTATGTCTCGCGCATGCGGGCTGCTGTCAGCGCACTGACAGATGGCAAGACCGAGTTCGAGGTCGTGATGTGCCAGATCGTGCGCATCATGAAGAGTGGCGAACCCGTGCGCATGTCCAAGCGTGCCGGTACCTTCGTGACCCTACGCGACCTGCTGGACGAGGTGGGACGCGACGCCGTGCGCTTTACCATGCTGACCCGCAAGGCCGATGCGCAGATGGATTTCGACCTTGATGCGGTCGTGGCCCAGACGCGCGACAACCCGGTTTTCTATGTTCAATACGCCCATGCGCGCTGCCGCTCGGTCATGCGCAGTGCCGAAACCATGTTCGGTGCTGACAGCACGAGCGATGCCTCCCTGCTCGGTGCCGATCTGTCGCGCCTTGATGCCGATGTGGAACTCGCGGTGCTGCGTCGTCTCTCGACGTTCCCGCGTGTGGTCGAGGGGGCTGCCCAGACGCGTGAGCCGCACCGCATCGCCTATTATTGCGGTGAGCTTGCGGCCGATTTCCATGCCTTGTGGAACAAGGGCCGTGAGGATACGACGCTGCGCTTCCTGCATGAGCAGGACCGCCCGGCGAGTCTGGCCAAGCTTGCTCTCGTGGCGTCGGTTGCCAGCGTGTTGCGCTGTGGCCTAGCCATTCTCGGTGTCGAGCCGGTTGAGGAGATGCGATGAACGACGATACGCCAGACTGGCGCGACGATCAGCCGGGTGGCGACGGGGGCTATGACCGCCCCCGCCAGGAAACAGGCCGTGGCCCGGACCGGCGCGCCAATGACCCGCGCTTTACCGATACGCGTCCGCCTTCCTATCCTTCGTACGCTACGGGTGGTGCCGGGTATGACGGTGCGACGGGCTCTTCTCGTGGCGCATCGTCACAGACTTCCTCTCCGCGTGAGCGCCTGAGCGCCGATTACGATGACGAACCTGTCTTCAGGCGCCGCAGCGCCGGGGCAGGGGGTGGTCTGGCGTCGCTGCTGGGCTCTGACATCATGACACGTCGTCTCGTTTACGGGGCTGCGGGTCTGGGTGCGCTGCTCGTGGTTGGCGTGGGTGGCTGGTCACTGCTGGGCGGCCATTCAGGGGGTATTCCCGTCATTGGCCCGCCTCCCGGTCCTGTGCGCGACCGCCCGGCCGATCCGGGCGGGATGCAGATCATGGGTGATGGCACCGACCTTGACGTGACAGGCAAGGGTGAGGCGCATCTGGCCCCTGAACCAGAGCAGCCACGCCCCGAGGCGCTGGCGGCGCGCACAGCCCCCGAGACGCCTCCTGCTGGAGCAACGGCGCCTGCTGGATCAGCAAGCGCGGGAGCAGGGCAGGATGCAGGAGCCGATAGTGCCGGAGCTTCGGGGCAGAGCGCCCCTGGTGGCCTGCCCGACACGTCCGTTCAGAAGTTGCCGGAAGGTACCGGAGCGCAGGGTGAAGCCGATCAGGGCGGGTCTGCCGCCCCGGCGGCGGCGGAAAATACGGCTCCCGAAAAGGCTACGCCCGAAAAAGCTGTGTCTGAGAGAGCTGTGCCGGAGAAAGCTGTGCCCGAGCGCGCACCGTCCGAGAAACCGGCCAAGGCAGCATCGGCCCCTCCTGCGGCATCGTCTTCCGCAACCACTGACTCTGCCAGCAAGACCGCTGCCGCCAATACGGCAACGGGCGGGCATATGGTCCAGCTTGCAGCCCTTGGCAGCGAAGCCGACGCCAAGGCGACGTGGAGCAAGCTTTCGAAGCAGGCCAGTGATCTGCTGAGCGACCGCACGCCGACGATCGAGCAAAAGACCATCAATGGTCATGTGTTCTATCGTCTGCGCGTCGGCGGGTTTGACACTACCCAGGCCGCAAAGTCGTTCTGCGTGCGCCTGCATGCACGCTCGATTGCCTGCACACCGGCTGTTTTCTGATCGGTATGGGGGAGGGGAGCACCGCCTTTTCGTCGGCCATGGTACCGGATGGCGCAGATCTAGAATCGGCGCCGCATCTCTCCCTGACCGGATTTGAGGGACCGCTCGATCTGTTGCTCGATCTCGCTCGTGCCCAGAAGGTCGATCTGGCACAGATCTCGATATTGCAACTGGTTGAGCAATATCTGGCTTTCGTTGAGGGCGCGCGGCAGATCAGACTCGAACTGGCCGCAGACTGGCTGGTCATGGCAGCCTGGCTGACATGGCTCAAATCACGTCTACTGCTCCCTGCCGAAAATGAGCCGGATGCCGAGGCTGAAGATGCCGCCGGATTGCTTCAGGGCCGATTGCAGGAGCTGGAATCCGTCAGGGCGCTGGCCGTCTGGCTCGATGACCGCCCCAGACTGGGCGAACATGTCTTTGCCCGTGGCTATGGCGAGGACATGACGCGTATCGATCGTTCAGGGCTGCGGGTGGATCTTATGGGGCTGATTGGCGCCTATCTGGCCATGACCCGCCGTCGTGGACGCAAACGTATCTACGCGCCACCACGCCCGCGCTACTGGACCGTGACCGAAGCCGTTTCGGCCCTGCATCGCCTTCTGAATACGAGTGACGTGGTAGGCTGGCAGAAACTGACTTCGCTTTTGCCAGCGCAATCCGCTGCATCGCCACGGGCACGGGCTGCCGCCATGGCCAGCGCCCTTGTGGCAGGGCTCGAAATGGCCAAGAGCGGCACGGTAGAATTGCGGCAGGAGAGCGTTTTTGCCGAGATCATGCTTCGGGCCCCTCAGGGTGACTTTCAGGAAGTGACAGAAAGCTGATGTCAGAACTCTCCATGCCCGGCGGGCCGATCTCCCCTGCGGATGCAGTGGAACAGGCCGAAGATGTGTCGGTCGCCTCATCGACGCCAGGTTCCATCGCTCATCCGGATGCGGTCACTGACGCGCATCAGGCAGCGACGCATCGCGACCGCGCGTTCGAGGCCGTGAACGCGCTCTCCCGTCTGGTTGAGGGACTGATTTTTGCCAGTGCTGAGCCCGTCACCGAAACGGCGCTGAAGCAGTTCGTGGTCTCGCAGGGGGCCGATGAGTCGCTTCTGGGGCCGGTTCTGGCCTGCGTCGTGGCAAGATATGAAGATCATGCGGTGGAGCTGGTGTCGGTCGCCAGAGGCTGGCAGTTCCGGACCCGTCCGGAAATTGCCCCGGCACTGACACGGGTGGTGGAGAAACCGCGCCGGCTGAGCCGTTCCGCGATGGAAACATTGGCGATCATCGCCTATCATCAGCCCTGCACCCGTGCCGATATCGAAGGCATACGCGGCGTCTCGCTGAGCCAGACCGTGCTTGATACCCTGATCGAGGATGGACTGATCATGCCCAAAGGGCGCAAGGAAGTACCGGGTCGCCCTATTTTATGGGGGACCTCGACGCATTTTCTGAGCAGTTTCGGGCTGAGTGATCTCGGGGCTCTGCCGCGGCGTGAGGAATTGCTGCTCGATCCCGATGCTTCGGGGCGTAATGATCGTATCGTGACCCAGAAGGGCGCGGGCTAGGCCGGGCGTCGTGCAAGACTGAAGCCGGGTTTCTGAGATGAGTGGGGAAGATGTTCGATTTTAGCTGGTCGGAAATTGCGCTGATCGTTGTCGTGGCGCTGGTTTTCATCGGCCCCAAGGACATGCCGACCGCCATTCGCGCCGTCAGTCGGGGTATCAAGGCGGTGCGCCGCATGGCGTCCGAGTTTCAGGGCCATGTGGATGAGATGATCCGCGAGGCCGATCTGGGTGAAGCACGCGACCATCTGCGCGACCTGAAGCGCTTCGACTTCCGGGACCGTATTGCGCGCACGATCGACTCCGACAAGACGATCAGCAAGAGCCTGGATTTCACGCCTCCTCCGTCGCTTTCCTTTCCGGCCCACGGAACGGACAACGCGATCCCGGTCACGGGGCCTGGCGTGACAGAGACGCCCAATACCCATGCCTACGGTACCGGTGAGGTTGAGGCTCACAGTCCGGCCCGGCCGGCCGAGGCCTTTGGTCCAGCGATCCTGCCCCCGGCAACGGCGCGTCGCCTCCGGCATGAAGAGACGCTGTGGCATGCCCCGGCCGTCATTCCGCCCTTGCGGGTCATCCATAATGGGCGTCGTGTCGCGCTCGATCCGCCACCTGCCGCGCCTGCCTCGGTGCCTCCTGCATCGTCAAAGCCTGGCGACGCAATGAGCGGTCATCCCGCTGCGGCGACCCCCGACCTTACCCAAGCGCCCTATCCCGCCATGACCCCAGAGGTCTCAACGGCCCCGGCCCATGCGCCGGGGGTGATCCTGCCTGAATGTCCGACAGCGCCATGACGAATAACGACTCCCTCGATGACAAGGCCATGCCGCTTCTCGATCACCTGATCGAGCTGCGCAGGCGGCTTATCTGGTCTCTGGTCGCGTTTATCGTCGCCTTCCTGCTCTGCTATCATTTCTCGGAGCAGATCTATCTGTTTCTTGCCGAGCCTTTGGCGAAGATCATGCGGCAGCAGGGCGAGCAGCCGCATCTGATCTATACGGCGCTGTCAGAAGCCTTTTTTACCTATGTGCGCGTGGCGGTGTTCGGGGCCGTGTTCCTGTCATTTCCGATCATCGCCATGCAGGCCTGGATCTTTATCGCACCGGGCCTGTATCGCAACGAGAAGCGGGCCTTTGCGCCCTTCCTGATTGCCACGCCGCTCATGTTCCTGCTTGGCGCGACCATGGCGTATTACTTCATCTTCCCCATAGCATGGCGCTTCTTCCTGTCGTTTCAGACGGCCCCGGCAGGTTCGCAGGGGCTGCATATCGAGTTGCAGGCGAGGGTCTCGGATTATCTTTCTCTAGTCATGAAGCTGATCCTGGCTTTCGGTGCGGCTTTCGAACTGCCCGTCGTGCTGACGCTGCTGGCACGTGTGGGCATTGTAACCTCCAAAGGCCTGAAGAAATTCCGCCGCTATGCCATTGTCGGTGCAACGGTCATTGCCGCCATACTGGCCCCGCCCGATGTGATTACCCAGGTGGGCCTCGCCGTGCCGCTGATCTTTCTGTATGAAATCTCGATCTTTACGGCACGTCTCGTTGAGCCGCGCCCTGCGACGATCGACTGAAAACTGACAGGACTTTACTGACATGCATGACTTGCGCGCCCTTCGCGCCGACCCGGCTGGTTTTGATGCGGCTCTGGCTCGTCGCGGCCTGTCGCCTGTCGCCGGTGATCTGGTGCGACGCGATGAGGAGCGTCGTGCGGCCCTTCAGGTCCTTCAGGAGCAGCAGGCACAGCGCAAGGTGCTGGCCAGGGAAATCGGTCAGGGCAAGAAAGCCGGGCAGGATACCAGCACCCTTGAGCAGAAGGCTGTCGAACTGCGCGATCATATCGCCGCGCTCGAAGCCAGTGCCTCGACAATCGAGAGCGAGATCAGCGCCACGCTGGCCGGTCTGCCCAACCGTCTCGATGAAACCGTGCCGGAAGGGCGCGATGAGGAGGCCAATCAGGTTGTTCACCAATGGGGTGAGGTGCCTGTTTTCGATTTCGAGCCCAAGCAGCATTTCGAACTTGGCGAACAGCTGGGGCTGATGGATTTCCCGACGGCCGCCAAGCTTTCAGGGGCCCGTTTCACGGTGCTGCGCGGGGCGCTGGCGCGGCTGGAGCGTGCGCTCGGGCAATACATGCTCGATACCCACACGCAGGAATTTGGCTATAGCGAGACCATCGTGCCGCTTCTGGTCAATGATGCGGCCATGTACGGCACCGACAAGCTGCCCAAATTCGCCGAGGATTCTTTTCAGACCACGGATGGCCGCTGGTTGATCCCGACCGCAGAGGTGCCCCTCACGGCCAGCGTCGCAGGCGAGATCCTTGAGGCGAAGGCGTTGCCATTGCGTATGACGGCGCTTTCAAGCTGTTTCCGTTCCGAGGCCGGGTCGGCCGGGCGTGACGTGCGCGGCATGTTGCGCCAGCATCAGTTCAGCAAGGTCGAGCTGGTTTCCGTTACGACGCCTGAGGCCAGCGCAGATGAGCATGAGCGCATGACGCGCTGTGCAGAAACCATTCTGGAGCGACTGAATATTCCCTATCGTCGTATGCTGCTCTGCGCCGGAGATACCGGGTTCGGTGCCGCCAAGACATTCGATCTCGAAGGCTGGTTGCCCGGCCAGAAGGCCTGGCGCGAAATCTCCTCTTGCTCCAACACGCGCGATTTTCAGGCACGCCGCATGAATGCGCGCTACCGCACCGAGAACGGTCCGGCTTTTGTGAACACCCTCAACGGGTCTGGTCTGGCAGTGGGGCGCACGCTGATTGCCGTCATGGAAAACGGCCAGACGGCCGATGGGGCGATCGAGATCCCCGAGGTGTTGCACCCCTATATGGGCGGGATGACCCGCATCGGCTGATGATTACCCTCGATGGGACGCGCATCCGATGGCACGGCAAAGCCAGTCTGTCGGATCAGGTCGCATCGTCGCCGTGCGGGTGAGCGCCTGCCTGACACGCCCGTAAAAAGGGCGTCGTGACTGACATTGCGAGAAGGAAGACCCTCATGCGTCTGACCGAACCGACCCTTCATGCCGACAGGCTTCTTGTGCTGTTGCGTCAGATCGTCGGCACGCCGCATGTGCTTGTCGCGCCCCATGCGACAGCGCCCTATACCAAGGGGTTCCGGTTCGGATCGGGCAAGGTGAGGGCGGTCATCCGGCCACGCACGCTGGTGGAATTCTGGCGTGTGGCCGAGCTTTGCGTAGCGGCTGACCAGATCATGATCGTGCAGGCGGCCAATACCGGGCTGACCGGGGGCTCGACGCCAGACGGCGACGCATATGATCGCCCCGTCATCCTGATCAACACCCGTCGTCTGCGCGGCATGCATCTGATCGATGGTGGCCGACAGGTGATCTGCCTGCCCGGCACAACCCTGCACAAGCTTGAAACCACCCTCGCGCGTTATGGGCGCGAGCCCCATTCGGTTATTGGCTCATCCTGCATCGGGGCCTCGGTGCTGGGTGGGATCAGCAATAATTCAGGGGGCGCTCTGGTGCAGCGCGGCCCGGCTTATACCGAGATGGCCCTGTATGGTCGCGTTACGGCGGAGGGACGACTCGAGCTCGTCAACCATCTGGGTGTGAAACTGGATGCTGACCCCATCAAGGCGCTGGCCCGTCTGGAAAGTGGCGCGTTCACACGTGACGAGATCGAATGGACCGGTCGGAAAGGGCATGATGACGGCTATATCGCGCATGTGCGCGATGTTGAGGCCCAGACACCTGGGCGATTCAACCAGGATGAGCGCCGTCTGTTCGAGGCATCCGGCTGCGCGGGTAAGCTGATCGTCTTTGCCGTGCGCGTTGACAGCTTTCCGGCCGAGCTCGATTCCCGCGTTTTCTATATAGGCACGAACTGCACCGATAAGCTGGAGGATCTGCGCCGCCATCTGCTGACGGCCTACGACACGCTGCCGATCGCCGGTGAATACATGCACCGCAATGCCTTTCGTATTGCCGAGGCCTATGGGCGCGATACGGTGGCCCTCATACGCTACGCAGGCACCAGAAATATTCCGCGTCTTTTTGCGGCCAAGGCCTGGCTCGATGACTGGCTTGGTCAGTGGAAATGGCTGCCTGCGCACCTGACCGACAAGGTCATGCAGAAGCTGGGGCGTGTGTTACCCCAGCAGATTCCAGAGCGTATGCTCGCCTTCGAGGCGCGATTCGAGCACCATCTCATGCTGCGCGTCTCGGCAGATCTGGCCGCCAAGGTCGAGGCGCATTTGCGCGATACGTTCGCGACAGAAGGAACAGACTGGTTCGCCTGCACGCCTGATGAAGGCAAGCGTGCCTTTCTGCATCGGTTTGCGGCAGCCGGTGCGGCGCTGCGTTATCGCGCGGTGCATGATCATAAGGTGGGGGAGATTGTTGCCCTTGATGTTGCGCTGCGACGCAACGACAGGGAATGGTCCGAAACCTTGCCCGCGGCACTCGATGCCCGGATTTTGGAGAAGCTCTATTACGGGCATTTTCTCTGCCACGTGATGCATCAGGATTACGTTCTGAAGCCGGGGGAGTCAGCGGAAGCGACCGAGCATGAAATGCTCACGCAGCTGGACCAGAGAGGGGCCCGCTATCCTGCGGAACATAATCTCGGTCATCTGTATGAGGGCGATGACGCCCTGTTTGCCCATTACCGGGATCTGGACCCTTGTAACTGTCTCAATCCCGGTATCGGAAGGTCGACAAAGAAGCGAAACTGGAAAGCAGAAAGTATCTGAGGAGAGTAGAACGGGTGGCCCTGCGCAAGACCTGTCAAAGCAAGGTGGCGTAGGGCCGAGGCGCGCCTTTACGGTGGGCCAACCCCTTTATATTTGGCATCTGCAGAGAAAACCCTGATCGAGATCATGGTTTTCGACGAAAATGTGCTTACGGAAAAACCAGACGACATATCTGTATTCCTTCTTCACATGGCGCACGATGCGCACTATTTCGCGTTGGCCGAACTTTACTTCAATCAACCGGAGTAATTTCCGGAGAATTACTTGAAGCAACCTCGGTTGCCGCAAAGAAACGCTAGCGCGGTTTTTGTGAAGAATGGAAGAACTTTTTGCGTCGACCACGCGAAAAAATTCATGTGTCGCGCCGGAAACCGAGGCGATGATCTGGATAAGTCTATGTTTTGACTTGATTTTCCGGCTTATGGCGAGGCTGGGCGACTCGTCAAATCCGGCCCATTACAGCGCCCGCCCAACCGTTTCGCATGGTGCTGACGCCAGCTCGGCAGCGATGCAGGCGCCAGCGACAGGGAGGGGACGCGCACGCGCGATCTTGCGCAGCCACACTCCCATGCTCCTATTCTGGGTATGTTCTGCCACCCTGCCGAAGCGCAGCGAGACGACGCGGGATAAAAAGCGATTGCGGCGTGTCAGCCGCGGCCGTGGCCACCCTTGCCGCCCTTGCGTGGGCCGCCCGCTCCCTTGAAACGCTTGCCGGAGGGCGACCCACCGGGGGAGCGCTCACCCGATTCGCTCCTGCCGCCATCGCGCCCGGCGCCGTCACGCCGCGCATCGCCTCTGGATGACGGGGGGCGGCCGGGGCCGGAATAGCCTCCGCCGGACCGGTCACCAAATCCTTTCCCGCCGCCGCGCCTGCCGGGCATGGCGCGTTTCTGGTGTTCGCGCTCGCGGCTTTGCTGGCGAAGCACCGCCTCGATCCAGTCATTCAGGGCCGTCGTGTTGTCCTCGGCGGCCTGCTTGTCGGTGTAAGCATCGGCAAAGCGCAGCGAGAGCCAGCGCCACGCCACAAGGCGCTTGTGCCGTTTCTCGGCGCGTTCGAGTTCCTCGCGCCCGGCCTGTGAGGGCTGGACCAGACGCCCAGTGCCGGGCGGCGGCACCCGCCGACCCGCTGCATGATCGCTGGCCCAGCCGACCAGCCGCGAAATGCCATTATCGCGCTCATCGATGGGGCACATGGCGTAGACCCAGCGCTGGGTGAGGGACAGCCCCTCCACACCTTCCAGGGCTGAGGCAATCTCGAAGGCCTGATCCATATCGGCCAGACGGTAATTCGGGTCGTCGGCGCGCAACACGGCGCGCTTGATGCGCACCAGCACACCGTAAAGGCTGTCGGTCTCGATTTCCTCAGCCACCGCGCGCACGATATCGGCATCCGGCTGCACGAGGGGGCGCAGTTCCGTGATGGGCTCGGGCGGTGCGGCCAGCATCTTGCGGATATGGGCCGGTGTGCCAGCTTCACCCAGCACGGCGACGACGCCGTTTTCATGATGGCCGTAGCGCCCGGCGCGACCGCCAATCTGCTTGATTTCCTGCGCGGTGAGGTCTCGCGTCTGCTTGCCGTCATATTTGCGCAGCGCACTGAACACCACGCGCTTGATGGACAGGTTGAGCCCCATGCCAATGGCATCGGTTGCGACAAGGATTTCGGCCTCGCCATTATTGAATCGCGCGGCTTCGGCACGGCGCACCTCAGGGCTGAGCGCGCCATAGACTACGGCCACACGCTTGCCGAGCGTCAGAAGCTCGGCGCGCAGATCCAGCACCTCGCGTCGTGAGAAGGCAATAAGCGCATCGCCCGCCTCCAGATCGCGCAGGCGCAAGGGTGCGCTGGCGGCGCGGAGTGGCGATTTGCGCTCAAGGCTGATTTCATCCAGCGGGTCATCGCAAAGCTCGGCAATACGCCTGATGAGGGGGATGCAATCGGGGGCGCCCAGAATATACAGATGACGCGCCGGTACACCCATGATGGCAGCCGTCCAGGCCGCGCCGCGATCGGGGTCCATCAGCATTTGCGCTTCATCGATCAGCGCGACATCGACCGGGTTGTGAAAGGGGCACATCTCGACCGTCGCGGCCAGATGGCGGGCGCCGGGGAAATCGATGCGTTCCTCACCCGTGGCGAGCGAGGCCGGAACCCCGCGGGACAACAGGGACTCGCGAAACTCATGGGCCAGAAGGCGCAGGGGGGCGAGGGCGAGGCCGCTCTCGGCATTGGCCAGCGCATTGAGCGCGGTGTAGGATTTGCCTGAATTGGTCGGGCCGGTCACCAGCGTGATACGGCGCTTGAGCGAGCGTGCCGTGCGAAAATGCGCGACATAGCGATCGAGCGCGGCCACACGGGCGATGACAGCATTGCCGACCTTGCGTCCGGCAAGCGCTGGCGTGCCTTTCTGGCCTCCGCGCCATTCCGCCAGCTGCGAACGCAGGCGCTTGAGGATTTCGGGATCGAACTCGAATTTTTCGGTGCCGTCGGGCTGCGGGGTACGGCGTGTGACGGGAAGGCGGTTTTCGGCAATCCAGCGCAGCGCCTCACGCGGGGTGCAATGCAGGATAGCGGGCACCTGATCGAACCCGACGAGGCTTTCTTCCCATGCCTTGAGGCGCTCGTTTTCCCGCTTGCGCCGGGCCTCGGCACGCGCCTCGATCCGCTCTTCCTCTTCGCGTCGCGCCTTTTCGCTCGCGATCAGTTCGGCCTCGAAGCCGGTATCCTCCACCCCGAAAGCCGAGGCGATGATCTGCGCCAGCCGATCGATCTGTCCGCCCGAGAGGAAGGTGCCCGCATCGGTCAGATCGGCCTGCACCGCTTCAAGCACGTCGCGCGGCGTATGCCCCATATCGCGAAAACGTGCGGCCAGCGTGTCTGCCAGCGTGGCACGGAGCAGCTCTGGCGTGGCCCGGGGGTCGTGTACGCGACTCACCGCATCGAGCATGTCAGCCTTGCTGATCCAGAGTTCACCCGCGCGGCGGGTGAGGTTCATCAGCTGTGCTGCCCAGTCCTTGCGGCGCACATCGCATATCAGGCGCTCATATTCAGAGGCGAGGATGGTGTTCGTCCCCGGCACGAGGCTTCGTGCGATCAGTTTGAGCAGGCGCGGCTCTTCCTTGGGGGAGGGCGAGAGGCCGGTTTCCTCGATCGCAACAGAGAGCGCGTGATCGGCGGGGGAGAGTGCTGAGTCCATGAATCCGTTTGTGCGTTATGACACGGTTTGCTGCAACGGGAGACTTGCGGCCATGGGCGTTTCGCTTTCCTATACGCAACCGGAACGATACGCCGCGGCGTATTTTTTTGAGACGTGACACAAGGAGAACCCGGTGCGGTTCAAGCAAGCTCCGAAGATTTCTGCTCTTTTCGCTCTGACGGCTTTGATGGGCGGCACGGCCCTCGCAGCGCCGGACATGCCGCCGCCGCATATGGGCCCGCCACCCCCGCCCCCCGGCCCCGATGGTGGCCCCGGCGAGGTGCATGGTCCTGCCTTTCTGATGAAGCCACAGCATGTTCTGAGCGATGGCAGCGTAACCATTCGCGGGCAGGCTGTTCCCTATCAGGCAGAGTCGGGCACGCTCATCGTTCATCCCGAGGGCTGGGACGATGCCAATCCCGATCCGAAGGCCCCGCAGGCTGTCGCCTCCATTTTCTACGTCGCCTATTTCAAGAAAGGCGCGCATGCGGAAAACCGCCCCATCACGTTTGTCTATAATGGTGGGCCGGGTTCTGCGACGGTCTGGCTGCATATGGGGGCGCTCGGCCCCAAGCGTGTTGTGACATCGGACGATGTCCACACCCCTGCTGCGCCTTACAAGCTCGTGGATAACGACGACTCACTTCTGGATTCGACAGATCTCGTCTTTATCGATGCACCGGGCACGGGTTTTGGCCGCGTGATCGGCAAGGATCGTGACAAGGCCTTTTACGGCACTGACCCCGATGCTGCCGCGTTCACCGATTTCATCGCGCAGTTTCTGGCGCGTCACGGGCGTTACAACTCACCCAAATACCTGTTTGGCGAAAGCTATGGCACGACGCGTTCCGCCATCATCGCAAACGCCTTGGCCAATGAGAAAGGGATCGACCTCAATGGTGTGATCCTGCTTTCCCAGATTCTGAATTACGGCAATTCCATCGATCGTGCGCAGGGTAATCCGAGCAATGACCAGCCTTATGTGCTGGGCCTGCCGAGCTTTGCCGCGACAGCCTGGTATCATCACAAGCTACCCGACCAGCCTGTCGATCTGAAGGCATTTCTGGCCGAGGTCGAGCATTTTGCGCTGACCGACTACACCTCCGCCCTGCAGGATGGCACCGGCATCAGCGATGAGAAGCTCAAGGCCACGGCCGAAAAGCTGCATCGCTATACGGGCCTGCCGGTCGATTATCTGATCAAGGCCGATCTGCGCGTGAATGGCGGCGAGTTTGCCAAGACGCTGCTGGGTGATGAGGGGCAGGATACGGGTCGCCTCGATAGCCGGTTCTCGGGCCCGAGCCTCGACCCGCTGGCCCAGCGCCCGGCCTATGATCCGCAATCGGCGGCCATGGAATCGGCCTATGTGGCGGCGTTCAACGATTATGCGCGCAAGACGCTGCATTACGGTGCCGATCCGTCCTTTGGCGATGGGTATATGGAATATCGTGTGAGCGCCCATAGTATCGGCAAGTGGAGCTTCACCCACAAGCAGCCCGACCAGCGCGGTCCGGCCCGTGGCGAGCCCAATGTGCTGCCGGATCTGGCGATGGCGATGAAAACCAACCCCTCACTGCAGGTCATGCTCAATCAGGGTTATTACGATCTTGGCACGCCCTATTTCGAGGGTGTGTATGAAATGCGCCATCTGCCGATCCCGCGCGCGCTCGCGAAAAATATCGAGATCAAGCAATATGCGTCGGGTCATATGGTCTATGCCCATCTGCCCGCGTTGAAGGAAATGCACGATAACGTTTCGCAGTTTATTGCAAGGACGCATCCGAAATCGTCGTAATAATTTAGAACAGGCGCGGCTGTGGGGTTTCCAAACGGCGGAAGGATGATCTAGAAATTTCGCCACTTTGGGCGGTGTCAGACCGCCCGCCCCCTGCAAGCATGCGAAAGAGTGCCTGATGAACGCGCCTGTCTCCCTGCCTATGCCTACCATTGCCGAGCCCGTGTCCGGGCTCCTGCCCGTTGAGGGGCATCCGGGCCAGTATCGTCTGGCGCCCCCCAGCAAGGAATACGGGCATCTCCAGGCATGTGAAGTGCTGAGCGTCCATCACTGGACCGACCGTCTCTTCACCTTCACCTGCACGCGCGATCCGGGTCTGCGCTTCGAGAATGGCCAGTTCACGATGATCGGCATCGAGGTCGAGGGTAAGCCGCTGCTGCGCGCCTACTCCATCGCTTCGGCCAATTACGAGGAAGAGCTGGAATTCCTGTCCATTGCGGTGGAAGATGGCCCGCTGACCTCGCGTTTGCGCCATGTGAAGGTGGGTGACACCGTGCTTGTCGGTCGCAAGCCGGTGGGCACCTTGCTACTCGATAATCTGCGTCCGGGCCGTAACCTTTATTTCCTCTCGACGGGTACGGGTCTTGCCCCGTTCATGAGCCTGATCGAGGACCCGGAATGCTACGAGCGTTACGAGAATGTCGTGCTGAGCCATACCGTTCGTGTTTCGGGCGAACTGGCCTACATGAACCATATACGCCATGACCTGCCGAACCACGAATTCCTTGGCGAGTATGTGTCCAAGCAGCTGAAATATTATCCGGCCGTTACCCGTGAAGACTTCGCTGTGACAGATCGCATCACCACGCTGATCGAAAACGGCAAGATCTTCGAGGATCTGGGTCTGCCCAGGCTCGATCCCGAGCATGACCGCGTGATGATCTGCGGCTCGCCGGAAATGCTGGCCGATACGGAAAAGCTGCTGCTGTCCATGGGCTTTGACGAAGGCAATATGAGCAATCAGGGCTCCTATGTCGTCGAGAAGGCTTTTGCGGAACGCTAAGCCCTCCGGCCCCGTTCTGAAGGGGCGCAGAACAGAATACTGAACATACCATGCGCGGCCGGGAGATTTTCCGGCCGCGTTTGATTTTGGGGAGAGGCTTGATGCCGGATTTCGATGTTTTCGTGATTGGTGCAGGCTCGGGCGGGGTACGCTTTGCCCGTATCGCGGCCCAGAACGGCGCGAAGGTGGCGGTTGCCGAAAGCCGCCACTGGGGCGGGACCTGTGTGAATCTGGGCTGTGTGCCCAAGAAGCTCATGGTGTATGCGTCAGAAGGGGCCGAAGCCGCTGAGGATGCGCGGGCTTATGGCTGGGACGTGCAGCTGGGTGCCCACGACTGGTCACGGTTCATCGCGGCCAAGGACAAGGAAATCGAGAGGCTCGATGGCATCTACAAGTCGATGCTGGGCAAGGCCGGGGTCGAGTTGTTTGTCGGACGCGCCAGACTGATCGACCCCAACACGATCGAGATCGGGCCCGGTCCTCTGGACGAGCAGGCCGAGCCGCGACGGGTGACGGCAAAGCGCATCGTGATCGCCACAGGTGGCCGACCCACACGTCCGCCGATCGAGGGTGCCGAGCACGCCATCATTTCTGATGAGGCCTTTCACCTCAAGGACCGCCCGGAGCGGATCTGCATTATCGGGGGCGGGTATATCGGTATCGAGTTCGCTGGCATTTTCGCGGGGCTTGGCTCGAAAGTCGATCTGGTATTCAGGCAGGATCTGCCCCTGCGCGGCTTCGACCGCGAATTGCGCGAGAAGCTGCATGAGGCGTTGCCTCATCATGGCATCGCTGTTCATGCAGGCCAGAGCCCCGAACGGATCGAGAAGCTGGGCGAGGGGCATTATCGCGTCAGCCTCGGCAATGGCGAGACGATCGAGACCGATTGCGTGTTTTTCGCCACTGGACGCAAGCCTAATATCGACGGGCTGGGTCTGGACGGTGTCGGGGTGGCGGTCAAGGATGGCGCCATTGCCGTGGACGACCAATCCGCCACGAATCTGGAGAACATCTACGCCATTGGCGATGTCACGGACCGGATCAATCTGACACCTGTCGCCATCGCCGAGGGGCATATTCTGGCAGAGGCGCTCTATACTGGCCACGCCAGAAGCTGGTCGTTCGAGACCACCCCCAAGGCGGTCTTCTTCTCTGAGCCACTCGCAAGTGTCGGCCTGACCGAGGAGGAGGCAGCAGAAAAGGCGGATATCGAGGTATTTACAGCGTCTTTCCGTCCGCTGCGTCAGACACTGATCGGCCGCGAACGCAAGGCCTTCATGAAGCTGGTGGTCGAGCGTGAGAGCCAGAAGGTGGTCGGCGCGCATATGATGGGCGACGCCTCTGCGGAAATGATGCAGGGCATTGCGATTGCCATCACAGCCGGGCTGAAGAAGATCGATTTCGACCGCACGATCGGTATCCACCCCACCACGGCGGAAGAGTTCGTGACCATGCGCAGCCCGACGCGTCAGGTCGCCCGCAAGGGATGACGCCTCAAGCCCTCTCCGGGGAAACCGGAGAGGGGAGTGATGTCAGATGCCGGTGCTGGTCAGAAAGGCCAGAAGGTCGCGGTTGAGCGCATCGGCATCAGTGGCAAACAGGCCATGAGGGGCGCTGTCATATTCAACATAGCGCGCATGGGGGAGTGCTTCGCTCACGCGTTTGCCCGTCAGTTCGTAGGGCACTGTCTTGTCGCCAGTGCCGTGAACCACCAGCGTCGGCACCGTAAAGGCTGCGAAATCAGGGCGGAAATCGGTTCGGCTGAATGAATCGATGCAGTCGAGCGTGGCATTGGGGCTCGCCATGATGCCGAGCGTGAAGCTCCAGTCGATAAGCGCCTGACTGACCGGCTTGCGGATCATGCTGACCCCGTAGAAGCCCTTGAGGAACTCTGCCAGAAAATGGAAACGGTCCCGCCGGATCTGGACCTTGAAATCAGCAAAGACATCGACCGGCACCCCATCCGGGTTGCTCTGGTCCTGCAGCAGGTAGGGCACGACCGAAGAAATGAGCGCAACGCCAGCCAGGCGCGAGGGGCCATAGCTGCTCAGGTAACGCGCCACTTCGCCACCACCCATCGAGAATCCGACGAGCGTGAGATCGCGCAGATCGAGATGATCGATCAGTTCGGCAAGGTCACCGGTAAGCGTGTCATAATCATAGCCGCCGAAAGGATGGCTGGACTGGCCAAAGCCTCGACGGTCATAGGTGATAACCCTGTATCCGGCCTCCAGCAGGGCAAGGGTCTGATATTCCCACATATCGCCTGTCAGAGGCCAGCCATGCACCAGCAATACGGGCCGGCCTTTGCCCATATCCTTGAAGTGGAGGCTGTTGCCGTCGCGTAGTTTCAATGAAGGCATGGTCCCTGTCCTCTGCATTGGGCCTGTCGGCGCGGCTCCCGCAACGGGGCCATGTCCAGGCGATTGGCATGGAGGAAAGAACAGGGCGTCCGGTCTGAAGTTCCGGAGCCGCCAGCAAGCGTCACGCGACGGTGAGGCCTTGGACTGGGAAGAGTATTCAGGCAGGGCGTTCGGCCCCGCCTCGGTCGCAGAAGGCTCAGGCGGCCTTCCGCGGAAATGTCATCCGACTGCCTGAGTTGCCGCAGCCGGGAGGAGACGTATCAGCGCGGCGCGACCCAGCCATTGCCGGTGGCATCGCCAAGCTGGCCGCTCTGGACCGGGCTGGAATTGGAATAGGCCGAGCCGAACTTGCTCAGATCGGCACCTGTGACAGCGTCACGCTGCACGTTATCGGCGTGGTCGGGGTCCGGGCCGTGCTTGAATTCGGTGCTCGGTGTTTCCTGATAGCCGGGGGGCAGGGAGTGGCGCCCCTTGGCAGTCAGGTGTTCGCCCTTGCCATGATATTCCACACCGGTGTCATTGCTGTTGTTCTGCGGTGCATGGGCCTCGTTGGGGGCGTTTTGTCCGGTAAACTGCGCAAAGGCGGTTCCGGCAGGCAGAACAAACAGAGTGGCGGCCAGAAAGGCGCCGCGACGGAGCTTTGCCATGAAAGCTTTCCCTTGCAGTTTCGTCCCGCTGCGGTCGACGCACAGGAGTGGTGGTTGCCATTTCGGAATTTGGCCCGATCTCTGGCGCAGATACTGTTTTCAAGTAGTTCGTGAGACCAGAGGCGGCAAGAGCCTATTATGATGGACGATCTCTTCTCAGCAGCCAGACAGCCCGTGCTTCTGGCACCCGGCGCGCTGTTCCTGCCGGGCGCCGCGCGGGCCATGCAGGCCAGGCTGATGCAACAGCTGCACGAAATCATGGCGCAAGCACCCCTGCGCCGCCTTGAGACGCCGGGTGGTCGGCGTTTCTCGGTCGAGATGACAAATTGTGGCGCGCTGGGCTGGCAGTCCGACAAGGCTGGATATCGTTACGAGTCCCGAGACCCCCTGAGTGGTGCGGCCTGGCCGCGGATACCGGATAACTGGCTCGTACTGGCCCGGACCATGGCAGAGCAGGCCGGCTATCCTGGTTTTGTGCCCCAGACTTGTCTGATCAACTGTTATGCGCCCGGTGCACGCATGGGGCTTCATCAGGACCGCGACGAGACGGCGCTGGAAAGCCCGATCGTATCGGTCTCGCTCGGTGTGGCCGCACAATTTCTCTTCGGTGGGCTGGAGCGCACGGCCCCGACACGCAAGCTTTCGCTCCTGAGCGGAGATGTCGTGGTGTGGGGTGGCCCGTCGCGTCTGTTCTATCACGGGATTACCCCGCTAAAGCCGGGCCACCATGAATTGACGGGAGACCGGCGCTGGAATTTGACGTTTCGCCGGGTGCGGGCGTGCTAGCCCCTAGCCGGATCGGCCATTCCGTTTCATAGTGAGAACCCTTTTTTTCGGCTCAAGGAAAATACTCTCATGCACCCGAACCGCGAATCCGCTGTGCACGCCGGCTGGACGCCGTCGAGCTGGCGGTCGCACCCCATTCGTCAGGCTCCGCATTATCTGGATGCAGCCGCGCTCGACTCTGTCGAAGCCCGTCTGCGGCGATATCCGCCCCTGGTGTTTGCGGGCGAGACGCGGCGCCTGAAGAGCCAGCTTGCCAAGGCAGCGCGTGGCGAGGCCTTTGTGCTTCAGGGTGGGGCATGTGCCGAGAGCTTCAATGAGTTCACCGCTGATATCGTGCGCGATACGTTTCGTGTGCTCCTGCAGATGGCCGTCGTGCTGACCTTCGGTGCCAAGGTGCCGGTGATCAAGATCGGGCGTATGGCCGGGCAATATGCCAAGCCGCGTTCATCCGATACCGAGACGCAGAACGGCGTGACCTTGCCCTGTTACCGCGGCGACATCATCAACGGCCCGGAATTCACCGAGGCGGCGCGAATCCCCGATCCGGCGCGTATGGAAACAGGATATTTCCAGTCTGTTGGCGTGATGAACCTGCTGCGTGCCTTTGCATCGGGTGGTTACGCCAATCTGCATCAGGTGCATCGCTGGAATCTCGGCTTCGTCAAGCGCTCGCCACTGGCTGAACGCTATCAGGACCTTGCCCAGCGCATTGATGAGACCCTGTCCTTTATGGGGGCATGTGGCTTCAACCAGAGCGCGCCGCAGATCAACGAGACCGAGTTCTACACCTCGCATGAGGCGCTTTTACTGCCTTATGAGCAGGCCCTGACGCGCATCGATAGCCTGAGCGAGAACTGGTACGATTGCTCGGCCCATTTCCTGTGGATTGGCGATCGGACACGCCAGCCCGATGGGGCGCATGTGGAGTTCCTGCGCGGTGTGGGCAATCCGATTGGCATCAAGGTCGGCCCCACCACCACGCTGGAAGATCTCGAGAAGCTGCTCGATATCCTCAACCCGAAGGACGAGGCCGGTCGCATCACGCTCATTTCCCGCATGGGCGCCAGCAAGGTGGGTGATTTCCTGCCGCCGCTGCTTGACAAGGTGCGTGGCTCCGGCCGCACCGTGACATGGCTGTGCGACCCGATGCATGGCAATACCATCGCCACGGCAGACAAGATCAAGACCCGCTCCTTCGACTCGATTCTGGGTGAGGTGAAGGGCTTCTTCTCGGTATTCCAACAGGCTGGGCTGCGCCCTGGTGGCATCCATATCGAGATGACCGGGCAGGACGTCACCGAGTGTGTCGGCGGTGCCCATCGTCTGACGGAAGCCGACCTTGCTGGGCGTTACGAGACGTTCTGTGATCCGCGCCTCAATGCCGAGCAGTCGCTTGAGATGGCGTTCCTGCTGGCCGAGGAACTGACGGGTCACTTCCGCGATCACGGGGCGCTGCGGGAATGACGCCCCCCAAGGCCGATGAGGGACGCGCTGCACTTGATGCAGCGTTAAGCCCGAAACTCGCTCTGACACCCGGCGAGATTGCCGGGCGGACAGACGCCTATTTCAACCGGACGCAGAAGATCGTCTCGCATTTTGGCGAGTGTCAGGTCACCTACGCGCTGTTCATTCGCCGGCCCGTCATTGCGGCGCATGGGCTGATGGTCGCGTGGCTCGAGAATGTCGCGCGTGAGCAGGGTTTTTCGGTCGAGATCGAGACGATCTACCCTGAGGGAAGCTGGGTTGGCGCAGGCGAGCCGCTGCTCTACCTGACCGGGCCCTTTACCCGCATGGCCCCCCTCGAAACCCTTTTGCTGCAAAAGCTCGGCTCAGCCTGCGTCGCGGCCCATAATGCCTATCAGATGGCGCTGGCCCTGCCGGATGCAGCGTTCATGGCCATGGAAGCCCGTCACTGCGCCGGATTCGAGATGCAGGAAATGATGGGCTATGCCGCCTCGATCGGCTCACGCGCTGCCCGACGCGAGGGCGCGAAGGGCTTCGTCGGTTGCGCCAATGATGTTACGGCGGCTTTCTTCGGCCAGGATCATGGGCTGGGCACCATGCCTCATGCCCTGATCGGTTATGCGGGCTCGACGCTGCGTGCCGCAGAGATGTATCGCGAGGTCTATCCTGACGACCCTCTCGTGGTGCTGGTCGATTATTTCGGGCAGGAAATCACCGATGCGCTCGCAGTGTGCCGTCGCTTCCCCGAGCTGGCGGCGCAGGGGCGAATCAGCGTGCGTCTCGATACGCATGGCGGGCGCTTCATTGAAGGGCTCGACCCCCAATCGTCCTATGCCGTGCTGGAGCGTCATACGCCTGGCACGATACGGCGCTACCGTTCCGATAACGAGCTGAAGGATCTGGTCGGCACGGGCGTGTCGGCCGCCGCCATCTGGTGGATGCGCGAGCAGCTCAATGCCGCTGGTTTCCCCGAGGTGCGGATCATCGTTTCGTCGGGATTTGGCCTGCAGAAATGCATGACCATGCGTGATTCCCATGCCCCGCTCGATGTGGTCGGGACAGGCTCGTTTATTCCGGTCAAATGGAACGAAACTTACGCCACGGCCGATATCGTGGCTTATGACGGTGAAAAGCGGGTGAAAGTCGGACGCGAGTTCCTCCTGCAGAGAATCCGGTCCAGAGAGAAGGAGAGCGAAGCATGAGCAGCTCTGAAGCAGAACCCGATCGCGGCTGGTTCGTCCGTATTCTCGATAATTCGGGCGGTGCGGAAGAAGGCATCGTGGAGGAAGTGAAAGACTTTCAGGACCTCGCCCACGCCAATGCCTACGCACGTGCCTATGTGCGCGACAGCGTCGAGCGCTGCCGCGTTGGCGGGGCCGCAGGGCGTGAAGTGCTCGAAGCCTGGTTCTCGTTCGGTGAGGACGCCATTGTCGTCGAGGCCGGAGATGATGGCTGGAAGTCTGCATCGGAACTTGAGGATTTCGCTGCCAACCCTGCCACGCCCATGGAGCGTGACTGGCGCACCCTCGATCCCCGTCGTCTTGTGGAGGATGATGAGGAGGTCGAGCTCTGATGCCGATGAACCGACGTCAGATTCTGGCCGGCCTGTCGGCTGGCCCTGTGCTTGCGACTCTTTCACGCGCCGCAGTGGCACGGGAGACGAGTTCAGCGGTCGTTCCTCAGCCGCCAACGCCCCAGACCAGCCTGCCTGCGCTGAGCCGTCAGCTTCAGGCCGTGCCGCGCCGGCGTCAGTTCACGACGCTGCCGCGTCTGCTGGATCATCCCGATCTGTGGGACGATGTCGCTTTCGAAGCCCTTCGGGCCTATCGCAGCGACGAGCGCATGATCGGCACCGGGACGTCGCTTTCGGGCAACTGGCCCGTCGAGGCGCAGAACCTGCTGAACAGCGAGATTTTCTCCTTCGGTCACCCCGAAGCCCTGCTTGTCATGGCGTTATGGAGTGAGGCGCAGCTGGCCCTTTACGATGACGAGGCCTGGTCGCGTTATGGCCTGTCACGTCTGACCTCGTCGGGCCAGTCGGTACTGCCGCTCAGGCAGGTCACCACAGGGTATTCGCGCCATCATCAGGATGAGCAAGGCGTTTACGGGGCGGCTGGACGCAGTATCCCGGCCTTGCAGGCCCGTGGCGTTGTGTTCCTTGCCTGCCATAATGCTGTGTGGGCCCATGCCGGGCGTCTGCTCGCTTTGGGTGCCGTGGCCGGTAATCCGGGACAGGAACAGCTTGTGGCGACGCTGACGAACCATCTCGATCCGCGTGCCATCGTGACCCCGAGCGCACTTGGTGCACTCGCCGAATTGCAGCGGGCGGGGTTCTCCCGGGTTTTCTGAACGCACCGCTTTTTGGACTCACGCATATTTCTGATGGCGATACCGTGCGCGGGCTATGGAAAATTGCCCGCGCCCTTGGCATAGAAGCAGCATGAAACTGCGCTTCGCCCCCAGCCCGACCGGCTATCTCCATGTTGGCAATGCTCGCCTTGCCATCGCCAACGCCCTGTATGCCCGCAAGCATGGCGCACAATTCCTGCTGCGCATCGACGATACGGATCTGGAGCGCTCCAAGGCGGAATACGAGCAGGGGATCAAGACGGATCTCGAATGGCTCGGTCTCGACTGGGACGAGATGGCCCATCAGTCGGAGCGGCTCGACCGCTATGCCAAGGCGATCGAGGCACTCAAGGCTTCGGGGCGACTCTATCCCTGTTTCGAGAGTGAGCAGGAACTGGCCGCCAAGCGCGAATTGCGGCTCAAGGCGCGCAAGCCTCCCATCTATGACCGTGCGATGCTGCGCATGACGCCTGAGCAGCGTGAGCGCGCCGAAGCCAATGGCAAGACGCCTTACTGGCGCTTTCGCCTCTCAGACGGTCACAAGAGCTGGCGCGATCTGGTGATGGGTGATCTGTCGGTCAAGCTGACGGCCATTTCCGACCCTGTTCTCGTGCGGGCTGATGGAACGGTGCTCTATACTCTGGCCTCGGTCGTGGACGACATGGAGCTGGATGTTACCCATATCATCCGTGGTGAGGACCATATTACCAACACTGGCGTGCAACTCGATATTATCGAGGCGCTGGGTGGCAAGGGGGCGCGTTTCACTTTCGCCCATCTGCCCCTATTGCTGGATGAAGGTGGAGGCAAGCTGTCCAAGCGCTTCGATGCGTTGTCGCTGCGTGCGCTGCGTCATGACGGCATGGAACCGCAATCGGTTGTGTCCTACCTGTCCAGAATCGGCAGTTCGGACGACCCGGTGCCCATGACACTGGAAGAATCCATCGCGAGTTTCGATCTGTCGCACATTTCGCGTTCGGCAGCGCGTTTCGACATGCAGCATCTGCTGGGGCTCAACCGCCGCCTGCTGCATACCATGTCCTTCGAGGATGTCCGCACCCGCCTGCCTGAAGGGGCGAGTGAGGCTTTCTGGAATGCCATACGTGGCAATGTCGATCTGACCGGCGAGATCGGTTTCTGGTGGGAAGTGGTACAGGGCGACATCGCGCCGCCCTCCCTGCGCGACGAGGCCGGGTTCCTGGAGCAGGCGCAGCAGACCCTGCCTGACGCCCCGTGGGACGGCGAAACGTGGAAGCAGTGGATCGCAACGCTGAAAGACGTCTCTGGCCGTAAGGGCAAGGCTCTCTTCCATCCGCTGCGTCTTGCCCTGACGGGCGAGGAGGCCGGGCCCGAACTGCATGCCCTTCTGCCTCTGATGGGGCGTGACCTGGTTCTGCGTCGCCTGCAGGAAGCGGCTATAGGGTAAGGTGCGAAGGCTTACCCACGCGCAAGGGCGATGAAGCGCGACAGGTCCCGCTGGCGGCAGTTTTTCAGGGTGCAGTCCGGGCTGCCCTTGCTGGGTGCTGACGAAGGAACCGGGCGGGAAGGCGATGAGATCGGCACGGGGCGTCAGCGTGCGTCGGTCATACGGGTCGGCATTGGCAGCAATTTCTGGACGGATCTCTATCATCACGCCCTGACCACCTCATGGCCACGGTTTCTGGGGTGGTCCACGATTGCCTATGTCGCAATCAACCTGGGTTTTGCGCTGCTGTATCGGCTATGCAACGCCCATATCAACAATGCTGCCGATCTCGACCTGTTCTCCCTGTTCTTCTTCAGCGTGCAGACCTTCTCAACAGTTGGCTATGGAGTCATGGCCCCAACCGGGCACATGGCCAATGCGCTTGTATCCGTTGAGGCGCTTCTGGGCATGATGATCAATGCCCTTTCCACTGGCGTGGTCTTTGCCCGCTTCTCGCGCCCACGGGCGCAAATTCTTTTCAGTCATATCGGGGTAATCAGCCAGCGCGCTTCACCTGCCGCCCTGTGCATCAGGCTCGCCAATTCGCGCAAGAGCGCGGTGCTGGCGATGGAGGCGGAACTTTCACTCTCCCAATTCGTGATTGGTGAGGGGGGATACCCCACCCGTATCTTCACACGGCTTGCCCTTCTGCAATCGCAGGTGCCCGAATTGCGGTTCACCGAAACCCTGGTGCACCCCATCGATAGCGCTAGCCCTCTTGCTATTCTGAGCGTCGAGCAGCTTGACGCGACCTATGCGGAAATTCTGGTCACCGTACGTGGCACGGATGAAGCAACCGGGCAGGCCGTGTTGCTCCAGCACGGTTACGATCATGCAAAGATGATCAAGGGGATGCGTTTCGTGGATATGGTCGTGCAGGACGCGTCGGGCAATTACCGCGTGGATTACAGACGGCTTCACGACATCGAACAGGAAGCCGAAGCCGCCGCGTGAAGAGGCCATGGGCCTTCCCACACAGTCCTCTTTCTTTACCCCATGCGCGGATGAACGCCTGTTTTCGAGGCTGTTACTTTCCGTACCTCTTCCCTCGGACCTCTGACGCTTCAGGGGGCAGAGGAGGCCTCCGAAAGCGCGCATCAAGCGCTGGTCGTATCCTGACCGCGCGCCGATTTCATATCCACTAGTGAGGTTGAGTGAGACCAGTGGGCGTTCGGTGGGCACGTATGGGGCCACCGTGTCGCGCGATGATGGGCCCGCGCTTTGGCGCTGCGGTTGTTTGGCATTTCCTGTGTTTAAGCAAACAATATGACTTTATTATTGATTAAATGTTTCAATAATAAGTCAATGCAATAATTACTTCACGATCTATACTTGATTCGACACAAAACTATTTCTGTTTCGATCTAATTGAAGCCAGTCCGAAGTGCCAGATGGGCGCACTTGCCGGAAACAGGGTCGATTGCAGAAGAGCCGGACGACCAGATGCGGCGCATCCGGCGCAGGAGAGAGTTTTGTGTTGAGAGGTCAGAGACTGTGCCTGGTGTTCACTTTCCTTTGCTGCTCGGGGGCCGCTTACGCAACGCCTCTTTCGGATGATGCCCATCAGAATACCCCGACTACAGCCAGGGCAGCGCCTGCAGGTAAACCGGGAACAACGCGGCACAAAATAGGCGGCGCAGGAAAGCCTGCCTGGCATGCAGGCGAGGCTGCGGCCAGCGAAGTCGCCGCAGCGCCGGCGTCGGCTCGAGCATCGTCCGCCCGTCATGTTGCCCATCACGTTACGCCGGAGAGCATCAGCGTGACAGGGCAGGCCCACAGCAAAAACTACCAGAAGGACCCGGCATCCGTGTCGGTCCTCAGTGCCCGGCAACTCGCCAACCGTCACGTCGTCTCACTGGTTGATCTCGGTGACGGCTCGGTACCTTCCTTGCGTATTGCCCAGTTTTCAGGCCGCAATTCAGCCCTGGTGGTCAATATCCGCGGTGTCGGCGTGCTGGGTGACAGCAACCAGCCCGCACGTGACCAGGGTGTGGGAGTCTATATCGACGGTGTGTATGTCTCCAGACCGCAGGCACTTGGCACGGCACTTTTCGATGTCGAGAGCATGGAGGTGCTCAAGGGGCCGCAGGGAACGCTGTTTGGCCGGAATACCGAGGCTGGCGCCCTGAGCATCGTGACGCGTCGCCCCACAGGCAAATTCGGCATGCGTCTGGTTGGCGGGTTTGGCAATTACAACAGCAACAAGGGCGAGTTGCATCTCGATCTACCAGCTTTCCATGATCTGGCGATCAAGATTGACGCTGTGACCGCCCATCGCGGACCACTTGTCGATAACCCGATGCCGGACACTGGTGGGTTCAACCAGTACGACAAGCACGGCGTGCATGTGGAGGCGATGTATCACCCGGTCGATAACTTCACCGCTGACTATGCCTATGACAATTCCTATGACAGCACGACCACGTTGTGGATGCAGTTACTCAAGGGAGGAACGAACAAGCTCGCGCAGCTTGCGACGTTGCAGACGACCCGCGCCAAAAGAGCGTTTGTCGGCGTTCCCGAAGAGCCAAGTATCGGCAAGAACAGCGGGCATCGCATGACGCTCGATTACAAGGCGATACCGCAATATCTTTCTTTCAGATCCATCACGGCGTATCGCGAACTGAGCCAGAGCCAGTTCGACAACGGGATGGCCTCCGGGAGCCTTTCCAACACCACAGGCAATTTCACCGGCATGAGCTTTGCACGTAACTCGCTGGCAGGATTCTGGCAGAACCAGATCAGTCAGGAGATACAGGCTTTCGGCCATACGAAGCGCCTGAAATATCAGGGTGGCTTCATCTATTACCGCGAGCATGCCGCCGATAACGCGCAGGCCTTCTATACAAACCAGTTCACTAATGCTGCTGGCAGTGAATACAGGCTGTTGACCGGCCCGGCCTATGATGACTGGAGTCTGCAGCCCATCGATCGTGCCAGCCATGTCACGTCAAAGAGCTGGGGCGTTTACGGCAATGCGGTCTATACCCCACCTGTGCTGCATGACGCGCTGCATCTGACGGCGGGGCTGCGCTGGTCTCACGATGGCAAGCAGGGCACGCTGACAACGGTCAACAACAAGGCACCGGTCAATACGGCGGGTGTGTCTGGCCCGATCGATTTCGATGCAGGCTGGTCGCGCGTGGACCCCCTGCTTGAAATCAGCGGTGATCTTGCCCGTCATGTATTGCTCTACGGCAAGTGGAGCACGGGTTATAAAGCAGGCGGAGCCAATTCACGGGCGCAGAATTACGAGGCTTTCGGGCCTGAATCGGTCTCGATGTTCGAGGTCGGCACCAAGACCGAGTTTCTCGATCAGCGTGTACGTTTCAACGTTGCGGGATATTGGGGCGACTACAAGGATATACAGGTCGATTTCAGCAGGCCTTACCAGATTGGCAATCAGCTGACGACGCGTACAACCACCTCATCCATCAATGCACCCGGTCGTGGTGACCTGAGCGGCGTCGAAGCCGAGCTGAGCGTGTCACCCATACGCTACCTGACGCTTGGCCTGTCCTACGCCTATAACTACGTTCACATTCCTCCCACCGCCAATCCCTATCCCAACTCGGTGGGCGTGGTCAGCACCATGCTCGTGCCAATCTACCAGAGCTATACTCCGGCCCATTCCGGCAGCTTCCAGGCAGATTACGTGCGTCCGTTTCAGGGTTTTACCCTGCTTGGCCATCTCGATGGCAATATCGACAGCGGATATTATGCCGGCACGACCGACCCTGTTTACGCGGGGATCGGAAACCCCAAGAACGTCTATCAGCCCAAGGGGGACAGTGGGCTGATCGTCAACGGGCGTGTCGCTGTGTCCAATGTGCGGCTGGGTCATACCGGCGCAAAGGCCACATTCTCGCTCTGGGCACGCAATCTGTTTGCCGAGCAACACGTTTACTTCAAGACCTTGGGCGTAACGACGGGCTTGCAGGGTTACTTCAATGAAGCGCGCCAGTTTGGCGGACAGGTCGATCTGGCGTTCTGAGAGCGGGTGCCACCGGCGCTAGTGGTGCCTAGCATTCGATGCCCACGGCCGGGGATGCCGCGCACCTCGGTCTGCAAGGTCTTACCCGCCTTACAGACAGGCAAGATGCGGTGTCTGGGAGGAATTGAAACAATCCCGGCCGGTGTGATGGGCGAAAATTCCGTCGCTTGCCCCTTCGTCATCTGCCTGCGAAAGCGCGGAGGCAGGGAGGGGAAGGCAGGCCTGAGGGTGGGGGATACCACGGCGAGGCTGGCCCGGGAAAACCGCCCCACAGGAAAAACCGACCTAAAGGAAAACCCGATCAGGGAATACAGGCCTAGGGCACGTCTTCCGACATGGCCTCGGCCTGTTCCTTGAGGCGATGGAAGCTGCGGCGGCTGAACGGGAGCATCAGCAGATAGATGATGCCAGCCGCTGCCAGAGCAAGCCAGGGATCGGCCAGAAGGATTGCCGCATAGAGCA
Source organism: Asaia bogorensis NBRC 16594 (assembly GCF_001547995.1). NCBI lineage: Bacteria > Pseudomonadati > Pseudomonadota > Alphaproteobacteria > Acetobacterales > Acetobacteraceae > Asaia > Asaia bogorensis. The sequence goes on from NZ_AP014690.1 coordinate 977,290, forward strand.
ACGTGCCGAGCATGAGCGGCAGCACGAAGGGCGACGGGATCTTGAAGTTCTTAAACGACCAGACCGGCAGTGTCGAAACCAGCAGGGCTGCGGTCAGGATCAGGAAACCGGCTGCCAGCAGGGGGGAGCGGGCAAGGGATTCAAGAACTGGCCAGTGCATTCTGTCGGCTTCCAGCCCGAGAAAGATGGGAAACAGCACGACACCTGCGCCGGCAGGGGCCGGTACCCCCGTGAAGAAGCTGTAGGAATATTCCGGCTTCTCCTCGTCATCGAGGCTGGCATTGAAGCGCGCAAGACGCAGCGCCATGCACACAGTGAACAGAATGCAGGGCACAAAAGCGTAGCGCCCGCCATTGGCCTGCAATGTCCAGAGATAAAGCAGGAAAGGCGGCGCCACGCCAAAGCAGACGAAATCGGAGAGCGAGTCGAACTCGGCCCCGAAGCGCGATGTGCCATGCAGCAGACGGGCGATACGTCCGTCGAGCCCATCGATACAGGCCGCAATCACGAGTGCTGCGGCCGCATAGGCAAATTGCTGCTCCAGCCCGTACCGCATCCCGCTCAGCCCGGCGCACAGACCCAGCATGGTCAGCAGGTTCGGGATGAGCCTGTTGAAAGACGGGCCGCGCACGCGCACGCGGCGCGGCCGGATACGCCTCAGCCGACGCTTCCTGCGTCGGGGAGGCAGGCCGGCCTGCCCGTCTGCAGAGGCAGTCTCTTGCGCCGTGTTGGCCTGGGCGTGACCTGTCGTTTCATCAGGACCGGGGAGCGTGTCTGACACGGGGCTTACAGGCTCAGAGATGGGCGATGACGGTTTCGCCACCGACCATGGTTTGTCCGGTGCTGACAAGCGGCGTCACGCCCGGCGGCAGATAGAGGTCGGTGCGCGAGCCAAAGCGGATCAGGCCGAAACGATCGCCCGGTTCCACAGCGCTGCCCTCATCCACATAGCAGACGATACGACGCGCAATCAGCCCCGCGATCTGCACGATGGCCATGTGACGACCGTCCTCGAGCGTCAGGCGAACCTCGTTGCGTTCATTGAGGTCAGAGGCTTTGTCGAGGCTGGCATTGAGGAACTGCCCGGCGTGATAGGCAATCTTCGTGACCGTGCCGGCTGCAGGCATACGGTTGATATGCACGTTCAGCACTGAAAGGAAGGTTGCCACGCGCCACACAGGCTCACTGCCCATGCCCAGCGCTGCGGGTGGCGTCGCGAGTTCGACCGATACGACGCGGCCATCGGCCGGGGCCAGGGCCAGATCGGTGCGCGCCGGCGGAAAACGCTTGGGATCGCGGAAGAAGTAAAGGCAGAATCCGAACCCGCCCAGAGCCACATTGCCAATCAGGCGCGTGGCGCGCCAGGGCGTTGCGCGGCCGAGCAGGGTCAACCCTCCCGTCAGTGCGAGAAAGGGGAAGGCAGCGCGGTGAGGCGGTGCCAGAACGGATTTGATCGATTGAATCAGGGACATGGGCGCAGTCTTACGACACCTTGGTTTTGGGTCAAGCTTTGCCTGTTTTCGGCCCTAGCTGCCCGGTTTTTCACTCAGGCTGTCACAGCTGCTGGCAGAGCTCGCCAATGTGGTGACGCGCCTGCCAAAAGCGAGCTTGGCGCGTTCAGCCTCAACCGGCATGCCGGAGTAGAGATCCTTGCACGCGTTCACCAGATGCACGCCCCCCAGCCTGCGGCCCAGCAACCCCGTCGCCCGATCGGCCATGAGAGCCGCCTGCTCACCCAGCTTCAGCAGCGCCAGAGGCGCGCTGAGCGCGGTGGCCGTGCTTTCGGTGCGAAACAGGGCGCGTTGCAGGGCGCGATCGAGCTGGCTGGCCGAAAACGGGCTGCCATGACCGAAAGGCGACGTATCGTCCTTGGCGGCAAGACCTGTCCGGTTCGGAACAACAAGAATCAGCCGGCCATGATCGGCGAGGACCTTCCAGACCATGCGCAGCAGGGGATGGGGATTGGCCAGTTCGAGCCCATGCACCATCACTACCAGATCGATACCCAGATCATCGAAGGGCAGGGCATCCGGCGCCACAAGGCATGAAGGCACGGCAAAGCCGCCATGATTGTCCAGCGGCGCGCGCCGGGTGAGCGGCGTATCCAGCTGGGCCGACGCCACCCAGCGTGCCCGTGCGAGCCCACGCCATTGGGACAGGAGAGGCTGCGCGTAGCCAAGACCGAGAACGCGTAACCCGGTCGGGTCGGGCAGCAGGCCGGCCAGTTGCGCCATGAGCAGAGCATTGACCTGATCGCCGCGCCGGCTGGCATAAAAACCGGCAGCATCGGGAGGGACGAACTGGGGTGGGCGCTTGGGCATGGGGATACGCTAGACCGAACCTCACTATTGGGCCAGAGGGGCTGGTGATGCGTTCTCGACCGGCAAGGCGTAATATCTCTTTCAGCTAACGCCGGAACACACTGCAGGAACAGGAAAGCTGCACTATGAGCCTACAAATCAAAGCCGTACCTTTCGCACGTGATAATTATGCCTGGCTTCTGGCCGACCCGCAGACAGGAATCGTTGCCGTCATCGACCCCGGCGAGTCCGATCCGGTCGCGGAAGTGATTGGTGACGGTCGTCTCGACCTCATCCTTCTCACTCATCATCACACCGATCATATTGGAGGCGCCGAGGCCTTGCGCCAGAAATACGGTGCCCGTATCGCCGGCGCGGAGGCGGATCAGGCCCGTTTGCCACCGCTTGACCTGCTGCTTCATGATGAGGACCGTATTGCCGTGGGTCATGATCTGGGGGAGGTCATTGCCACCCCCGGTCATGCGCGCGGGCATATCTCCTTCTACTTCCGCTCTGTCCCAGCGCTGTTCTGCGGTGACACGTTGTTCAGCCTCGGGTGCGGCCGCCTTCTGGAGGGGACGGCGGAAGAGATGTTCACCAGCCTTCATCGCTTCGACCCTTTGCCGGATGACACGTTGGTGTATTGCGGTCATGAATACACGCAGAGCAATGCTGCCTTCGCACTGAGTGTCGACCCGACAAACGAGGCGCTGCGGCAGCGTGCTACTGAAGTCGAGGCGCTTCGTGCTGAGGGACGCCCCAGCCTGCCGGTGCGGCTTGGGCTTGAGCGTGAGACCAATCCGTTCCTGCGTGCCCCTGACAGCAGTGAACTGGGCAGGCTGCGCCAGGCGAAGGACCGCTTCTGAGAGACGGCTTCCTTATGGGGAGGTCGAGTCAGACAACAGACCGCTGGTACGCTGGCGAAAGGCAGATCAGGTGACGACTTTCAATCTGAACAATTACGATTTTGACGCCATCATCTTCGATTGCGATGGGACAATCGCGGACACGCTCCCCGTCCACTTCCTGACGTTTAAGGAAGCGCTGGCGGAGCAGGGGCAGGTTCTCACGTCAGAGTGGTACTACGCCCGCACAGGGCTTTCGAGCAGCAAGCTGTTCGACGCTTATGAGAAAGCGTTTGATGTGATCCTCGACCGGGCGGCTCTGCTTGCCCGTTGCCGTGTGCTCTACGAAGCCCACCTTGATGTGCTGCGTGAGCACAGTTTCACAGCTGAGATCGCCCGCACACATTTCGGCCACGTTCCGATGGCCGTGGCCTCGGCCGGGCTCAAATCGATCGTGACCGCGACATTGCGTACGCTCGATTTGCTGGAACTGTTCGATTGTGTGGTGACGGTGGAGGATGTGACCCATCCCAAACCGGCCCCTGATCTCTATCTGCTGGCCGCCAGCAAGCTCGGTGTTACCCCCTCGCGCTGTCTCGTTTTCGAGGACACGGAGGAAGGGCTAGAGGCCGCCCATAATGCCGGGATGAGGGCCGTCGACGTGCGGCCTCATCTTACCATTGATGAAAGATGATGATCCTGAGCAGGGTTGCGACAATCGCCAGTGTCACGACCCCGCCTGCCCAGAGCCCGACAAACCAGCCGAGACGGGCAAGGAAGGAGGAGGAAGGGGCTGGAGAAGCAGGCATTGTCATAACTCCTCTGGCGAAGTGGCAGGCTGACCAGAAATAGCCTGACCGATGTTTAGAACATTTGAGCCCGGGCGATGAAAAGCCCGGGGGGCAGGGCCCTCATGAGATCCATTCCCGTTCAGAACTGGGTTGATCGCATGAGGGCGATACCGGGTCAGGCAAAGCCCGGGGTCAGTGGTAATGGTGATCGGCGGTCACGGTGCCGCGGAACACCCAGTAGGAATAGATCGTGTAGGCCAGGATGATTGGCAGCAGGATCGATGCGCCGACCAGCAGGAAGAGCTGGCTTTCCGGCGGCGAGGAAGCCGACCAGATCGTGACCGTGGGCGGCACGATATAGGGCCAGACATTGATGCCCAGACCCGAGAAGCACAGAAAGAACCAGCCCAGCGCGCAGAGGAACGGCGTGAGGCGCGTTGCCTGCTTGCGCAGCGACATGAAGAACAGCGCAGCGAGCACGATTACGGCAACCGGCACGGGCGCAACCCAGACGATTTCGGGGAAATCGGTCCAGCGATGCATGTAGTTGGCGTGCAGATAGGGCGTCCAGACCGACACGATGGCAATTAGCACCAGCATGCCGAGGCCCAGCGGCGCGGAGAGGCGCTGCATGACAGCCTTCAGATCGGTTTCCGTGCGCCAGACTAGCCAGGTCGCGCCAAGCAGGGTGTAGCCAACCGCTACGGCAAAGCCGCAGAAGAGCGGGAAGGGGGCGACCCAGTCCCATGCACTGCCGACGAAGGTGTTGTTCTCGACCTTCACGCCCATGATGAGCTCACCCAGGATGATGCCCTGCATGACAGAGGCAACAAGTGAGCCGAAGCAGAAGGAGCGATCCCAGAACCCCATGCCGAAAATGCCGCTTGCCTTCACACGGAATTCAAACGCCACGCCACGCAGGATGAGCGCGAGCAGCATGAACAGGATCGGCAGGTAAAGCGCGGGGAGGATCGTGCCATAGGCGACGGGGAACACGCCATAAAGCGTGGCGCCTCCGAAGATCATCCAGGTTTCGTTACCGTCCCAGACCGGGGCGATAGTGTTGACCATGACATCGCGATGTTCCTTGCGATGCTCGCCGAGGAACAGGATGCCGATGCCGAGATCGAACCCGTCGAGACAGACATAGATGAAGATGGCCAGAGCCGCGAGGGTTGCCCAGATGATGGGCAACCAATAGGCGAGGGTATTCATGGTAAACGCTTACTCCGCCGGGTGATGAGAGACTTGGGTGATACCAGCGGCACGATGCGGCTGATCGCGCGGGGGCTCAGGCTCGTTCGAGCTGGGTTCCTTGGCGAAATCGCGCAGCAGGATGCCGATACCGGCGGTAAAGACGATGAAATAGACGATGACGAAGGCGACCATGGACATTTCCATGTTCGGCAGTGTCACGGGTGAGACGCTGTCGACGGTGCGCAGCAGCCCGTAGATCGTGAAGGGCTGGCGGCCCACTTCGGTCGTGACCCAGCCGCACAGCAGGGCGATGAACCCGGCAGGCGTCATGAGCAAGGCGCCGCGAAGCAGGATCGGGTTGGTATAGAATCCGCCCTTCCAGCGCAGGAACAGCGAGAAGAACCCAAGCAGGGCCATCAGGCTGCCAAGGGCCACCATCACGCGGAAGGTGTAGAACACGACATACATCGGGGCGCGCTGGTCCTTCGGGAAATCCTTGAGGCCCGGCACCTTGCCGTCGAGGCTGTGCGTCAGGATCAGCGAGCCCACCAGCGGGATGCCGATCTTGTAGCGTGTCACCTCATGTTCCATGTCCGGCACGCCGAACAGCAATTCGGGCGCACGGCTCTCGCTCTCCCAGTCGCCTTCCATCGCCGCGATCTTGGCGGGCTGGTATTTCAGCGTGTTCAGGCCGTGGGCGTCACCCGCCAGGATCTGGAGCGGTGCCACGATGGCAGCCATCCACATTGCCATGGAGAACATGACCTTCACGGCATCGGTCGGCTGGCGCTTCTGACGCTTGGCCTTGAGCAGATGCCACGCGCCGACGCCACCCACGATGAACGCAACGCAGAGAAACGCTGCGAGGGCCATATGGACAAGGCGGAACGGGAAGGAGGGGTTAAAGACGATGGCGAACCAGTCGGCCGGCAGGAAGCGGCCTGTTGCGGCATCGATCTTGTAGCCCTGCGGCGTCTGCATCCAGGAATTGGAAGCCAGGATCCAGCTCATGGAGATCAATGTGCCGATCGAGACCATGCAGGTTGCAGCAAAATGCAGCCGCTTGCCCACGCGGTTGAGGCCGAACATCATGACGCCAAGGAACCCGGCCTCAAGGAAGAACGCCGTCATGACCTCATAGGCCAGCATCGGGCCAAGGATCGGTCCGGCCTTTTGCGAGAATTGCGACCAGTTGGTGCCGAATTCATACGACATGACGAGGCCGGAAACGACACCCATGGCAAACACCACGGAAAAGACGCGCAGCCAGTATTTGAAGAGGTCGAGATAGACGGGTTTGTCCGTCTTGAGCCAGAGCCCCTCGAGCACAGCCAGAAACGCAGCTAGGCCGATGGAGAAGGCGGGAAAGACGATATGGAATCCGACGGTAAACGCGAATTGCAATCGTGCGAGGAAGAGAGCACTCATGTCAGGCATTGCAGGGATCCGCGGCCATCAAGGCCAGTCGTGAAGGGGAATGGTTAACTGCCACCGCCCATAAGGCGTCAGCTTCCCCTCCGGTTCATCGATAATGCTCTGTTATTATCGCGGAAATGTGATTTTGCAATAAAATGTCATCGGGACCGAGCGGAATGGGAAGGTCCAGATGGTCCGGTATCCTTGCGGTTTGTTCATCAAGACCCGCGAGCAGGCGTGCATAATCCGGGTTGTTCCGTAGCGCTTGCGGTGTATGAGCAACCCAGTAACGGGCAAAGCCCTGCAAGCCGGTGAGATGGGCCCATACTGTGCCTTGCCCGGTACCTGAGAGGGTTCCGCGGGCAACGACGGAGAGGGGGCCGAGCGTGAAAGACGCCTCCTGAATTAAAAAGCGTTCATAACCCACATCATGGGTCGAGCCAGCGGGACGGTCGCCTAGGTCGTGACCATCGCTCGTTCGATGCAATGCGGCGAGAACGAGGTGGAAATATCTCGCTGCAGGCAGTGCCGCGAGGAGGTCCTGCAGGCTGGGCGTCAGGCTGCCGCTGCCCTGTGTCGCGGTCAGCTTCGGCTCAACCCTGCCTGCATGCAGGTCCAGGCTCCATGCCAGAGAGGGATCGGCGCTCCGCCCGCCGGGCAGGAACCGCGCTGTGACATCGCGCAGCGTGAGCGTATCGATTCCCGATATCGGTAGCCCCGATGCCGTCACACCTGCCGTGCGATAGACGATCACCTGCCGCGACGGGTCGAACCATCCCGATCCGCTACCGCCACTGAGCACGACATCGCCACCGGGGCGCAGGATCTGCACACCCTCATTTGTGAATGACGCCGCGAAAGGGTGCCTCCAGCCGGGTGTGATCGTAACAGATTGCCCGGTCCAGCCCTCTCCGGAGGCATTGCCTATCAGGGGGGCAGTCAGCACGGTGCGTGACCCCCACGGGCGCCACTGGCGTGTTTTCTCCTGCCACGTGAACCGCCAACCGTCTGCCCGCGCCGTCGTGGACAGTTTCACGATCTGTCGGTCGATTTGACTGATGCGATAGGCGTCCAGAGCCTGTGTCCCGAGTAACAGGGACGTAACACCGATGATGGCGAAGAAGAGCCCTTTTTTCATCTCGGATTAGCCCGGTGAATACTGGGTAATTGGCAGGTTACGCCGTCAGATTTCACAGTTGTCGCGAGAAACCGCACATTTTATCCCCAGAGCTGAAAACGGATGAAATGAGGAAAAGGGAAAGAGTCTCCGCCGCGGGGCTATGAAAGCGCAGGGGGCTGTGTTAGATGCCCCCTCCGCACTGTTCTTTGCGCTATAAAGCGCGAAAAACCTAGCTTTTGCGGCGATTGTCTCTTGACTCGCTTTCTTGCCCGCCCCGGCTGGATCCTTTCAGGATCGTATCGGTTCGTTGGGGGTTATGCACGGTGTTCCGCACAGGATTCCCCCCGATCAGTGTCTCAGGTCCACAGAGTTATCCACAGGGTGTGGTATATCGTGGGCAATGCAGAGCTTGTCCCAGGACCTGTAGATCGAGTCGATCAGAGAGTGTCGCCCGGCATTCGCAGGCAAAGCCTCTCCTACGACGACGATGATTTCGCCCGGAGTCATCAACCAGCCACGGCGCGGCCAGTGCAGGCCAGAATTGGTGGCGACTGGAATGACAGGCACAGCCGCCTGCTTGGCCAGTGCGACTACGCCGGGCTGAAGGGGAACACGCTCGCCAGGGACGGTTCTTGTTCCTTCAGGGAAGATGATGATCTGTCGGCCTTCATCAAAATGCTCCTGTGTCGCCTTCATCAGGGCACGCAGGGCCTTCGCACCCGCGGCGCGCTCGACAGGCACCATGCCGGACAGGATCAGCATGGGACCGATGAACGGTATGCGGGTGAGCTCCTGCTTGATGACATAGGCCGGTTGCTCGGCAATCGTCATCCAGATGAAGCCGTCGAAGAAAGACTGATGCTGCGAGGCGACAAGGCACGCCCCGGAAGGCAGGTTCTCGCGACCGATGACGGTGATGCGTATGCGACAGATCAGGCTCAGACCGCGCAAGGTGAGCGATGACCAGAGCTGGGCATAGCGCAGGGCCAGCTTGTGGCGTCGCAGGGCGCGTATGGGCATGGCGATCACACCCATGATCAGGGTGAGGATGATGAAATAGCTCATGAAAAGCCAGGCGCGTATCCGGATCATGCACTCCCCCAGTATCGTCTCGAGAATCCGATGTTCACTAGAGCATCACGGGGCAGGAGGGAAACGGCACAGCACGGGATTCGGGGCTGGAAACGGTTTTCACCCGGATGGGTTCATGACTGGGGAGTGAGATTGACTCCCCGCGAGAGGCCCAGATGGGAGCCGATCCATTTGATGTATTCGTGCAGCAGTAGGCTGAATGTTGCGCGATTGGGGCTGCGTCTCAGCGCCGGTGAGCGGACAGGGTAGGGATGGAGCATGACCTCCGGTGCGGCGCGATGGATCTCAACCATAGCCCGCCGGATATGGTAGCCCGCTGTAACGACCAGCAGCGACCGGATATGGTTCTGCGTGGCCCACTGGGCCGTTTCCGACCCGTTGCCGATGGTGGACACCGCGCGCCTACCCAGTGTGATGCGCGACGCCAGTTCGGGTGTCAGCGATATCGGTGCATGTTCGCTGAGCTGGCTGAGTGTGGCATGGGGCCCAACCCCGGAGATCAAGAGCTTGCGCCCAACCCCCTTGTCCAGCAGCTGAAGAGAGGCCTCAATACGGTCACGCCCCCCGGTCAGGGCAACGATGCCGTCACAATGTACCGGATTGGATACGGGGTGGAGCGCATCGACGCAAAACCAGGCGAACCCTGCGCACCAGACGAGGGCCAGAACGAACACCAGAAACGGAACGGCCAGCCAGAATCTCATGGCAGCCGGCGCAACCACAGACGCACCGTACCCTGAGCCACAACGAAGCTGAGGGCAGCAACGAGCACCGGCACACAGGCGAGGGACTGAAGCAGAGCTGGAGGTATGGCTGCCGACAAGGCAAGCCATTGTTCATAGCTCTGGGGCCACGTTGTTGCACCGGCGCCTGCCTGATCCATGAAGGGCAGCAACAGGTGATAGAGTATGGCCAGTATCAGCCCGCCGAGTGCCGTGCCGATTACGCCTCCGCTCAGCCCGAGCAGGGCGCTGCGCCAGGCGATGCGTCGTGCGATCAGCCCGTCACGGGCGCCAAAACCGTGAAGAATTTCGATAGTGCGCCGTCGTGCAATCAGCGTCATGCGCACGGAAAGTGTGGTCACGCCAGCAGTGGCAAAACCGGCCAGCAACACGGCAAGCCACGCACAGGCCTGCAAAGTCTGGCCAAGAAGCATCAGGCGTTCGCCCCAGCGGGCATTCTCCTCGATGATGGCTGAAGGCGCGATCGTATCCATTATGACTGGCAGATCGGTGGCGGGGCCATCGCTGCGCCGTGTAATCGAGAGCACGACGGGCAGGTCTGACAGGCTGGCCTGCATCGTGCCAAGCCAGGGGCGAAGGATATCGCGCAGCCTTGCTTCGGGCAGAATTTCGACACTGGCGATGCCGGGATCGCTCTTCAGTACAGTAATCAGCTTGCGCGCTGTGTCTGCGGCATCGCCCGTAAGATCCGGAATTTCGATCGTGACCTGTCGCGTGGCGCCATGGTCCCATTCGTGAGAGAGAACGCGCGCCGCATTCCAGCCGCCCAGTGCAAGGGCTGCGATTGCCGCCACAGCAGCGATCAGGGGTATCAGCCCCCGGTCGCGTCGACCCAGATGCAGCCCATCAGGAAGCTTGCGGCTCATCGATCCCGTTCCCGCCGGGGGCGTGAGGCAGAGAGAGAGAATGAGGCGGCAAAGCTATCGGAATGGTTACTGACATCGCCACCCGGGGGCATGGGTTGAAAGTCGGCGGGGTGCGTGTCCGGGGGATGCATCACCGGGGGCGGGACAGGTTTTTCGAGGCGGCCGTTACGCAGGCTGATGCAGGGCAGCGGCATGGCCCGCAGCAGCGACTCGTTATGCGTGGCGACGATGACCGTCGTGCCTGTGCGGCTCAGAGCCCGCAATGCCTCGATGAGTTGCCAGCTTTGTGACTCTGCAAGGGCATTGGTCGGTTCGTCCGCCAGAAGCAGGGCCGGGCGGGTTACAAGAGCACGGGCGATGGCAACGCGCTGTCGCTCTCCCCCTGAAAGCTCATCCGGCAGGCTGTCCGATTTGGCCCCCAGATCGAGCCAGTCGAGGATAGATCCGATCTCACCCCTTATCGCGCTGTCGGATTGGCCGGCCAGACGTAAAGGGAGGGCGATGTTGTCATAAACGTTCAGTTCGCCAAGCAGGCGCAGATCCTGCGGGATGAACCCGATGCGCTGCCTGAGCTGCGCCAGCTGGCGGCGGCTGGCCCGGTCTGTTGCGACCCCGAGAATTTCGACTGTACCGCTTTCTGGCAGAGTCTCTGCATGGGCGAGGCGAAGCAGGCTGGACTTGCCCGCGCCGGAGGGGCCTGTCAGCCAGTAGAAGCTGCCTTGTTGGATGGTAAAATCGAGCCCCTCAAGGACCGGGCGCGGCATCTGGCGTTGCCCAGCCAGACGGCGACGGAGGGCATGGCGATAGCTGACGTTGTAGAACCGGATCATGAAAGCCCCGGTCGCGTCGTTACATGTTGCGCGCGGCGACGGCGGAGACTGTCGCACCAAGGGCGGCAATGGCCATCAGCATGAAACCGTCGAAGACAAGGCCGCTTGCCGTCATGACATGGCTGCCGATGGCAAGATGATCGGGAATGCTTCCGACCACATGGTTCATGACATCCTGGGCCTGCGGGTCGGTCGAGGCCGTGCCGGTAGTGATAGCCGAAAGAGCCTTGGGCAGGGCCATCCAGCCAATGCCAAGCACGAGGCAAAGCGGTGCCAGAACCTCGGCCACCTGCTGCGCGAAATAGAACGCGAAGTAGCAGACAGCCCAGAAAGCCGTACGCAGGACGGCAAGCCCGCTGCTGCTGCGTCCGCCTGTGCCAAGCCCGTTTGTGCCACGGGGCTCGCGGTCGTCGCTCGGCTGGCCTAGGCGTGACAGGGACGGGCGGGGCGAAACTTCCATGGGGCGCTTCCAGCTTGTCGTGATGGGCACGAATGAAGTGGCGTCCAGTCAGGGCTGGCCACGTTGTCGGATCCTGAGGTAGCTGCCAGCGCGGCGAAATGCAATGATCAGCCTGAGATGCGGCCTTGCTTCCATATGAACATCACGACCTGCACATGCCGCGTTGTGAGGGACCCCTTAGCAGGCCGGATGGCATGAGCCTTCGACATGTCGCCATTTCTGCAACCACCAGACGATAGAGGAACTCTTTTCGTCCTGAAGGCGCTGGCGAACTTGATCACCCCCGCGAACTCATGAGACCAGTGCATTCATGACCCTGCAAGATGTGCCCCGCCCCGCAATCCTTCTCGTTGAGGAGTCGGATATACAGGCGCAAGCCCTGACGCTTCTGCTTGAAGAAGCAGGGTTTGTCGTCCGGCGCGTGGCCAGCGGTGAAGAAGCCCTGACCTGCCTTGATGACGGCCTGCCGGATCTGGTGGTGGCTGACTACCACCTACCTGGCATGAATGGCGGGCAGATGGCGCGTCAGTTCCGCATGAACGCCCAGACGCGCTCGATCCCCATCCTGATGCTGACCGAAGATGTCGGGCCCGGACTGGAGCGTGAAGGGCTCGAAAGCGGCGCGGATGCCTATATCTCCAAATCGGCCCATCCTGACCTGCTGGTGCTGCGCATCCGTGCGCTGCTGCGAGAGGGCTCGGATTTTCTTCAGGCCGAAGAGGCTGGACGTTTTCGCCGGGCGCGTATCGTTATCGTCACGAGCCCCCATACCGAGGATTTCGAGGACGAGCCGGGCGACAATGCCAATTGGGAACGCGATTCCTCCGGTGCGTCTCTGGGGGAGCTGCTTTGGCGCGATGGCCATACGGTCACCACGGTTACCGCCTCGGGCGAGCTGATCCATGGGGGCTGGCTCGGGGGCGAGGAGGGGCCGGATTGTCTGGTGCTCGACCTCACATCGCGCTTGCTCGATGGCGTGAATTTCTGCCGCCGTCTCGATGCGCGCCGTCAGGATGTGCTTGAGGCCGGAGGAACATCCTTCCGGATCCTCGGCATTGTCGATGCTGACCGGTTCAGGCGTCACTCTGCGGCAGATCTGTTCGATGCGGGGCTGGATGACCTGGTGCCCAGCGACATTGCCCCCGATGTTCTGGCGCTGCGCATCCGGGTGCTGGTGCGTCGCAAGCTGGCTCAGGACGAGATCAGACAGCAGGAAATCAAGCGTCAGGTGCGTGAAGTGGCGCTTCAGACAGCGCAGAGCGAGGCCCGCGCCATTGCTGCCAAGGCCGCGATGGCCGAGGCGCTGGCCCACGCTAATTCAGAACTGGCCGATGCCAATGCGCGACTGATCGAGACACAGGCCAAGCTGGTGCAGACAGCCAAGATGGCCTCGCTCGGCGAGCTCGTGGCAGGCATCGCCCACGAGATCAACAACCCGCTCGCCTTCACCCTGGCGCACGAGGAAACCATCGCACGCGCCCTGCAGCGGCTTACGGAGTCCGAGGGGCCTCTTCTGCCAGCACAGCTCGCGCTGCTCGAGAAATGTTCGAGCCGTATCGGCGCGATGCGGCTGGGGCTGCAGCGCATCCAGAATCTGGTGCTGAGCCTGAGGCGTTTCTCACGTCTCGATGAAAGCGCTTTTCAGGATACTGACGTGGTCGAGGCAATCGATACCGCGCTCGCCCTTCTGGCGCATAAATTTGGCCGCGAGATTACGGTGGAGCGCCATCTGTCGGCCCCACGCATGCTGGTCTGCCAGCCGGCCCTTCTGCATCAGGTGGTCATGAATATCGTCAGCAACGCAGCCGATGCCATACGCTCGCGCGCAGAGGCAGAGGGGCTCGAGGCCGGGGCGCCCAGCGGCAAGATCGTGATCCGGACCGTTCTGAAGCAGGAGGGATCAGATGCAAATTATGTGATCAGCGTGGCAGATGACGGACCGGGTGTGCCCGCCGCCCTGCGCGCTCGTGTGTTCGAGCCGTTCTTCACGACCAAGCCTGTCGGTATGGGAACGGGGCTGGGGCTGGCAATTGCCTATGGCGTGATCGAGGCGCATGGCGGCACGATTGATATAGAGGACGCGAATCTCGAGGGTGGACGCGATGTGGGGGCCTGTTTCACGCTCTCCGTTCCGGTGCGCCTTACCCCTACGGGACCGGTGACGATAGGACGCAGCGCATGAAACGGACCGAAATGAGCGTACCCTTCGGGAGGAGCCGTATCCTCCTGGTGGATGATGAAGCTGAAATTCTGGTCGCGCTGACCGATCTGCTGGAAGACGAATTCGATATTCTCTCCAGTACAGACCCGCTGGAGGCGCTCGAATTCCTGCGCAAGTCACCCGATATCGCGGTGATTGTCTCCGATCAGCGCATGCCCAACATGACGGGCGATGTGATGCTGAGCAAGGCGCGGGACTATTCCGATGCGCGTGGAATTCTCCTGACCGGTTATGCCGATCTGGCCGCCGTGGTTGCCGCCCTCAATCAGGGCAGGATCCAGTTTTATGCCCACAAGCCGTGGGAATCCGACTCACTGCGCGCGATGGTGCGTGAGGTTGCAGCCCATCACCGCCTCGAGCGGGCATTGATGATGGAGCGCGTGCTTTTGCATGGCGCACTGGAATCGGTGCCGATGGATGTCGTGTTTTCTGAGGCCGATGGCACGGTACTGCGCCACAATATCGAGGTCGAGGTCACGCCGGATAGCAGGGGCGATATCGCTGAGGACTCCCTGTTCAACGATGCCCTTCGACCCGATATCGCCGCCATGCGTGAGGAGACCCGAAGCGAGGGCGAGGTCTCGCGGCTGGTGTCGGAGCATACGGCTGACGGGGTGAGGTGGCACGAGATCACGCGCCAGACCCTGCCCTGGCCGCGCAATGCGCTGGGTGTCCCTTTCCCGAGCGCGCAGCGTTGGCAGATGATGCTCGACCGGGACGTGACAGAGCGCCTCGCGATGGAGGAGCGCCTGCGTCAGGATGACAAGATGCATGCTCTTGGCACACTCGCCGGGGGGATTGCGCATGACTTCAACAACCTGCTGACCGCCATGCTGGGCTCGCTCGAATTGCTGCAGGACATGACCCCTGCGGTAAACCCGACCGTGACCAAGCTTTTCGACAATGCCCTTGAATCGGCCCGTCGCGGTACGGTTCTGACCCGCCGTCTGCTCGAATTCGGCCGGCCGAAACCCATGGCGCTGCGTCCGGTCAATCTGGTCGAGATGATCTGGAGCATGCACGACCTGATCGTGCAGAGCCTGAGCCGGGCAAGCGATCTGCGCGGCGAAACGGGCCGTTGCACGATCGATCTCTCTGCCGTGCCGCGAGATCTGGTCATGCCCCCCGTGATGAGTGACTCCGGCCAGCTTGAAATGGCCCTGCTCAACCTGTGTATCAATGCCCGCGATGCCATGCCGGATGGCGGTGTCATTAGTATTGCGCTCAGCCATGAGGCTCATGCCCCCGAAGGTGAGCGCGTTGTGCTCTCGGTCGATGATCAGGGCTGCGGCATGCCGCCGGAGATCGTGCGCCGTATCTTCGAACCTTTTTTCACGACGAAGGGCCTTGGAAGCGGCACGGGTCTGGGGCTTTCGACCATCTACGGGTTCCTGCAGCGCAGCGGGGGGGATATCCGTGTCGAGAGCACGCCGGGCGAAGGCACACGCATGATCATGCTTCTGCCTGTCAGCCACGAGGCGACGGCAGGGGCGCAGCAGGAGGCGGTCGAGGTTGTTTCGGGGCCGCGCAAGCTGCGTGTGTTGCTGGCTGATGATGAACCCGGTGTGCGGCTCGTTACGGCGCAATTCCTCTCGCAGGACGGTCATGAGGTGATCAGCGTTGCGGATGGCAAGGATGTGATTGCCTGCCTGGCTGCGGGTGAACATTTCGATCTGGTTGTGCTCGATCTGCTGATGCCGGGCATGGGCGGCCGCGAATGCGGCGCCATCCTGGCGGAGAAATATCCCGCTCTGCCGGTGCTTTACGTCAGTGGTTACGCCGACCCCGAAAACCTGCCTGCCGATGCTTTCGTGCTGGGCAAGCCCTTCACCCCGGTGGAGTTGCGTCAGGCAATCGCCACCACGCTGCGTAACTGGGCATAGGGCGGGCTTGTCTCTCTGCGCGCAGGGCTTATGTGAAGAGGCATGCACACTCATTCCTCTTCCCCCCATGACCCTGTTGGCTGGCATGGCACCACCATCCTTTGCGTTCGTCGCGACGGACAGGTGGCCATGGCGGGTGACGGGCAGGTTACGCTTGGCCAGACGGTCATCAAGGGCAATGCCCGCAAGGTACGCCGCATAGGGCCCAAGAACTCGATTCTAGCCGGGTTCGCCGGGGCAACAGCTGATGCCTTCACCCTGATCGAGCGCCTCGAAGCCAAGCTGGAGCGCTATCCTGATCAGCTTGAACGGGCCTGTGTCGATCTGGCGAAAGACTGGCGCACGGATCGCTATCTGCGCCGGCTGGAGGCCATGATGGCGGTGGCCGATGCCCATCGCTCCTTCACACTGACCGGCAATGGCGACGTGCTTGAGCCTGAGGACGGAATCATCGCGATCGGCTCCGGCGGCAATTACGCGCTTTCGGCCGCGCGTGCGCTCATCGATATCGAGGGGCTGAGTGCCGAGGATGTGGCCCGCCGTGCGATGAAGATTGCGGGCGATATCTGCGTCTACACCAATCATTCGGTCCGGGTGGAATTGCTGGGCGGAGAGTCGCTGTAATGGAAATTCCGAATTACTCGCCGCGTGAGATTGTCTCCGAGCTTGATCGCTTCATTATCGGTCAGAACGAGGCCAAGCGGGCTGTGGCTATTGCCATGCGCAACCGCTGGCGCCGTGCGCAACTACCCGAAGGGTTGCGTGAAGAGGTCGTGCCAAAGAATATCCTCATGATCGGGCCAACCGGCTGCGGCAAGACCGAGATCGCCCGCCGTCTGGCGCGTCTGGCACAATCGCCTTTCCTGAAGGTCGAGGCCACCAAGTTCACCGAGGTCGGCTATGTCGGGCGTGATGTGGAATCCATCGTGCGCGATCTGGTCGAGGTGTCACTCACCATGCTGCGTGAGGCCCGGCGCAAGGACGTGAATGCCAAGGCCGAGCTTGCCGCCGAATCCCGCCTTGTCGACGCGCTGGTCGGTGAAGGGGCCACGGCGGACACCAAGACCAAGTTCCGCCAGATGCTTCGTAATGGCGAACTCGAGGACAAGGAAATCGAGATTCAGGTGGGGCGTGAGCCGGGCGCGGGTGAGATGCCCGACATGGCGGGTGGCACGGTCATGAATGCCGCTGCCTTTGGCGATCTCATGAAAAACCTCATGAACCGCTCCCCCCAGAAGCGTCGCCTGACGATCGCTGCCGCGCGTCAGCTTCTGATCCGCGAGGAAGCCGACCGGCTGGTGGATAACGACGCACTGACCCAGGATGCAGTGCGTCATGCGCAGGATCACGGCATCGTCTTTCTCGATGAGATCGACAAGGTCTGCGCCCGCTCGGGTGAAGGCGGTGGACGGGGTGGCGATATCTCGCGTGAGGGCGTGCAGCGCGATCTTCTGCCGCTGATCGAGGGAACGACGGTCACCACCAAATACGGGCCGGTGAAAACCGACCATATCCTGTTCATCGCATCCGGGGCCTTTCATCTGGCAAAGCCCTCGGACCTGCTGCCTGAGTTGCAGGGGCGTCTGCCTATTCGCGTTGAGCTGGCTGGTTTGACACGTGAGGACCTCAAGCGCATCCTGCTCGAGCCTGAGCACTCTTTGCTCAAGCAATATGTCTCTCTTCTTGGCACCGAAAATCTTACGCTCTCCTTTGAGGACGGCGCGGTGGATGCGCTCGCCGAAGTGGCGGCGGATATCAATGAACGTGTCGAGAATATCGGTGCCCGTCGTCTTGCGACGGTCATGGAGCGCCTGCTGGAAGATGTTTCCTTCAGGGCGTCTGACCGGAGCGGGGATACTGTGGTGATTACCGCGCAGGATGTGCAGGAGCGCGTTGCGCCTCTGGCCCGCAAGGGCGATCTGAGCAGGTTCATCCTGTGAGCGGCGCGGTAACGGATCTCCCTTTCGTCCAGCCCGTGGATGGCACGGCGGCGGAGGCCATTGCGTCGATCGGCGATGAACTTGCCTTGTTCGATGACTGGATGGATCGCTACGAATACATCATCGAGATGGGGCGCAACCTCCCGCCCTTTCCTGCTGAGTGGCAGAATGATGGGCATCGTGTGCCCGGCTGCCAGAGCCAGGTCTGGCTTGAGGCGCATGAGTCAGATGGCCGCCTGTTCTTCGCCGGTGCGTCCGATGCGGCCATCGTGAATGGGTTGGTGGCTCTGCTGCTGCGCGTCTATTCCGGGCGTGACCGGGCGGAGATCGAGGCGACGGACCCGACATTCCTGCATGATCTGGGACTGGTGAAGGCGCTCTCGACCAACCGTGGCAATGGGGTTGAGGCAATGGCCCAGGCCATACGGGCCCGAGCCCGGGCCTGATTTTGACAGGGTAGAACGGCAATCAAGAAAAAAGGCCCGGTCTCCCGGGCCTTTTTTACATGGAACAACCCGAACTGCGAGAGGCGGAGACCGCCCCCTAAATCAGTTCTTGCCAGGGGCCCCATCAGCGGGGGTCGCGGGTGCGGTCGTCTTGCTATCGTCCTTGGAGGCGGCATCAGCCTTGCACTTGGTGAACTTGCCCTTGGCATCGCGGCATTTCTCGGCCTTCGGCTTTTCGCATTTCACGAACTTGCCCGAGGTCGCATCGCGGCAGGGCTTGGCGTAGGCAACAGGGGCTGCGGCTGTGCCGAGCAGCACGGTCAGAGCGAGAAATCCACGGAGCATGATGAAATCCTTGGCTGAGGTTTCAGCAACACTCTGACATTATTCGTCTCTGTGCAAGAGCCGTGCAGGCCCTTTGAAGCCAGGCACAAAAAAACCCGCCAAAAGGCGGGTTTTCCTGTTTCCGAAACCGGGAAGGATCAGTTCGGCAGAGCGTAGGCGATGACGTAATCGCCCATCTTCGTGCCGAAAGAGCCGTGACCACCGGCATAGGTCACGATGTACTGCTTGCCATTGGCAGAGTAGCTCATCGGGGTGGACTGGCCACCGGCGGGCAGACGGTCCTGCCACAGGGTTTCACCCGTCGTGACGTTGTATGCGCGGATGTAGAAATCCAGCGTGGACGTCAGGAAGGCGACGTTGCCGGCCGTGGTGAGCGGGCCACCGAGGCTGGGCACGCCAACCTTGAGCGGCGGAAGCTGGATGGGCAGGGCGCTATTGTACAGGCTGTCACGCAGCGTGCCATTGCGATGCTGCCAGACCACCTTGTTGGTGCGCAGATCGATACCAGCCATGTAGCCCCACGGCGGACGCTTGCACGGGATCGGCAGACCGATGCGTGTGGTGATCGGGTTCAGGAACGGGCTCAGCATGATGGCATAGGGTGCGCCATAGTTGTGCTGCAGGCCGGTCTCGCCGCCCGAACCCTTGGCGTCCTTTTCGGGCCAGAGCGGGTTACCCGGACCACGGGGAACCAGACGCGACACGAAAGGCAGGGCGATCGGGTTGGAGATGGCGATCTGACGCTGCGGATCGACAGCAAGACCACCCCACTCGAAGATACCCAGATTGCCCGGGAAGATCAGCGAGCCACGCTCGGACGGTGCCGTGAACGTGCCCTTGTAGTCGAGCTGATGGAATGCCACGCGGCAGATCAGCTGATCGAACACGGTGCCACCCCACATGTCCTTGCCCGTCAGCAGGGCCTTGGGGCGCAGCGTCAGATCAGAGAAGGGCTGTGTGGGAGCAACGTGATCGCTCTTAACCACTTCCTGCGGCACGGGAAGCTCGGGTGCAGGCACGATCAGCTTGCCGTCGCGACGGTCGAGAACGAAGATGTTGCCCGTCTTGGCCGGCGCGTAGATGGCCGGAATAACGGTGCCGTCCTTCTGGGTGATATCCACAAGGCTCATCTGGGCCGGAAGATCCATGTCCCACAGATCGTGGTGCACGGTCTGGTAGCTCCAGGCCAGCTTGCCGGTATCGGCGTGCAGGGCGAGCACGGACGACGCATAGCGTTCGGCATCGGGGGTGCGGTTGCCGCCCCACTGGTCAGGGGTCTGAACGCCGGTCGGGATATAGACCAGGCCCAGATTGGCGTCATAGGACGCGGTGATCCACGAGTTGGGCGAGTTGGCGACGTATTTGTGGTCACCGCTTGGCATTTCGTTCGGGTCGGGGTTCGAGGGGTCGAACACCCAGACGAGCTTGCCTGTGAACAGGTCGAAAGCACGCGTAACGCCCGAGGGCTCCTTGGTGGAGTTGTTGTCGGTCACGGCCCCGGAAACGATCACGACCTTGTCTGTTACGACAGGCGGTGAGGTCGGCTCGTAGCCGCCAACATGGTCATACGGCATGTAAGGCGTACGCAGGTCGATCTCGCCATTATTGCCGAAGCTCGGGCAGGCCTTGCCGGTCTGGGCATCGACAGCGAACATGCGACCATCATTGACGGGCAGGAACAGGCGCTCATGGCACTCATCAGGGGCCGGCGTGCCATCTGACGTGACGGCGCTGGCATCGGATTTGTGGTAGGTCACGCCACGGCAGGTCAGATGCTGGAAGCCTGGATTGACATAGAGATGGGGGTCGAACACCCACTTCGTCTTGCCGGTTGCGCCATCGACGGCCCACAGCTTCTGGTGCAGCGAGCAGAAATACAGCGTGCCATTGACGGCAAGCGGTGTCGCTTCGTTGGTGGCTTCACCGGGGTCGTTCGGGCCCTTGAAGTCGCCCGTACGCATGGTCCAGGCAACCTTGAGCTTGCTGACATTGTCGGCATTGATCTGGGTGAGCGGGGAGAAGCGATCGCCATACTGGGTACGGCCATAGGCCTGCCAGTCGCCATCGGGCACCTGGGCGGCATCGCTGCCAGCGGCGGCGATCTTTTCGGTGGGCAGATTGCCCGCCTTGTCAC
This sequence comes from Asaia bogorensis NBRC 16594, assembly GCF_001547995.1. NCBI lineage: Bacteria > Pseudomonadati > Pseudomonadota > Alphaproteobacteria > Acetobacterales > Acetobacteraceae > Asaia > Asaia bogorensis. The sequence continues at coordinate 997,919 of NZ_AP014690.1, forward strand.
CCGGATCCTGCACGAAGGCCACGACCACGACAATCAGCGCAAGGACGACGCTGCCGAGCAGGGGTAGGGTGGCGAGGCGGCTCGTGGTGATCTGGCGGCTGACGAACGGCAGGAGCAGCCAGATGCCGAGAATGGTGATGACGTCGCCGCGCGGCACGAGCGACCAGAAATCGATGCCGATTTCGCTGATCGCCCAGATGAGCGAGCCGAGAATGATCAGGGTATAGAGCCAGAAGGCGGCCGCGCGGCCCCTCCAGACGAGATAGGCGGTCGCCAGAAGGGCAATACCGCAGACTGCGTAATAAGGGGTGTCGCCATAGCTCAGGAGCCAGACACCGCCGAGTGTCAGATAAATGCCACAAAGGGCAAATATCACGGCGGTGAGGGCTGCCCAGAACCGCGGCCGGGAAACCGTGTTCATGCGTCGTCCTATGTGTGGTTTCGTGTTCGGAAACGTTGCGAAAAGAGACCGCGTCGTAAAAGGCCCAAATGTTGATCTACGTCAAGAACGTCCCATATTGTGGTTAAGGTTCTGTCTAACCCAAAGTAAATGTTTTAGCGCGTTAAAATGGGTTGTGCAGGGCAGAGATATCCTTTAGGTGCCCCCTTTCGAACGCGCGTCCAGGCGATGGTAGGGCATGCCTGGCCGCTTGGTAACGCCCGCAAGCAATTGCGGGAGGTTGCCTGATATGTCGAGAGGAGAATGAAATGCCCAAGATGAAGACCAAGTCGTCGGTCAAGAAGCGGTTCAAGATCACCGCGACCGGCAAGGTGATGTGCGGTCCCGGCAACAAGCGCCACGGCCTCATCAACCGTCCGCAGAAAATGAAGCGCACCAATCGCGGCCCGCAGACCATGACAGACATGGATGCGAAGACCGTGAAGCAGTGGGCCCCCTACGGACTGGCTTGAGGAGCAGATAAATGGCACGTGTTAAGCGCGGCGTAACGACGCACGCCCGTCACAAGAAGGTTCTGGATCTCGCCAAGGGTTACCGCGGCCGGTCTTCTACCAATTATCGTATCGCTCTCGAGCGCGTCGAGAAGGCTCTTCGTTATGCCTATCGCGACCGTCGCAACAAGAAGCGCGATTTCCGCGCTCTGTGGATCCAGCGTATTAACGCTGCTGTTCGCGAGCAGGGCCTGACCTACAGCAAGTTCATCAACGGACTGGCAAAGGCTGGCATCGAAATCGACCGTAAGGTTCTGGCCGCCATCGCATTTGATGACGCCGCAACCTTCGCCGAGATCGTGAAGTTGGCGCAGATGGCTCTTGAGCAGTCCGCTCAGGAACAGACGGCGCAGGCCTGATCAAAGGCTCTAGCCTCCGGATTTCGGCTTCGGCAGATTTCCGGATTTGATAGAAAACGGGTCGTCCTGTATCAGGACGGCCCGTTTTCTTTTTTGACGATACCAGTTGACCGATGGGACAGGCGAATGATGGGCGATGATCTCGAAGCGCTGAAAAGCGAAACTCTCGAATCCCTGGCGCAGGCGCAGGATCACGCCAGCTGGGACGCCATTCGCGTTGGGGTGCTCGGCAAATCGGGGCGCCTTACTGTCCTGCTCAAGGAACTGGGCAAGATGACGCCCGAGATGCGCAAGGAGCGCGGTCAGGCGCTGAACCGCCTGCGCGATGCGCTCAATACGGCTGTTGAAGAGCGCGGCCAGGCCATTGCCGAGGCGGCGCTGGAAGCCCGGCTGAAATCCGAGCAGGTCGATGTGTCGATGCCTGCTGTCTCGACTCCGCTCGGGCTGCTCCATCCGATCAACCGCACGATCGAGGAAATGACGGCGATTTTCGGTGCCATGGGGTTTTCGGTCGCCGAAGGGCCGGACATCGAATCGCAATGGCATAATTTCTCGGCGCTCAATACGCCCGACCATCATCCTGCGCGGACCGAGCACGACACATTCTACCTGCCTGCATCCCACGAGGAGTCGCCGCCGCGTGTGCTGCGTACCCAGACATCGGGCGTGCAGATCCGCACCATGCTGACCGAGCCTCCGCCGATCCGCGTGATCGCGCCGGGGCGCACCTACCGCGCCGATCATGACGCCACCCACTCACCGATGTTTCATCAATGTGAAGGACTTGTCATCGATCAGGGCATCACGCTCGGTCATCTCAAGGGCTGTCTGATCGAGTTCTTGCGCATCTTCTTCGACAAGCCGAACCTTCCTGTCCGTTTCCGTGCCTCCTATTTTCCGTTCACCGAGCCCTCGATGGAGGTTGATATCGGCTGGTCCCGCCAGACGGGTGAGATTGGCGGTGGCACCGACTGGCTCGAGGTTCTGGGCTCGGGCATGGTTCATCCGCGCGTACTGGCCAATTGCGGCCTCGATCCTGCCATATGGCAGGGCTTTGCCTTCGGTATGGGCATCGAGCGTCTGACCATGCTCAAGAACGGTATTCCCGATCTGCGCTCCTTCTATGAGAGCGATCTGAGATGGCTGCGTCATTACGGCTTCTCTGCCCTGTCCTCCGTCAGCCTCGCAGAAGGAGTCTGAGACCATGAAATTCACTCTGTCCTGGCTGCGCGAGCATCTCGATTTCACGGTCTCGCTGGATGAGATCGTCAGCAAGCTCAACGCCATAGGCCTCGAGGTCGAGAGCGTCGAAAATCCCGCCGACTCGCTGCGTGGCTTCCGTGTCGCCAAAATTCTCGAGGCTCATCGTCATCCCGATGCTGACCGGTTGCAGGTCTGTGTGGTGGCCGCTGGCGGGGATTACGAGAAGGTGCAGGTCGTCTGCGGTGCGCCCAATGCCCGTGCCGGACTGCATGTGATCTTTGCCCCGCCGGGGACCTATATCCCGGGCAGCGACATCACCATCAAGGCAGGCAAGATTCGCGGGCAGGAAAGCGGGGGTATGCTGTGTTCCCTTCGCGAGCTGGGTCTCGGGGCGGAAAGTGACGGCATTGCCGAGCTGCCTGAGACGGTGGTGCTGGGTCAGCCCTTTGCAGACTATGCGAAGCTCGATGACCCGGTGATCGATATCTCGATCACGCCCAATCGTGGCGATGCCCTCAGCGTGCGTGGCATTGCCCGGGATCTGGCTGCTGCCGGACTGGGCCATCTCAAGCCGTGGCTGGTTGAAACGGTCGAGGGGCAGTTTGCCTCACCGATCAACTGGGACATCCAGTACGATACGGCATGCCCCTATATCGCCGGGCGACTGGTGCGTGGCGTGAAGAACCGCCCAAGCCCCGACTGGCTGCGTCAGCGCCTCGAATCGATCGGGCTCAAGCCGATCAGCGCGCTGGTCGACATCACCAACTATCTCACCTTCGATCTGGGGCGTCCGCTCCATGTGTTCGATGCGGGCAAGATCAGCGGCAACACCCTGTCTCTCACCCGTGCGGCACGTGAGACGTTCCGCGCACTGGATGGGCGCGACCTCGTTCTCGGCACGGATGACCTTGTGATTGTCGATAGCGCTGGTGTGCAGTCCCTGGCGGGCCTGATCGGCGGCGAGGCGACGGGCGTTTCTGACGAAACGACGGATGTGTTCATTGAGGCCGCTCTGTTCGACGCGGTCCGTATCGCCCTGACGGGACGCAGGCTCGGCATCCATACCGATGCCCGCCAGCGTTTCGAGCGCGGAATCGATCCGGCACTCGTTCTGCCCGGCCTGGAAGCTGCCACACAGCTCATTCTGTCGCTCTGCGGCGGTGAGGCCAGTGAAATCACCAGCGCTGGCGCAGTTCCCGCCTGGCAGCGTGAGGCATGGCTGCGTTTCGATCGTCTCGAAACGCTGGGTGGCGTCGAAATCCCTTCGGGGGAAGCCACACGCATCCTTGAGCATCTCGGCTTTGCCGTACATGAGCAGGACGAGACACGCGCCTGTTTCGCGGTGCCATCATGGCGCAATGACGTGGCGACAGGTGTCACGCTCGATCAGGCACCGCATCTCGACCCTGCCCAGGCCCAGAACGCTGCGGCGTCGGTTCATGCCATCGAGGCAGAAAACGACCTGATCGAGGAAGTGCTGCGTATCTACGGGCTGGACTCGGTTCCCCCGCTGCCATTGCCGCTCAAGACAGCGATTGCCGCTCCCGCCCTGACGCCGGCACAGGTCCGTCTGGGCGATCTGCGTCGACTCTGCGCGTTGCGTGGGCTGGTGGAAACCGTTGGCTTCTCCTTCGTCTCGCATGAGGACGCTCTGCTGTTCGGCGGAGCGCCTGAGGGGCTGCGTCTGCTCAACCCGATCGCTTCCGACCTCAACCAGATGCGCCCTACGCCGCTGATCAATCTGGCCCGTGCGTGGCAGCGCAATGCGGCGCGTGGACTGAGCGATGCGGCCCTGTTCGAACTGGGCCCCTGCTTCCATGCAGATGGGCAGAAGCTCGTGCTGGCCGGGCTGCGTGGTGGTGAGACGCCAAGGCGCCCCGGTACGCGGGCACAACCCATGACGTTGTGGGACGCCAAGGCGGATCTCATGGCGGCGCTCGAGGCTCTCAAGCTTCCTGCCGAGGCGCTGAGCGTGACAGCCGATGCGCCCGGTCATTATCATCCCGGCCGCTCGGGTGTTGTGCGTCAGGGTCCAAAGACGGTTCTGGGCTGCTTTGGCGAGCTGCATCCCCGCGTGACACGCGCCATGGGTATCGACTCGACTCTTGTCGTATTCGAAATTTTCCTCGATGCCGTGCCGCTGCCCAAGGTCAAGCGTCGCCAGCCGCCTGCGCTCTCGGCTTTCCAGCCTGTCAGTCGCGATTTTGCCTTCATCGTGGCACCGGGTGTGGAAGCTCAGGCTGTTCTCAAGGCCGCCCGTGGTGCCGAACGGGCGCTGATCAGCGATGTGCGCCTGTTCGATGTTTATGAGGGCGGGTCGCTCGAGGCAGGTCATCGGTCATTGGGCATCGAGGTCACGCTTCAGCCCGTCAAGGCGAGCCTGACCGATGAGGAAATCGAGGCTGTTTCCGAAAAGATCATTGCGGCCGTTGCCAAGGCAACCGGCGCAACGCTGAGACGCTGAGGCCGCATGCCCAATTCTGCCATCACCCCTCGCGTCATCTGGCTTCTGGCAGGTGAGGCCAGTGGTGATGTGCTGGGCGCCCACCTCATGCAGGCACTTCACGCGCGCGACCCGCATCTGATTTTCGTTGGAATCGGTGGTCCGCGCATGGAGGCTTTGGGCCTCGCCAGCCTGTTCCCCATGCGGGATCTGGCAGTGATGGGGCTGGTGGAGGTGCTGCCGCGCATACGACAGCTCTCCCAACGCCTGAACGAGGCGGTCAATGATGTGGTGCTGCGTCAGCCCGATCTGATTGTCACGATCGACTCACCGGGTTTCGCGTTGCGCTTTCTCAAGCGCCTGCGACACGTGACCGTACCGAAAATCCATTATGTGGGCCCGCAGGTCTGGGCGTGGCACGAGAAGCGCGTCCACAGTTTCCCCGAACTCTGGGACCGGCTGCTTTGCCTCCTGCCGTTCGAGGTGGAGTGGTTCGGTGAGCGCGGCGTAGCGGTCGATTTCGTCGGTCATCCGGTGCTTCAGTCAGGGGCCGATCAGGGGGATGCGAAGCGCTTTCGGCTGCGTCATGGCATTGCCGATGAGGCACCCGTGCTGATCCTGATGCCTGGCAGCCGTCGCTCCGAGGTGCCGCGCCTTTTGCCGGTTTACGGTAAGATGCTCGCCCTGCTGAAACAGCGTCTGCCGGGTATCGTGCCGGTCCTGCCGCTTTCGCCGCTTGTCGCCCAGACGGTACGCGCTGCCGTGGCGCGCTGGCCGGTCAAGCCGATCATCGTGACCGAACTGCATGACAAGCATGATGCTTTCGCCGCAGCAGGCGCAGCCCTGACCAAATCGGGCACGTCGACGCTCGAACTGGCTCTGGCGCATGTACCGATGGCTGTGGCTTATCGCGTCAATCCGGTCACGGCGTTCATGGCGCGTCGCCTGATCAAGGTGAAATATGTGGCGATGGTCAATCTGCTGGCAGGGCGGGAGGTCGTGCCCGAGCTTCTGCAGGAGCGTTGTACGCCAGAGGATCTGGCGGATGCGTCCTATGCCCTGTTGACCGACCCGGCGCTGGGGGCGGCGCAACGCGAAGCCTTCGATGCGGTCATGGCGCAGCTGCGCCCTCCGGCATCACCGAGCCATAACGGTACCCCGTCAGACGCGGCGGCAGAAGCGGTTCTGCGTATCCTGAACGAACGACGCCCGGTGACAGCGCTAGGGACGGTCACGACAACTGAGCCCGACGCGCCCTGAGACGCCTCAGGCGGCGCTTTCTGTGGGCGCAGCAGCCTCAGCGTGCCGCGGTGGGGGATCTGGTTCTGTGAGGGAAAGGCCCCGTTCGCGTCACGGATAAGCCCCTCGGCAAGCGCCAGCCCTTTTCACCAGACGGGGATAAAGGGGCAGTAATAGAGGCAAGGCTCAGTGCGCGCTGCCATAAAGCTGCTCGGGCGTGACTTCCGGCGCTGTCGTATCCCGCAGCCCCTCAGGAACGACTTCATGATAGAAGCAGCTGCGACGGCCAGTATGGCAAGCCACGCCTGTCTGGTTCACGAGCAGCAGCACCGCATCGCGATCGCAATCCAGCCGGGCCGAAACAAGGGTCTGGCGCTGACCAGAGCTCTCGCCCTTGCGCCAAAGCCTGTCGCGGCTGCGTGAATAGTAGCAGACCTGACCGGTTGCGAGCGTCTCGGCCAGTGCCTCGCGGTTCATCCAGGCCAGCATCAGAACATCATGTGGCGCCTCTGCCGCCTGGGCGAGGGCCGTAATCAGCCCGTCCTCATTGAAACGCACCGTATCGAGCAGGGTGTCGATCGTCTGCTGATCGGGGGGGAGGTAGCTCATGATGCTTCGTCCTGAAACCAGTCGGGAATGATGGGTGTGAGGGTTACTCCCTCATGATGCACGGGCGTTGTCCAGACCTCGCGACGCAAAAAGGCAAGGCCATGCTGCCCGAGACTGCTGCGCATCTGTCCGATCTCGCGCCCTTCAGCCATCAGAATGGTACCGCAGGGGGGGAGGGGACCATCACCCTGCACGGGCACCAGACGCTTTTTCACCAGCCCACGGTAATGGGTACGGGCGGTGAGTTCCTGCCCCATATAGCACCCCTTGGTGAAAGAGATGCCGTGCAGCCAGTCGAAATTCGCCTCGATCAGCAAGGTCTTCTCGCTCTCGCAATCCTGCGCATCGGGCAGGCCCAGCGAGAGGCGGTGGGCATGATAGGCGGTGAGATCGGCCTGATCGGCAGTGTCAGATCCCTCAGTGACACGGCGCCATCCCGCATCGGGATGCCTTGGGTCACGACGTGCGCCCTCGTGGGGGGTGTCATCCCATAGGGCTTCCACGGAAAGAGCGGTCCGTTCTAGCGCCACGTCAGCGCGCAGGCGGAACCGCATCAACCGGCTGATCAGAAAATCAGCGTGATCGGCAGGTACGTCGAGCAGAAGGCGCTCGCTCTCATGCCATAAAAAGAAATCCGAAAGGTAGCGGCCCTGGGGTGTGAGATAGCCTGCCCATATCAGGGCCTCGTCTGAGGCGGCATTGACGTCGTTCGACACCAGTCCCTGAAGAAAACTCACCCTGTCCCGGCCACTGAGGGAGAGAATAACGCGATCCGTGAGCCATGCTCTTGCCATTTTCATTCTCCAATCCGGACAGTATTGAATGGAGATGCGGGTTGCAGCCTGCTGAAACAAGAGAGAAAATGTGAAAGCGACGCATGCGTTATTCGTGCGTTGCCTTATCAACGCAAGTCATTCCCCTCAGGAGGGGATATCCTGGGAGGCGTGACTTTTGCCAGTGTCCGAGATCATTGACCCGGCCGATCCCGAAGCCGAAACGAGAAGACGCCGTCTGATCGAACTCGTAGGCCCGATCTTCGGCGTTGTTCTTGTCATTGTGGTCATTGTTGTTGTCACGCTTCATTCCTATCACAAGACGCGCGACGGGGTGATTGCGCTCACCCGCGATCTGTTGCGCGAGGAACAGAAAAACCTGACGCAGCAGGTTTCAGACTATCTGGCCCCCGCTCCGGCGACTGCAACGGTGGCGCGTGACCTGCTGACCGATCCGGTGACGGATGAGCCACCCCAGGTCTTTCTGAATTATGGCGCATCCATGCTGCGCAATGTCGAGCAGGTGGAGAGCTTCTATCTCGCCGATGATCGTGGCTCGTTCTGGTTTATCGATCGTGCGCCAAAGGATATCGCCGATGGCATGGAATGGGTGCATCTGCTGCGGGACAAGAATGTTTTCCGGCACTGGTATTATGACAAGAACAATGTGCTGGTCCGCACGAGTGACACGCCGGGCAAGAATTACGATCCGCGTCAGCGCCCCTGGTACAAGGGAGCCTTCGAGCACCCTGACCTGAACTGGTCCGACCCCTATCCCACCGTTGCCACAGAACAGCTGATCGTGACTGCGGCCAGCGTCCTGCACACATCCGATGGGCATCAGGCCGTCTTTGCCATCAACATCTCCCTCAACCGCCTGACGGATTTTCTTGCAGCCATCAAGATTGGCAAAAGCGGCCAGGCTGTCGTGGTGGACAAGGAGGGGCATCTTATTGCGGGCAGTCACCTGCTGGATGTGGCGCGAAAGGCGAACTGGCAGTTCGACAAGATGCAGCTCGATCCTGCCACGCAGCCGGTTTTTACACGCGCGCTCTCGCTGTTCCACATTTACGGGGCGGGTGTGCACCTCATCAAGGCGCATGACACGCAATACGTCGCTATCATGGCCTCGTTGCACAAGATCAGGCCAGGATGGGTATTGCTGCTGAACGCGCCAGAGGACGATTTTGCGGCTTTCGCTGCGGCAGCAGGGCGGCAGGGTTTTCTTTTTTCCATGGTGATTGTCGTGCTGGCCGGGTTGCTGGCAGGGTTTCTGGTGCGACAGAACCGCCGGACCGAGGGTCTGCGTCGCCAGATCCGGTATGAACGTGCCCAGGTCAAGGCCGAGAGCAATGCGCTCAATGCCATGGCCGGAACGCCTCATCTCCTTGACCCCGGACACGATGCACCACTCCTGACGCAACGTCTGGCTGAACTGGCCCGGGCAAGGCGTGTGAGCCTGTGGCGGTCGGTTGGCGAGGAGGAGCGTCTTTTGTGTGAAGACTCCTATGACCGGACGACAGACGCTCATAGTGCGGGCATGGAACTGGCCCATAGCGATCTCAAGAATTTCTTTGCCATGTTGATGTCGGGTGAGGTGATCGAGAGCGATCACGCCTCGGCACAGGAGGGGTTGCGCACCTTCCAGCGCATGGTCATGAGTCAGATCGGTTCAAAGTCTGTCTATATCCAGCCCATTCTGGCCAGAGGTACGGTTATCGGCATGGTGGTGCTGGAAGACGCTGCCCGTCCCCATGCAGTCTCGCACATCATTGCGATTGTTGCCGAGATTGCGGCCGTCCGTTTTGCAAGCATGAGGGCCGATGAGGCTTCAGCCGGAAAGCCGGAGCAGACGCAACGCGAGGATTATGGTGCCATCACCACGCGACTGAATGAGGGCTTCATTGCCGCACCCGGCGAGAGCAGCGCTAACGGTCTCAAGGCGGGGCAATATGCAATGGTCCCGGTGGCGACAGTCCTGTTCCAGGACTCGAAGTCGGAAGCAACTGTCGATCTGATCCCGATCGTCCAGACGCTGGTGGAGCGGTTTCAGGACGTCATCCAGCATGCCGGGCTGTTTTCGGCTCAGGTTCTGGGTGGCAGGCTTGTGCTGATTGGCGGGTGTTCACAGGAGCCCGATCCCGATGCGGCACGGCGTGTCGCCGATGCGCTGTTGGCCCTGCGTGAACTGGCGCTTGTGACACTGTCCGACGCCGAACTTACCCCGAGCTTCCGTATTGGCCTCGATGTCGGGCAGGCCTTCGGGGCGACGCTGGGTCAGGATCCGGGTGTGTTCAATATCTGGGGCGAGGCACCTCAGACATCGGAGCTGCTGGCCATCAGTGCACCTGACTCAGGGACAATCCAGGTGTCGGAGGCCGCCCATGCGTTGCTGCGCGACTACTATCTGTTTAGGCCACGCGGCATGTTCTACCTGCCGGGCCTTGGCATCACCAACACCTATGTTCTGGCAGCCAAGCGTTGAGTGACGAGATTCCCCTCTACAGGCGCCTGCTCCGCCGTCTGGGCGCGCTGACGAGGCGGCAGATGCGTTTCTCGCTCATGCTCGTCGGGGCGAGCTGGGGCGTGGTACGTGAGGCGCTGCGCCCGACTTCGTGGCGCCGTACGGTGCTGCATGAGTTCAAGAACACGCTGCGACAGGCCGCGGGCGGTGGGCTGTTCAGCACGCTTTTCACGGCGGCGCTCACAGGGTTCGGGATTGTGGCGCAGGCGATCTACTGGCTGGGCATTGCCGGTATGGCCGATAGCACGGACTCTCTGCTGGCTACCGTGCTCGTGCGTGAAATCGCCCCGGTTCTGGTGGGCATCATCCTGCTGGGCCGGAGCGCCATGCTGAGCCTGACGCAGCTTGGACAGCTAACGCTGGGCGGTGAATTGCGCGCGCTTCAGGCTCAGGGGATCGATCCCTTCATGACACTGGTCATGCCGCGTGCGCTGGCGATGATGCTGAGTTCCTTCACGCTGGGCATGGTGTTCAGCATCATCTCACTGTCGGTCGGATATGGCGTTTGTCGTGTTCACTCCGTCATCACCATGCCGCTCTGGACGTTCCTCTACGATATCGTCGGGGCCATGAAGCCGATCGATTACCTCGGGATTCCCCTCAAGCTTACGATCAGCGGATTTTTGCTGAGCCTTGCCACGCAGCTGACCGGTCTCGATGCCACGCGTTCGGATACGATTGCGACCCTTCTGCCGCGTGGTTTTGCTCGTGGTATTCTCGTGATCATGGTCGTCAATGTCGTGCTCGGGGTGACAGTCGCATGACCGACGACCTTTCTGCCGTACTGGAATTGCGCGAAGCCCGCCCGGTTTTTGAGGAAAGCGGTCTGACGTCCATTCCCTATTCGCTGCGCCTGATGCCGGGCGACTGCATGCTGATTGCCTGTCGTGATTCCGAGCGCGCCACACGTTTTGCGGATCTTTGCACCGGTATGGCACCGCTCGTCTCGGGACAGGTGCTGTGCCAGGGGCTTAATTGGGAGGCGCTGGCCGAGCCCCGGGCCTGGGCGCTACGGGGGCGTATCGGCCGTGTGATGCAGCAGGGAGCCTGGATCGACCTGTTTGGCACCGATCTCAATATTCTTCTGCAACAGCTGCATCATACGCGCACGCCCACCGAGGAACTGATCGATGAGGCAATCGCGCTTTCCAGACGTTTTGGCCTGCCGGGTCTGCCGACATTGACCCCGGGACGGCTGAGCGTGGCTGATCGGGCCAAGGCGGCCTGTGTGAGAGCCTTTCTGGGAGAGCCGAAGCTGCTCTTGCTGGAAGATCCGGTGGAGCTGGAGACTGCTGATATGATGACTGCCTTCCTTGCCGAGCTGACAGCGGCACGTGAGCGAGGCTGTGGTGTGATCTGGTTTTCCCGCGAACCGGATCTGTGGCGTGGCTATCATGCCGAGGGAACGCAGCGATACAGGTTGCTGGATGAGGGTCTGTTACCAATGAAGCAGGTGGTCTGATGTTTCGTGTCCGTTCAAACGCCAACACTGGCAGCCGCACCCGTCCTTTGTTGCGCATCCGCTATGCCGATGAATGGGTCGGTATGCTGGTCGTCGCGACTTTCGGCCTGTTCATCTTTGCAATTATCGAGGCCGGCGTTCTGCGAGACTGGCTGACGCCCTCAGGCAAGCTGCATTTCAATCTGCCCGAGAGCGGTATTGCGGGCCTGGCCGTGGGAAATGACATCGAGCTTATGGGGATCCGTATCGGCTCGATCCGTGCGGTGAAGATCAACCCGCATGGTAATATGTACGCCATTGCTGATATCGACCCGCAATTCGAGCCTTATATCCGCAAGGACAGCCGCGCCATCATCCGTCATCGCTTTGTCGTGGCCGGAGCAAGCTATATCGAGCTTGAGCGCAGCAAAGGCCCTGCGATGGACTGGGAGTTTGCCGAGCTTGAAGCCACGGTCGAACCCAACCCGGCTGATATGATTACCAAGACCATCAGTGATATTCGTGCGGGCATGATGCCGAGCCTGCACAATGCGGACAAGATCATGGCTGACCTCGCTGCCGTGACGACATCCATCCGCAACGGTAAAGGTACAGTCGGTGGGCTGATGATGGATGACACGCTGCTTAAACATGCGGATGAAGTGATCAGAACACTTCAGGACTCCATAGCGCAGCTCAAGCCGATCGAGGCTCAGATATCAGGCGTTCTGAAGCAGACACAGGGCACGATGGATAACCTGCGTTCAAGCAGCAATGACGTGAAGAAAGCCACGCCGCAGCTCAAGGACACGATGGCGCATCTGAATGCCGCAAGTGCCCAGCTTCCGGCACTTCTGACACAGGCACAGGCCACGACCATCAGCCTCAAGCGCCTGACCGACCAGTTGCGTGGTCTCTGGATCCTGGGTGGCAGCTCGGGCAAGGCCCCTGCGCGCAGGCTTCCAGCCGGAGATATCAAGCCATGAAGAGGTCGCGTTTCCTGTTCCTCGGGACATTGTTGGGGGTAACGGCCCTGACGGGCTGTGGCGGTGCTGGGAGCAAGGACGCGGCACGTCCCGATCAGGATTATCTGAATGCCATGGAGGTCGGGCGGGACTCATTCGACCTGACCCATGCCGACCAGGCAAAAACACAATTCGAGAATGCGTATGGTAGAGCCCTGCTTCGCGATGATGTTCTGGCCATACGTGATGCCGGTTATAATCTGGCTGTCGCAAACCTTGCGATGGGTAATGCGAAAGCAACGCTCGATACCGTGCGCCGGGTTCATGGTGACATGGCGCTGCGCGGCGACGCACCCAGCCCAGCGCTCGATCTCGTTGCCGTGGCGGCCTATTGCCGGCTTGGTCAAAATGCTCAGGCAATCGATCTGGCGCACAGGATCAGCACTGATGACCCGGCGCTTATGGAGAGACGCGCATTCCTGATGGGTATTGCTGCTGACGGGGTGGGGGATACGGGCTTTCTGGCGACCTCGCTGAATGCCCTGCCAGTGTCACCCAGGCCGCCGAGGCTGGAACAGGCAGACAGAGCCGAGCTGACGTCACGTCTGGCACTGCGTCAGGGGCATTATGACCAGGCTGAATCGGAGGCGATCAAGGCGATCGATCTGCGTCGCGACATGCTGGATTATCGCGGCATGGCCAGAGCGCTCGATGGTGCAGCGCGTGCAGCTCAGGCTGCCGGCAAGAGCGGGCAGGCAGCAGCCTACCGCCAGCGTGCCGCCGAAAGCCGTGCTCAGGTCAGTGACAAGAGCTGAGCACGGCGCGCCTGCCTCAGCGGGGGAGAGGCGGCATCAGAGTATTGCAGCGGGCTGGTTCGTCAGGCCCTTGCCATCTGTCTGGCGCAGGGAGATGGCCGTGAGGATCAGACAGGCCAGTACCCCGGCGACCGAGGCTGTGCCGAACCACATCATCACGCCATAGAGGGCTCCACCCTTGCAGCATAGATAAAGGGCCAGCAGGGGCAGGAGTAGCCTGCAGGGATGGAGCATGACGCGGGGCAGGGCTGGCAGGGCCAGGATACGGCACATCTTGGGTTGCAGGAACCCATGCGCTGCGAAGGCGACAATCCAGAGCAGGATCGCAGAGGATAAGATCATGGGGTGACGAGCCTGCGATGGATGAGGAAAGCGATCAGCCCGAAACCCAGCACTGTCAGATCGACAGCCTTGTAGACATCGAGGCAGATGAGGAAATTGGCGGTGTTGCGGGTCAGCAGATCGAGAGGCAGCAGTGCCGCCGAGAACGCCGTGAACAGGAAGAACTGCTCGTTCCAGCCGTGCCGTGCCCTGTTGGTGAAACTGCGGAAAACCCCGTGAAGCAGGGCAAGCGCCCAGACGACGAAGAAGGACCGGATTTCCAGATGACTACGGTCGGGAAGATCGGCCCAGAGAAGGCGATTGGCCCAGAGATACGCCAGAGCGGCCAGGGGAAGCCCTGTCGTCACAGCGATGGTCAGAGACTCTGCCAGACGAAAGCCGAAGGTCCTCGCCTTTTTGGGCCGATGCTTCATCAGGAAAATCACGAGCCCCCCCGACATCATGGCGCTACCGATTACACCGCTGACGAAATAAAGCCACCGCAGGGGCAGTGGTGCCCAGCGTATGAAATGCAGCCCACGCAATATGCCGCCGAGGCGATGAAGCGTATCCGGTGCCCGGACCGTCTTGAGCAACGTACCGTCTTTCTCGGAGAACTCCAGATGATCTCGCGTGAGGGCGAAGGAAGCTGAATCCGCCTTTGTCATCGAGACCTTGCCGTGATCGAACAGGACAAGCCCTATCGAACCACTGCCAAACACGTCCTCTGCCTTATGGAACATGGGGGCCAGGGGCGCTGTAACCATCTCGGCTTCATTTGCATCGGGCGAGAGAGGCATGGTCGAGGCAGGGTGGGGCCCTTCGGGTGCAGGCCGTTCGGCCGTGCGATGCGATAGCCCTGCTGCCCTGGCGCGGCCATGCGACCCTGCGCCAGCCTGCGGGCGGCCATGATGGCCCGTGCTGAACATGGGGAAAAGACGGGGGGCATGGATGACGGCGCCCGTATAGGCCATCATGACCATGAAGGGCAGGAAAAGCAGGCCTGCCAGGATATGGGCATCCATGAAGGCGCGGTTTTTCGAGGCAAAAGGTCTGAAAAGCAGAAGATCGCTGAAAATCGACCGGAAATGGATCACGATGCCCGAGCCCACCGCCACCAGCAGGCCGATAGCGGCGATTTCGGTCAGCATATTGCCCCAGAAGGGTCCGTAATACAGCGAATGGTGCAGATCGAAGAAAAGCTGACCGCCTCCCGTCTGACGCGTCGCTACCGGGAACGCATCCTGAGGACGGTATGCGGACCCGATAAAGGCATGACCATCATAATGCTGGATCCGTATGATCGGATCGCGCGGGGTGGGCAGCGTGATGAAGGCATTCTGACCCTCGTCGCGCAACTCCGCAGCGATGGTTCCAACCTGATTGAGCGCCTCATCACTCATTGGCTGAGCGACATAATGGGATAATTCAGGCTGCATCCAGCGCGTCAGCTCGGTGTCGAAAAGGGCAAGGCTTCCGCCCGTGAAGATCACCACCAGAATGATGCCGCCGATAAAGCCGACCCATTCATGAAGCCAGCCCATTCTGATGCGTAGAGTATCGCGCATCAGTGCGTTCCGAACTGTGAAACAAGAGTGACGAGGGGCAGCAGCCACACCGTGAGGGGCATCTGACGTGCAGGAAGCGTTGTCACCCGCCGCGGGGGCAGGCTGAATGCCACCAGCACCGTGACAGGAAGGAGCGCGAAGACGGTCAGGAAGCCGACGATCATGAGCGGTTCGCCCCCATAATGCCTGAACATGGCCATAACGCCCAGGCTAGCAGCGTACCCTACGATCATACCAAGGACGAGGCGCCGGACCCATGAACGAATGTGTTTCCGGCCCTGTTTGTAACTGAGACTCTTTCGCATGTGCTTCCTGTGCAACAGCGCCTAGCTTCGCGACGCGATTATCGCAGGTCAGGACAAAGTTTAGTTGCGAGCGTTTCTTATTCGCGTCTATTTGGCCGCGTCATTTACCTCTTGTCAATGAGATTAGCCTCTTGAGCCTGCTCACCTTGTCCGCCCTGAAGCCCGGAATGCCGCGTCCACGACGTCTGGCACTTTCTGCCCTGCTCATGCTGTCTGCAACCCTGCCGTGCCAAGCTTTCGCACAGGATCAGACACCCGCGCAGGCACAATCGCAATCGGGGGCGGTGAAAGACAGTCAGAAAAACGCGAGAGGGGCTAACAAGGCGCGTAGCCAGGCCCTGACCAGCGACGAGCAGATCGAGGTCAAGGCGCAGCGTCAGAACCGTATGGAAGTGAAGTCAGGCGGTAATCTGGGTGCGCTGGGTAACAAGAAGGGGCTGGATGTGCCCTTCAACGTGCGCAGCTACACCTCGGCGCTGATTCTCAACCAGCAGTCCCAGACGCTGGGCGAGGTGCTGATGAATGACCCGACCGTGCGTACAACGCTCGGTTACGGCAATTTCTCCGAACAGTTCGTGATCCGCGGCTTCCCTGTCTATGGCGATGACGTGGCAATTGACGGGCTATACGGTATCACGCCGCGCCAGCTCGTCTCGCCGCAGCTTTACGAACAGGTGCAGGTGCTCAACGGCGCCTCGGCGTTTCTTAACGGTGCGGCGCCGGGTGGCACGGCACAGGGCGGCAATATCAATCTCGAATTCAAGCATGCCGGTGATACCCCTCTGACGCGGGTGACGGGTGACTACACCAGTTCCTCGATGGGCGGAGGCGCTGTCGATGTGGGTCGACGCTTTGGCCAGGACAAGCAGTTCGGGGTGCGGATCAACGTTGCAGGTCGTAGCGGTGTTGCGGCCATCGACCGGGAGAAGCGCCATCAGATTGCGGTAGGTGGCGGTTTCGACTGGCATGACCGGGCAGAGCGCACGCGTGTTACCGTGGACATGGCCTATGAGAACCAGGGCGTGAATGGCGGGCGCGGTGGCGTGTTCCTGAGCGGTGCGACCTCAGTACCGAAAGTGCCGGGCGCAGGATCGAATTACGGTCAGCCCTGGACCTATACGGAGCTGAACTACATCTATGGCAAGCTGAAGGTGGAGCATGATTTCAGCAAATACCTGACGGCTTATGCGCAGTTCGGCGGTCTGGGGGGCAACGAGAAGGGCAATTACGGTAGCACCTATGTCACCAACAGCCAGACCGGGGCGGGTTATAACGGGGCCATGTATGTGCCCTATGTGCAGACCAATGAAAGCACACAGGCCGGGCTGCGCTCGCATTTCAACACGGGTGGCATCAAGCACGAAATCAATGCCGGTGGGTCTGGCCTGTGGGAGGAAAATGCTTCCGCCTACGCTCTCGCTCTGACGAGGCAGGCCACGAACATCTATCATCCGACGCTTTATAATGCGTCGCAGCCCGAAACGTATATTGGCGGAAACATCGATAATCCGCAGAAGAACAATACCACGCGTCTGTGGAGCCTTTTCTTCTCTGATACCGTCTCGGCATTTCATGACCGCGTCGCGTTGACGGCAGGCTTTCGCTATCAGTCGATCAAGACAGTCGCCTATAATTACGGCAACGGCACAACCTCTTACGATCAGGGAGCATTCACGCCCGTTGTGGGGCTTGTTGTGCATCCTACACGCCAGACGTCGATCTATTTCAATCGCATCGAGGGACTGGCGCCCGGCCCTCAGGCCAGCGGTCAGGTTGTCAATCTGGGGCAGATTTTCCCACCTTACCAGACGGTCCAGTACGAGCTTGGGGCGAAATACGATATCGGCCGTTTCTCGACGGCGGTTTCGATTTTCCAGATCGACAAGCCCAACGCCTACAGCGTTGCTATTCCCGGCACGAGCACCAGCATTTTCTCAGTCGATGGGTTGCAGCGTAACCGTGGTATCGAGTTCACCGTCAATGGTGAAATCTTCAAGGGTCTGCGCTTCAACGGTGGTACCTCGATCATCGACGCGGATCAGCGTCGCACGTCGGGCGGGCTGTACAATGGCAACCGTGTGATCGGCGTGCCGGGTTATACGATCAACGGTAATCTTGAATATGATTTGCCGTTCATTCGTGGCGCGACGCTTACGGGGCGTGTGATCCAGACCGGCCATCAATATGCCGACAATCTCAACAAGATGCGTGTGCCAAACTGGACGCGTTTCGATGTGGGTGCACGCTACAGCTTTGTTGTGGAGCACAAGGCCATCACGACCCGTCTGGGTGTCGATAACCTTGCCAATACACGTTATTGGGAAAGCGCATTCGGTGGTTATCTGCTTCAGGGCCTGCCGCGCACGTTCAAGTTCTCTGTCACCGCCGATTTCTGAGCAGCTCACGGGGCAAGCTGATCCTCGCCCCCCGGCCATCCGGGATGGCCGAATGACGATTGTTCCAGAGCCAGCCTTCGGGCTGGCTTTTTTTTTGGGGGGCTTTGTTGTCAGTCAGATCGGGTGCGCGCTCTGCGCGGATATGTACGACCCGTCGAGACGCCACCCTCGCAGGAATTGACAAATCCCGGCTGCCATACGGTCCCAGCTTGACACTCACAGAGCAGCGCCGCAGGCCATCGCGCTCATATCAATTTCGACAGGTCAGTTCCCGTTGAAGCTCTGCAAAAACATCTGGGATGAAAGGGGCCCACGCCCCTTTCCGGGGAGCGGGGCAGAGCCCCGGCGCTGTCGCTTACAGAAAAGGCCGGTCCCCTTGCAGGAACCGGCCCCTCCAAGCCGTACCTAACCAGACCGGTTCAGTGCCCTTCGGTCATGGGCTTCATGCCGAGGCTCGCCAGAAGCTTGCGGTCGCGATGCTCGGCGGGGTTGGGGGTAGTCAGCAGCTTGTCGCCGCAGAAGATCGAGTTGGCGCCGGCGAGGAAGACCAGGGCATGCGCTTCGTCGCTCATCAGTTCGCGGCCTGCGGCAAGGCGTACATGGCTGGCAGGCATGGTGATGCGTGCAGCGGCCACGACGCGGGCGAAGGTGATGGGGTCGACGGCCTCGGCTTCGGCGAGCGGCGTGCCCTCGACGCGTACGAGCAGATTGATCGGCACGCTTTCAGGGTGTTGGGGCAGGGAGGCAAGAGTCGCGATCAGTCCTGCGCGGTCGCTCTCATCCTCACCCATGCCGACGATACCGCCGCAGCAGACATTGATACCGGCATCGCGCACGTTCGAGAGTGTGTCGAGGCGGTCCTGATAGGTGCGTGTGGTGATGATCTTGTCGTAATATTCGGGCGAGGTGTCGAGGTTGTGGTTGTAGTAGTCGAGGCCGGCCTCTTTCAGGCGGCGCGACTGCTCGCCATCGAGCATGCCCAAGGTCACGCAGGTTTCGAGCCCGAGTGACTTCACGCCTTCGATCATGGCGCACACGGTGTCGAGGTCACGCTCCTTGGGGGAGCGCCAGGCTGCCCCCATGCAGAAACGTCCGGCACCGGCAGCCTTGGCGGCCCGGGCTTCAGTCAGCACTTTCTCGACGGCCATGAGGCGCTCGGCCTTCACGCTCTTCTCGTGCAGGGCGCTCTGGGGACAATAGGCGCAATCCTCGGGGCAGCCACCTGTCTTGATGGAGAGGAGCGTCGAGATCTGCACGCGGGTGGGATCGAAATAGGCACGATGGGCCATCTGGGCGCGGAAGATCAGTTCGGGGAAGGGCAGGTCGATCAGTGCCGCAACTTCATCGCGAGTCCAGTCATGCCTGATCTCGGGTTTCCAGCCGGCCTGGATGTCGTGCCCGTGGGCGCGTATTTCACGAGGGAGGACCGGGTCGCGTGTCAGGGTATCGAGGGACATGCGGGGCATGGCTCCAAAACATTTGAAAAGGAA
Source organism: Asaia bogorensis NBRC 16594 (assembly GCF_001547995.1). NCBI lineage: Bacteria > Pseudomonadati > Pseudomonadota > Alphaproteobacteria > Acetobacterales > Acetobacteraceae > Asaia > Asaia bogorensis. Next base: position 1,017,321 of record NZ_AP014690.1, read on the forward strand.
AAGCTCAGGCAGCGATGCCACAGCAAGGGGGCGCTTGTCACGCGCCTGCGCGAGAACTCTACCCAAAATGGCCGGGACATGTCATCTAGGCGTCATGAAACATTGGCGCATCGATCAGATGGACTGGGATGCCTTTGATGCATCCCGCGTGGACCCGGATCTGATTCCGGTCATCAAGGCTGCGGCGGTGGTCGAGCGAAACGGGCTCGATTACGCCGTGTACCTCGGGAATGTCTTTGTCGGTGACCCTGATTTCCGGCAGGCAGCGGATAACTGGGCGGTCGAGGAAGTCCAGCATGGGGATGCGCTGGGCAAATGGGCCATGCTGGCCGATCCGAGCTGGGACTATATGAAGGCGTTCGAGCGTTACCGGGCGACCTATCATATCGAGCAGGATGTCGACGCGTCGATCCGCGGGTCGCGCACGGGCGAGCTCATCGCGCGCTGCATGGTCGAAACCGGCACCTCGTCATTCTACACTGCTATGGCAGATGCAACGGATGAACCGGTACTCAAGGCCATCTGCAAGCAGATTGCGGCTGACGAATACCGTCATTTCAAGCTGTTCTATGACCACATGCACCGTTATCTCAAGCGCGAGAAGCTCAGCGTGTGGCAGCGGACAAAGATTGCGCTGGGGCGTGTGACGGAAAGCGAGGATGACGAGCTCGCGACCGCCTATTACACCACCAACATGCCTGCCAACACGCCCTATGATCACAAGAAATGTATCGCGGCGTACATGGCGCGGGCGATGGGCTATTATCAGCCCAAGCACATCAATCGTGTGACCAGCATGATCTTCAAGACCATCGGCTTCACGCCGCACTCGAAAGTGCAGGTGCTGATTGCCAAGGCGATGTATCAGCTGATCCAGTTCAAGGCGAAGCGCTTCCGCAAGGCTATCGCAGCCTCGTAACGAAAGCGTTTTCTCTCCTACTGAGAATTAAGCCCTCCCGAGCGGGTTTCGTGGTCTAATGTCAGACGAACGGAACCGACTCAATTGGAGGGCTACCCTTGTCGCTCACTTTCACACGCCTTCGCCTTATGGGGGCAGCACTCACTGCGCTCCTCCCCGTGGCCGCCAGCTTCTGTGTGACATCGGCAATGGCTGATCCCTATTCCCTGCCGATCGCGTCGTCAGGTCCGGTGAGTCTGCCCCCGGTCGCTGATGATGGCACGATTGCCGCCCGTCAGCTCGCGGCTCAGGTGGGTCTCCCCCAGTTCACGGCGTCCAGCTGGCGGCCGGGGCTTTTGCGGCACGTCGTGATGTTCCGCTACAAGCCGGGGACCACCAATGCCATGCGCGCTGAAATCACCTCGCGTTTCTTGAGGCTTGTGCAGGATTCACGCCGTCCCGACGGGTCTCACCCTGTGCGGTCGATCGAGATGGGTGTGCAAAACAGCGGCGAAGGCGTGGATGCAGGTTTGCAGCAGGCCTTCATCGTGACTTTCGCTTCAGAAGGCGATCGCAATTACTATGTTGGCAAGCCTGTCGTGATGGATCCGGCGTGGTTTGATCCTGCTCATGAGGCTTTCAAGGAATTTGCGGGTCCGTCACTCGAAAAGGTGGTGGTTTTCGACTTCAACGTGCTGGCTTCTGCGACCCTGGAACCAACTTCGCGCAAGGCAAACACACGGACTCGCCGTTAAACAAAATCTGTCATAACGTTGCATGATGTGTCCCGCGCCAGAAATGGGCGGGATGGTGTTTAACCTGCTGAAAGTGATGGCTTGTGACCGGAAAATTCAAACGTACCACCTCGCTCTGGCTCGGAGCTGTCAGTGTCATCGCCCTGACTCATCAGGTCCTCCCTGCGGCACATGCGGCCGGTGCCGCTCCTGCAAAGGCCGACGCGTCGGTGAAGCCCTATGACCCGAGCTGGGGCTTCAACATGTCCGGTATGGACAAGGCCGTTCGTCCCGGGGATAATTTCTTTCAGTATGCCAACGGCACCTATCTGAAGAATGTCGTGATACCGGCCGATCGCTCGTCCTTTGGTCCGTTTGTCATCCTGACCGAGACAGCGCATGAGCGTGTGCAATCGATCCTGACCGATGCAGGCAAGCATCCCGCTGCCGAGCCGAAGACGACCGAGGAAAAGCTGGGGGCGTTTTACGCGACCTTCCTTGACACGGCCAAGGCAGACAAGCTGGGGGCGGAGCCGCTCAAGGCTGATCTTGCCACCATCCAGGCTGTGAAGGACCCGTCGAGCCTGGCCCGACTGTTTGGTCAGGCAGCTTCCAACTTCCAGTATTCACCGTTCGGTCTGATGATCAACGCTGACGACAACAATCCCGAGCAATATGCATTGTCATTGCATCAGGGGCATCTTGGTCTGCCGGACCGGGATTATTATCTGAAGCCGGATTTTGCCGCGAAGAAGAAGGCTTATCAGGCCTATATTGCCAAAACCCTTGGCATGATTTCATGGCAGGATGCCGAGCAGACGGCCGCGAAGATCGTCGCGCTCGAAACCACGCTCGCGCAGTCGGAATGGTCGCGTACCGAACTGCGTGATCCGGTCAAGGTGTATAACCCGATGACTGTCGACGAACTGGCAAAGAAAGCGCCGGGTGTCGACTGGACAGCCTTCCTGACGGGTGCCGGTATTCCGGGGGACAAGCTTGGTGCGCGCCGCATCATCATTGGCGAGCCGACTGCCCTGGCCGGTATGGCCAAAACCCTTGCCGGGGCTGATTATGGCACATTGCGGGCCTGGCTTGCCTTCCATCTTGCGGTCAATGCCTCGCCTTATCTGAGCCACGACTTCGTGCAGTCATCGTTCGATTTCTATGATCACGAACTCGAAGGGTCGCCGCAGCTTCCGGCTCGCTGGAAGCAGGCCGTGGAGCATACGGAAGACGCCATGGGCTGGGCGATCGGCAAGGTCTATGTCGACCGGTACTTCCCGCCGGCTGCCAAGGCACGTATCACCGAACTCACTCATGACGTGAAAAACGCCTTTGCAAACCGTTTGGCACATAATGCCTGGATGGCCCCTGCGACGCGTGAAGCGGCAGGGCGCAAGCTGCAGAATTTCGAAATTCAGGTCGGTTATCCGAACACGTGGCGCAACTATGCCGGTCTGACGGTCAAGCCGGGCGACCTGTATGGTAACGGCGCACGTGCGGTGGCCTTCGAGTGGCAATACAACCTTGGTCATCTCGACAAGAAGGTGGACCGCAACGAGTGGTTCATGACGCCGCAGACGGTGAATGCCTATAACGATCCAAACCAGGTCGAGATCGTCTTTCCGGCAGCCATCCTGCAGCCGCCCTTCTTTGATCCCAAGGGAGATGCGGCGGTCAATTATGGCGCTATCGGCGGGGTAATCGGTCACGAAATGACCCATTCCTTCGACGATGAAGGGCGTCAGTACGACGAGCATGGCCGTTTGCACCAGTGGTGGACCCCTGATGACGTCAAGCGCTTCCAGGCGCTGGCCGATCGTTTTGGCAAGCAGTATGACGCGTTTGAAGTACTTCCGGGCGTACATCTGAACGGCAAGCTGACGATGGGCGAGAACATTGCCGATCTCGGCGGTCTCACCCTGGCGCTCGACGCCTACCACGCGTCGCTGCATGGCAAGCCCGCACCGGTGGTGCATGGCCTGACCGGTGATCAGCGCGTGTTCCTTGGTTGGGCACAGGTATGGCGCCAGAAGCTCCGCCCTGACTCGATCCGCAATCGCGCCGTTACCGATCCTCACTCGGCGCCTGAAGCGCGCGTCAATCTGCCCATGCACAACATCGATGCCTGGTATGATGCCTTTGGCGTGAAGAAGGGCGACAAGCTCTATCTCGCGCCGGAGGATCGCGTTAAAATATGGTGATTATTGAATCATCATCGTTAACCGGCAGGCTTGTCACCGTATCTGTGCGATGCGATGGCGAGCGTGCCGTTCCTGAAAGGTGAAGCAGGCATAATGTTTGTCATGCGAGCGGCGAGGGAACAGTCTCCGACAGAAGAGACGACCAATCCGTTCACAATCCGGAAGTCTGGCGTCTCATGAGGCGCCAGCACGATTTGCACGATTTGCTTACGGTGGCCGCCGCCGTAGCCCGTGCACCAGCGGCTTATATCGCCCTGCCCGAAAACGGCGGGCATGTCATCGGGACAACCTACGGGGCGCTACCCTTGATGCTCGACGCTCGCGATCCGCCTCAGCGCAGCTTCACGCAGGAGGTCCTGTCCCCCCTGGCTGAGCTGGCGCGCGCACCCTGGCACTATGCGTTCCAGATTGCCCTCCCGTTCCTGTTGCCCGACGGGCAGGGCGAGGGTGTCCTGTGTTTCCTCACACGTCACCTGCTGGACACCGAGGCGACCTCCTTTCGGGAGGGGCTGGATGCGCTTGTCAGGCAGATTGTTCAGGTTCTGGGGCGTCCCGCCCCAGGGGTAGATGAAGGTGCCACGGGTGAGGCGCGGCCCTCGGGCATCAGCCGTCTCCCGGTCACCCGTATGCCGGGGCGGCTTCCTTCCATCGAAGATATGCCGGGGATCGGCACGTTCGAGATACGCCACGGCAGCAACATGATCACGCTTTCGGCGGAGTTGCTGCGTATGACGGGCGTTCCGACAGGCACGCAGTGCCCGCTGGAGGTGTTCGCACAATGCATGCCCGTCCCCGATACGGATATGCTTCATTTCGGGGAAGGGGCCAGTGATGAGGTCGTCTTGCCGGAGACCGATTACGCTGTCAGGAACCTGACCGATCACACGCAGAGCTGGGTCAGACGACGCGCCGAGATAGAAGCAGATGATCGCGGTAAACCCTGGCGTCTGATCGGCACAATTGAGGATATCACGCGCGATCGTATCGCGACCAACCGACTGGCTGCGATGGTCATGCTGGGTGATGCCCTGCGAAAGGTAGACACGCCGGACGACGCTTATCTTGCCGCGGCGAGTGCGCTGGGTGACGCTCTGGGTACGGATCGCGCCGGATGTGCCGTCGTGGAGCCGGGCGAGGGAGGATTTTTCAGTGTGCCGCAGGACTGGCACACCGCCTCTGTGCCGAGCGCCAGCGGTCGCTACCGTCACGATGCCTTTCCGGCAGCCCTTGGCGTGCTCGACCAGGGTTTGTTGCTGGCGGTGCGCGATGCTCGCGAGAATGTCTGGATACCCTGCATCATGCCCCATTGCGGCGAGAGCGATCAGGTCCGGGCCCAGTTGCTCATGCCGATCATGGCACAGGGCAGAATGACGCATTGCCTGTTCGTGCAAAGCTGCACACCGCGTGACTGGTCGGATCAGGAGCTTGCTTTCATGCGTGCTGTATCTGACCGTGCGCAGGCAGCTGCGGCGTCGCTTGAGGCCAGAGCCCATCAGCTTACCCTCCATCAGGAACTGGCGCATCGACTCAAGAATACGCTCGCTCTGGTTCAGGCGCTCGCCAACCAGAGTTTGCGTGGTGTCGAAAACAGGGCAGCGGTGAAGGCTTTCGAGAAAAGGCTGGTTGCCCTCGGTTCTGCGCATGATCTGCTCATGCGGCAATCGTGGCAGCGTGGCGATCTTGCCTTGTTGGCCCGGGAAGTGCTCTCACGCATCGCCCCGATCGACCGCTTTCATCTTGCTGGCGATACAGTGTCGATCGGCCCCAATACGGCCACCACACTCGGTCTCATGCTGCATGAACTCGGGACGAATGCCGCCAAATACGGCGCGCTCAGCGTCGAGGGTGGAAAAGTCAGTCTTGTGTGGCACATCACGCATGAGTCGGGTCGTGACACCCTGACCCTGCATTGGCAGGAAGAAGGGGGGCCCTCTGTCACGCCTCCTTCAACCTCGGGTTTCGGGTCACGCTTGTTGCAGGCCGGTTTTGGTCATCAGGGACGTACGACCTTGCGCTATCTACCGACGGGCTGTGATGCTGAATTTTCAGTGCCGCTGCGTCAGGCGCAGGAGAACTGATCCATCGTCGCAGAGGGGGCATGTTCTGCTTGAGCGGTGCACATGCCAGTTCCCTATACGGTCTGACCGATCGCGCCGATCATTTCAGCAAAGCGGCGCCCGGCTCTTGCCATTCATGGTATGAAGTGATCGAACACAGGCCTGATGCCTCAACCTCTTCCCGGTCGTAACGTGCGGCCAAAAGGACTTCTCATGACCACGATCTCCCTCGGCTATCTGGGTACCGCGCTCCATGCTGGTTGCGCCAGCGCGGTTGCTCGCGTGCTCGATGCGCATGAGGTGGAGGTTGATTTCGTGGACGCCGACGAGCGCGAACTTCCGTCCATGCTGGAGGAAGGGGCGATCGATCTTCTGGTTTCGGCTTGGTTGCCGCGCGACGCTGCGCTGCTGCAACACGGGATGCGCGTTCTGGGAACGCTCTATCGCCCGTATTACTGCTGGGCGAGCTTCAACGGCCTTTCCCCGATCGCGGCTCTCAACGCTCAGGATGTTGACCTTGTGGTGGCGGGCCGCTCGGACGCCGAACGCATGAACGCGCTGTTGGCCCAGACGCCCGGCCTTGACGGCGTGTCGGTAGAGATTTGCGATGATGCAGGGCTCCACGCTTTCGTACACACGGCGCATGAGGAGGGACGTCGGGTTCTGGTTTTCCTGGCTCAGCCCCACGCGCTTTTCAATCACGAAGCATTTCAACCTGTGCAGGATCCGCGCCTGTCCGAGGAAATGGAGGCGTCTTTGCTGGTGCGTGAGGCCGTGGCGGCCTGTGCCGATCAGGACATGCTCGACGAGTTGTCTGAAATGACATTGGGCAACAAGGTCATGAGTGCGCTCGATTACGCCATTCAGATCGATGGCATGGACCCGGAAGAAGCTGCCGAGGCGTGGCAGCGCGGTCGTCTCGTCGCACGCTAGAGACAGTTCGGCGCCGCGCGCCGATTGTCGGCTCTTGTCACGGGGTATGGTGACCTGCCCCGTGAAGGCGTGATAACTCAAGACGATCAGAACCTGAATATCGGGTGTACTGTTTCTGTTTGAGTAATAAATTGAGCGATTTGCCCTTAGGCATTCATCTATTATAGGACTGTCTGCGAACAATACAGGCGCAGTAAACTATGTCCTCTTATCCAGATGCAGCTGAACTCCATGAGCGATTCAGGTTGTGCAGCGATGAGGACTGGCTGAAATTACTCGTTGCGTCGATCCATATGCCGGAGATCGATCATGTCCGTATGCCGGCTTTTCCTGCAGAAGCCTTGCAGCGGGAAATTCATGGTCATTCGGGAGAGGTCTCTTTGCATGAGGCCTATATGTTCTTTCGTGAGATCAAGGCTTTTGGTCATTTCACTGACCGGCCCCTGTCAGCCGGAATGAAGGTGCTGGATTTCGGGTGCGGCTGGGGGCGTATCCTGCGCCTGTTCATGAAGGATATACGCCCTGAAAATCTTTATGGAATTGACTCGACAACGCGGTTCCTGATGGAGGCGCGCCGCTGCAATCCGGCGCTTAATTTCATGAGCTGCGGCATGGCCCCGCCTGTCCCGTTTATCGACGGCTATTTTGATCTGATCGTTTCTTTCTCGGTCTTTTCACACCTCGATGAGTATCTGGCCGGGCAGTGGATTGCCGAGTTCCATCGTCTCCTGGCGCCGGGCGGCCTTGCGATCATCACCACGCAAAGCCGCCGATTTATCGATTTCTGTGCGGAACAACGCCTCAAGCGGGCATCTGGCATCAGGTTGGAGCATGGCTGGCATGAGGCCTGCGCCGACAGCTTCACGGATGAGGCACGGGCTCACGCGCGTTACGACGCTGGCCGGTTTCTTCACGCATCGCCAGTCAGGCGTCCTCATCCGGCGGCCCATTATGGTGAGGCGATCATCCCGCGCGCCTACATCATCCAGAAATGGGGACATCTGTTCCGCATCATCGAGTTTCTTGACGATCCGGCGCGGGTACCGCAGGTGTTCATCGTCTTGCAAAAGAACAGAGCGCCATGAACGTTGATTACCCGTCGTATCTGCTACGCGTCATTCTGCGTCGGGCCGTTGCCGGCACAGCCGGTCGGGCGGCTTTGTGGCCCGTCATTGCAGCGGCCTTGTGTCTTTTGACGCCAGATGCCTGTCTCGGGCAGAGGGCTACTGATGGTGGCGCTCTGCCAGCATCGGACATGACGCCCCTGACGCCCGGCGAAGGGCGTGAGGCGATTGGGCAATCGGTCGAGACGATCAGGGTCACGGCGCAAGGCATGGTGCCCCTGTCACAACGATACCGGCGCCTGGAACGCATTTTCCGTCGGTTCAACTCCTTCCCTGAGGCGGATCGTGCAGGGTTGACGCTCCATCTGCAGGCTGTGCTCCAGCCCGGAGACCGAGCCGCACGGACAACGGGTATGATGATGAAGCTGGGAGAGCGGGTCATTCACCTGTTCCCCGGTCCGCCGCTTGGCACGGATGATGAAATCGTCGTGCCTCATGAGGCAGCACTCTGGGAGGCCGATCCGGCAATCTACGCACGGCTCAAGCCCGGTGAGCGTCTGAATGTCGGCTTCTTCTTCACGGTGACGCCTGCGGACAGGCAGCATTTCACCCGGCGGCAGGCTTTGAAGTGGCTGGCGCAGCTTGATGGCTGTGTCGAGGATGAAGGTGGATTTCTTGTGGCCCTGTTGCTGCCAGATACGCACAGGCTGGGTGTCGATGTCGCGCCCGGTAGCCGTTTCATTGTGCGGGAGGGCGGTGTGGAGCGGCTGCTGGTCGATAATCAGGGCAGTACGCCCTATCCCTATGTCTTTCGCCCTCAGGACTTCGGGAAGGATGCTGCGTTCAGCGCAACCAGACCGCTCAGTCGGGTCGTGATGACCCTTCCTTTCGCCCTGCGTGGCGACCTCACAGCAAAGTAACGATTTGACAGGAAGCCGTTGCCTCCGCCATCACGCGGGTCAGAATAGTCCCTGGTCCTTGTGCCGGGGCAGGAGGGCCGCGGCGCAGGTGCCAAGGCGTGAATGAAGGTACGGTCATGTCAGTTCATGCGTTCGTGTTTCCCGGTCAGGGCAGCCAGTCCATCGGGATGGGACAGGGCCTCTACGAGGCTTTTCCGGCGGCGAGAGAGGTTTTTCAGGAAGTTGACGATGCGCTTGGTGAGCATCTGTCCAAACTGATCTTCACCGGCGAAGCTGCCGACCTGACCCGCACCGAGAATGCGCAGCCAGCATTGATGGCCGTCTCTATGGCTACGGTGCGGGTGCTTGAAAGTGAGGGTGGCTTCAGGCTCGCAGACAAGGCGACCGTCGTGGCTGGTCATTCGCTGGGTGAGTATTCCGCCCTTGCCGCCGCAGGTGCGCTGGGTATTGCCCAGACTGCAACACTGTTGCGCCTGCGTGGACTGGCCATGCAGGAAGCCGTGCCAGCAGGCGAGGGTGGCATGGCTGCCCTGCTCGGCGTCGAGGCTGAACTGGCGCAGGAGATCTGTGCCGAGGCGGCGCGTCTGATGGTTGAGGGTGAGGCCGATCGTCACGAGACAATCGAACTTGCTAATGACAATGGCGGTGGCCAGATTGTTGTGTCTGGCCGGCTTTCTGCGGTCGAGCGCGCCATTGCAGTGGCCAAGGCCAAGGGGGTGAAGCGCGCCGTGATGCTGCCCGTTTCCGCGCCGTTCCATTCATCCCTCATGGGGCCGGCGGCCGAACGCATGGCCGAGGCTCTGGAACGCGCTGAGATTGCGACCCCGGTCATTCCTGTCATCACCAACGTTACGGCGGCAAAGAATACCGATGCGTCGCGCGTTGCTTCCCTGCTGGTGCAGCAGGTGACGGGCTCGGTGCGGTGGCGTGAAAGTGTCCTGGCCATGGCGGCTATGGGCGTCACCTCGCAGGTCGAGCTGGGCGCAGGCAAGGTGCTGACCGGTCTGGTACGGCGCATTGCTCCTGACATGACGGCCCGTAATGCCGGAACCCCTGAAGAAATCGAGGCGCTGCTGCGTGACCTCTGAAAGCGTGGAGAAGAAAACGATGTTCAGTCTTGAAGGCAAAACGGCCCTCATCACCGGTGCTTCTGGCGGCCTTGGCGCCGCTATCGCCCGCGCGCTTCACGCGCAGGGCGCCGAAGTCGTGCTGTCCGGCACGCGTGAGGCGGCACTGGCCGAGGTCGCCGCCAGCCTCGGGGAGCGGGTGCACGTTTGTGCGGCCAACCTCTCCGTCGGTGCCGAGGCCGATGCCCTGGTGGGCAAGGCGGAAGAGCTGCTCGGCAAGCCGCTCGATATTCTGGTCAACAATGCCGGTCTGACGCGCGATGGCCTGATCATTCGCATGAAGGACGAGGACTGGTCGCAGGTGCTGACGGTCGATCTCGAATCTCCGTTCCGTCTGTGCCGTGCTGCGCTGAAGGGGATGCTCCGCCGGCGCGCGGGTCGCATCATCAACATCGCCTCCATCGTCGGTGTGACCGGTAATGGCGGTCAGGCTAATTACTCGGCTGCCAAGGCAGGTATGATCGGCATGACCAAGTCACTCGCGCAGGAGGCCGGCTCGCGCGGGGTCACGGTCAACGTCATTGCACCGGGCTTTGTCGAGACAGCCATGACGGCGGTTCTGCCTGAGGCACAGCGCGACAAGCTGCTCGGCTCGATCCCACTCGGTCGTATGGGCAAGCCGGAAGACATTGCGGCTGCCGCTGTGTATCTGGCTTCGGAAGAGGCCGGCTGGGTGACCGGCATGACCATGAATGTCAACGGTGGCATGGCGATGCCATAAGGGCATCGGCCCTGCTCGCACGCAAAGCTTGGCGTGCGAGGGTAAACCATGCTAAGCGCCCGCTGCTTCGTCCGAAGCGTGGGCGTCTCGGCCCGCCGGGGCCCGATCTTCGGTCCGCGATCCGGAGTACTGGCAGATCATGCCGTCTCTGGAGTAAAGACGGGGACCGACTGGGTAACCAGACGGATGGTAAACAGTTTCGAACCGCCCGAATTGCCGGGCACACAGGAAGCCAGAACAGATGAGCGAAATCGCCGATAAGGTTAAGAAAATCGTTGTTGAGCATCTCGGCGTTGAAGAGAGCAAGGTAACCCCTGACGCTTCCTTCATCGACGACCTCGGCGCTGACAGCCTCGACACGGTTGAGCTGGTCATGGCGTTTGAAGAAGCTTTCAGCGTTGAGATCCCGGAAGATGCAGCCGAGAAGATTGCGACCGTCAAGGACGCCATCGACTACATCGAAAAGCAGAAGGCCGCCTGATCTGGCTGCATCGGGCCGCAATGCCCGATGCAATGATCTTCTCCGGCTCCCGATCTGTGCGGAGCCGGGACATACGACGAGATTGACAGCCGCTCCCCCTTGGCAGCCGCCGGGAGCTGGCGTTTATGACTGGAGCTTCGTCCGCCCATGATGGCAAACCTGTCGGCAATGAAAGAAAGACGCGTTGTCGTCACCGGTATGGGGCTCGTTACGCCTCTGGCAGTGGGCGTGGAACAGACCTGGCAGCGTCTTATCGCCGGACAGACCGGCATTGGCCGTATCACCTGCTTCGACCCAAGCGATCTTCCCGCCCATGTGGCTGGCGAAGTGCCCGAGGGCCCGACGGCAGAAGGCGGTCTGACGCTCTCCGACTGGGTCCCGACGAAGGACCAGAAAAAGATGGATCGCTTCATCCATCTTGGCATGGCGGCTGCCATTCAGGCTGTTGAGGATTCAGGCTGGAAGCCGGAAACCGAGGAAGATCGCTGCGCCACGGGCGTGATGATCGGCTCGGGCATCGGTGGTCTGCAGACCATCTATGACGCCTCCCTGACCGTTGCGAGCGGCAAGGCCCGTCGCCTGTCGCCCTTCTTCATCCCCTCGGCGCTGATCAATCTGATCTCGGGCCATGTCTCGATTCGTTATGGCTTCAAGGGCCCGAACCACTCGGCCGTCACCGCCTGTGCGACCGGTGTGCATGCCATTGGCGATGCCACACGTCTCATCATGCTGGGTGATGCCGATGTGATGATTGCCGGTGGCGCCGAGGCCGCCGTCTGCCCGCTCGGTATTGCCGGGTTCTCTTCTGCCCGTGCGCTCTCCACCGGGTTCAACGATACGCCCGAAAAGGCATCGCGCCCCTGGGATCGTGACCGTGACGGTTTTGTCATGGGCGAGGGCTCGGGCATTGTCGTGCTCGAGGAATACGAGCACGCCAAGGCACGCGGCGCCAAGATCTACGGTGAGATCATCGGCTACGGCCTGTCCGGCGATGCCCATCACATCACGGCACCGGCGGAAGGGCATGAAGGCGCTTTCCGTGCCATGAAGGCTGCGCTGCGTTCTGCGGGGATTACCCCGGCCGATATCGACTACGTCAACGCCCACGGAACATCGACCATGGCCGATGACCTCGAGCTTGATGCGGTTGAGCGCATGTTCGGCGATGACGCAAAGCATGTTGCGATGTCCTCCACCAAATCCGCTACCGGGCATCTGCTCGGCGCTGCCGGCTCGGTAGAGGCCATGTTCTCCATGCTTGCCATACGTGACAACGTAGCCCCCCCGACGCTGAACCTCGACAACCCCGCGCGTGAGAGCGTCATTGACCGCGTGGCGCACGAGGCCCAGCAGCGCAAGATCAACATTGCCCTGTCCAACAGCTTCGGCTTTGGCGGGACCAATGCCAGCCTGATCGTCAAGGGCGTCTAATTTCACGGCTCTGACCCTTTGAGTGGTGCCAGACCCGTATCATTGCTCCTCGTGGTGCAGTGTGACGGGAATCGGCACCGGGCGCTGGCTTGAAACGGTTCCACGTCAAGAATCTTCAGTAATGGTTGCCGGATAACCGGTATCTGATCTTTCGGGAGTGAACATGAAGCGTGTCATTCTCGCCCTTGTCCTGCTTCTGCTCCTTTCCACGGCAGGAGCGGCTGCACTGATCTGGCATCAGGTCACGCAGCCCGGTCCCTTGCAGGCCGCTACCGATCATGTCGTCCCGCATGGCGCAACAGCCCATATCACCCATGATCTGGCGCAGGCCGGGATTATCTCGCCCGGAACACTACCCGAACTGAGTTTCCGTCTTGCCGCCCGGGCAACGGCGTCTCATGGGGCCCTGCATGCCGCTGAGCTGCATTTCCCGGCGCAGGCCTCGATGCTCGACGTGCTCTATGTGTTACGTCATGGGCAGCCAGTCCGGCATTTTCTGACCATCCCGGAGGGGCGTACAGCGCGGCAGATCGCGATAATTCTTCAACAGGCCCCGTTTCTGACGGGAGAGGTGCCGCCGCTGCGTGAAGGCGCAATCCTGCCCCAGACGGTCGCCTATGAACGCGATACATCACGCGCCCGTCTTGTCAGCCGTCTGGAAACGCTCATGAGTGAGACGCTCGCCCGTGTATGGGCAGGGCGTGATCCTTCCATCGGTCTGACATCGCCTGAACAGCTTCTCATTCTGGCCTCGATTGTCGAGCGCGAGACGGGTATTGCGGCTGAGCGACCCAAAGTGGCTCGCGTATTTCTCAATCGCCTGACGCAGGGGATGAAACTGCAATCCGACCCTACAGCCATCTACGATCTGAGCGATGGGCTGGGCACGCTCGACTACGCCTTGACCCATGATGAGCTTCATCAAGCGGGGCCGCATAATACCTACGTCATTGATGGTCTGCCTCCCGGTCCAATCTGTTCACCGGGGCTTGCTGCGCTTGATGCGGTCGCCCATCCGGCGAGCGGGGATATGCTCTACTTCGTCGCAGATGGCACAGGCGGCCACGGCTTTTCGCATGACTTGCACGAGCATAACCAGCGTGTTGAAACGCTCAAAGCCCTGCGCGGAACCGTCAAAGCCGCGTCACCTCAAGCTGCGCCGGCGCGGCACGATGGTCGTGGCGCCGGAGAGCCGTCTCAACATCGGCATTGAGGTGAGGGGCAGGTGTCGGAAAGCACTGCCCGCCATACCCTCTCTCTCGCAGGGGGCGGGTTTCCGTTAAGGGGCCAGCCCAGCAGTGGAAACCCTGGCAACTCAAATACGGCGCTTATTTCGGTGCAGCGAGAGACTCGCTCTTGATCGCGCCGTGTGACTGGCTGGCATAGGATTTGCGGCTGTCATAGTTGGCCGGGTAGGGGCTGCTGCCAGCGCTGCTGGTGGTTGCCGGGCCTGTCGCTGCGGCGCTACCGGTGGCGGGCGTGCTGCCTTGCTGCTGGACCACCTGCATCAGAACGCGGCGCAAGGGATCGGCCCCCGTATTGTTCACCCGCATTGAGATGACGATATCCTCGGGGCCGACTGGCTGGTTATAGAAGGCGCGGTTCGAGCTGCTGTCGATTGTCAGTTTCGAGCCCCCCAGCGAGGCCCCGGCAAACAGCCCGGAGGATTTTTGCAAGGCAAGGATATCGGTGTTCGAAGCGCCTGCTGAGCCACTCTCGATGCCACTGCCCATATTGGCAAATGAGGCCGAGGCCCCTGCGCTGAACTTGAACTGGCTGTCGAGCAGGGCCTGCAAGCCACGATCAGACATGACGAAGAACATCAGCTCCGAGCTTTCGACCCCAAGCTGAATGCCCATCGAGGCCGAACTCAGCGTGTAGAAAGCAGGGTCGGACCATGAGCCGCGTGCATCGCGCGAGAGCAGAAGGCAGCCGCCACCTGCGCCGCCAAATACGATCGACATGCGAAAGACCGATGGGCAGACCATCACAGCGCGGGCCTTGGCCAGATAACGCTGCGCCCGCGAATTGGGGTTGGTCCCCTGAAAAATGTCCTGAACAGCCAGCGTTGCCCGATCGACCAGCGCCTGCTGCTTCGATGCGGCCATGGCAGGCAGGGCGCTCAGGCCCGATGCCAGAAGTACCGTCGAGGCGACGAGTCGGCAGGGAAAAGAAACCATAGGGTAGGGGCCTCATATCTGGAGCCGGCAGGGCGCGCCCGGACCGGGAACACCCGAACAGGAAAACAGGATTTGCGTATCCGAAGACGGGTACGGCAGACCATATTTCCTGAGCGGCAATTATGGCGTGAGAATGGTTCAGATCATGCGATGACGGCAAGAGACGATCAGAGCAGTTCCATCCCGGCTGCTTGTGCAACCGCCTCAGCCACGCCCGGAGCGGTGGCCAGAATGGGTCTCGCCCCGGTCAGGCCGCCATCGCGCAGGAAGGGCGAGACGCGCGCGCCACTCTCCTCAAGCAGGACCAGCGCTGCCGCGACATCCCACAGATTGATGGCGATTTCTAGATAGCCATCGCAGCGGCCCGAGGCGACATCGGCGAGGGCCAGAGCGCCGCAGGCACCAGTGCGTGGCGCGATGCCCAGCTCAAGAAAAGCCTGTGCATGACGGGCGTAGGTTTCAGGCGAGACCTTGGCGCTCCACCCCATTTCAACCATGGCGCTTTTCGGGTCTGTCACAGGTGAGGCGACAAGTTTGCGGCCGTTCATCCAGGCGCCCACGCCGCGCTGGGCCGTATAGATTTCGCCCAGAGCCGGAGCGTTGATTACCCCGGCTACGGGCACATCGCCGTGCATCAGGCCGAGAGAAACGCACCAGCGCTCACGGCCACGCGCATAATTCGACGTGCCGTCAATCGGGTCGATCACCCAGGTCAGGCCGCCCTGTCTGTGTCGACCGCCTTCCTCTCCCATGAAGCCGTCTTCGGGGAAGAGCGTTTCCAGACGACGGGAGACGAGTGCCTCTACCGCCATATCGGCCTCGGTTACGTAATCCTGCATACCCTTGGTGGTGCCGGTCGGGCCGCCCGGTGGGGGGCGCATGGCCATGGCAAGGGCGGCGGCATCGGCAACAACCGCACGGGCGACTTCCAGACGCTGCGCAATCATGCGCTCGAGATTCGTGTCGGAATCACTCGAATGGGTAACGCTCATCGCGGGGGTGGTCATGCAGATACTCCTTATTCGACACGTCGGGCCGCACGAAGGGAGGCCGTCATGGCAGGGTCTTCAAGCGCCATGAGGCGCAGCGCGGCGCCATGGCCGAAAAGCTGCATCAGGGTCTTCCTGCGGGCGGTCGCCAGCTTCGAGAGCGGGCTTTCCCGGATCATGGCACATTCCGGCAGGATGGTTGAGGGGCTTTCGGGCAGATGGGCCACGAACAGCCCGACATCCTGCGGGATCAGATCGCGTGGAAAGGCCTGATCCACCGCGAAATAGAGCCGGTCGCACCAGTCACGGTACTCAGGCCATTTGCGGTCGGTTAGAAAATCGCGAGGTCCGGATTTGATCTCGATGCAATGCAGCATCCCGTCTTGCGTCAGCGCCATGATGTCGGCCCGCCGACCTGCTGCCGGTAACGAGAACTCGTTGATGCAGGCCCAGCGCATGGTGCGGCATAGCCCGAGCATGGCGCGCCGTATGGCAAACTGCGTTTCGGGCAGGGTGAGGGCTGATTGGGTATCGAGCGGGGGCGCCTGATCATCGGGCGCAGGACTTTGCGTATCGCTCACTTGCCGTTACTCATCATCAGCTACGAACTCACGTCCTTCTGGAGAAAGATTTGTCTGATAAACGCGAGATGTTGGACGGGGTTATGCCGCTTGTTGCCTTTATGCGCCGGGAGAAAGCGCTAAGTGCCGCAGGTCTTGGCGTTTTCCTGTTCCTGCTGGGGTATTTCTGCGGCCATCTTGATGAACGGATGCATTTTGCGCTCGATCTGCTGGCGCTCATTGCCTTTGGGGCAGCGACGTTTTTAGAGCGTCAGGCTGCGCCGCGCATGGTGTGGATCCTGCTGCTGGTTGCTTCCGTGGTCTTTGCCCAGATGGATTTCCGCCTCTCCGGGCATCTGACCCAGACGCGGTCACAGAGTGCTTTCGAGTCGCGCTAGAATCTCGGCGCCCCGTCGATCGAAAGAGGCCGCATCGAAACGCGAGAGAACACGGGCCCGACCGGTTTCGCCCATCGCAGCCAACTGGCCGGGTTCACGCAGCAACCCGGCCAGCGCCAGCGCCAGCGTCTCCGGGTCGTTCGGGGGAACGATCCGGCCGCAGGATTGCGTGATCGTATGCGGCAATTCACCAGCCTCGGAGGCGATGACCGGCACGCCGCAAAGCAGCGCCTCATGCGCCGCAAGGCACAGCCCCTCCCATTGTGAGGGCTGCACATAGAGGTGCAGGGTTGCCAGAAACTGCCTCGGGTCAGCGTTATAGCCGTCCAGGACGATCGGCAGCCTGTCACGGGCGATAAGGGCCGCCAGGCGATCACGCTCCTCGCCCTCGCCGGCGATATGAACCTCGTATTCCGGCAGGCCCTCGATTTTGCCGAGCAGCTTCACGGCTGCACAGAGCACGTCATAGCCCTTGACCGGATGGAGGCGCCCCAGTGAGCCGATCCGTATGGGGCCGGCTTCCGACCACGGTACGGCGCGTGGGAAGTCGCTGCTTGCCCGAAAGATAGGCCAGCAGGTGAGTCGATCGGCGCCAAGCCCTAGTTTCTTCTCGGTTTCGAGTTCGACGCAGGTGGAATCGGCAATCCACAGACGGGACAGCCCGCGCATGAGCCGCAAAAGCCGTGCATTGGCGGGTTTGAGCCGCGCGGAGTGTTGCCAGCTTGCCACCCGGATACGACGCCTTAACCCGACGAGCTGCCCGAGGAGGGTTGCGCGTGTGAGGGAGGTCCAGATGAGGTCGGGTCGCTGCTCGCCAATCTCGCGATCAAGCCAGGTAAGGGCGGCCAGATGGTCCTTCCTGCCGCCTTCACGGACATGCACGGTCAGTCCAGCCTGAATCATGGGCCTGATGGCGCGGCCATCGCGGCGGGTGAGGGCAAGCACGATAACCTCGTGACCCTGATCGCGCATGACCTGCGTGATGGCCGGGACCGGCAAGGCGGCGCCGCCCCCCTCGACCGAATTGATGACATAGGCAATTTTCATGGGGCCATGCTCAAGCGGATCGGGCCAGCAGCATTTCGACCAGTTCGAGATCCTGCGGCTTGTCCACATCGACAGCGGCACGACCGTCATCGATTGGGATCAGCGCGACCTTTGCACCGGTCAGTTGGCTGAAACGGGCCACGAGGGCCGTGCTGGACAGGCGGCCCAATAATGCTCGCAGGAGGATGCCGTAGCCTAATGTGCGCGCCATTTTGAGCGGGCGTTTGCGGTCGCGTTCCAGGCTTTGCCACAATGTGACGACGGCACGCGCCTTTGGCGTGCGCATCAGGAACAGATTGCAGCCTGAGAACGTCATGTCACGCAAACGTATATAGGTGCGTCTGGTATGGGGGACATCGCGCACGATTGTCGCCTTCAGGGCGACGCCAACAGCCAGATCACAATCGCTTTGATTGGCCTCCCGCACAAAGGCGGTGATCCAGGAAGGGCGCAGCAGCGGATGATCTGCCGTCGTGATCAGGAGCGGTGTGCCGAGCGCCTCGAGCGCCAGCGCGACACTGCCGCTCGGGCCGCTTGCAGTGGGCAGGCAGGTGAAGGGACGTTCGAGTGTCCGTAGGGCTGCGTGATCCTCGATGCTGACGGAAACAGGGCCGATCCCGTCTGTCTGTTCGAGGGTGCTCAGCACGCGGTCGATCATGGGGCGACCGCCGACCGGCAGCAGGGCCTTGTGCCCGACCTTTCCAAGCCGGGCGAGCGGGTCCTGCGCTCCGTCGCGTGAGCCTGCAAGAACCAGCGCGGGTAGTGTCACGAGGCGGCGCTGCCACGCCGGGCGCCGTCGGGGCGCTGCTTGGGCGGGGCGCCCGTGTGCTTCATCACCCAGGGATAGCGCTGTGCCTCCTCAAGGTCATAGCCGAGGTCGAATACATGAGCACTGCGGGGGCGGGCGCGGGCGTCCTTGTAGAAGCTTCCGAACAGGCGATCGGCAGCATAGTTCGTGATGCCGTAATTGCCGTCCTCATCATGGAAGTGATGCAGGACATGCAGCTGCTTGATTTTCGCAACCCAGTTCCAGCGCGGCTTGTAGGCCAGATGCTGGATGCAGTGAAAGAACTCATAGATGCAGGTCATGACCAGGCCCGTGGAGAGCGCGGCAAATGCCGTGCTGATACCGCCGATGGCCCAGCCGATAGGCATGACAATGATGGCGATGGTCGGGATCGTGTTGAGCGGTGAGCCAAACAGCACATCAAGGAGATGGGGATCCTGATGATGGTCGAAATGGACGCGTTTCCAAAGCGAGGCAGTCAGCGGATTGCGATACAGCCAGCGTCCATGAAGGATGAAGCGATGGATGGCGTACCAGGCAAACGGGTAGATGCCCACCACCAGAACGATGGTGATCAGCGTCGGTGCAGCCTTCGGACCAAACCAGAGCGCGGCGGCAGCTGAAGTCAGAATGAGCGCGAAATAGAGCAGAATGGTGGGGTAGGTGAGATAGGCCATCCAGAGATGGGGCAGACTCATCTTTCCCAGATCGAAGCTTCGTCCCGTGCGGAGTGAGCCCTGGTTTTTCCGGGCGTTCCAGAAGGCGCGCCAGAAGCCTTCCGAGTGTTCAGAATTGAACGTACTCATTTCTCTTCCATCTTCACTATCCATGCCCCTCCAAGGAGGAATGCCAGGGCGGGAGGCGCCGTGACGGCAATTAACGCAGGCAAGGTCCCCGCATTGCCAAGAGCCTGTATCAGGCCTTGCAACACGATGAAACCAAAACCCGCAGCCAGCGCCGCAATGGGCAGGAGGCTACGGGTGCCTGTGCGGGGGGGAATATAGATGACAGGCAGCGCCAGAAACAGCATGGCGCAAAGCGAAACCGGCAGGGTGAAAGGCGCAAAAAGCGCCATGCGATAGGTGGCCTTGGGCAGGCTGGAGGCACCGCCACGATGCAGTATGGTCCATAGCGACCAGCAGGAAAGAACCGGATAGGATTGCGAGAGCTGGATCAGCGTATCCGGTGTCACGCGGGCTGGCAGCAGCGACACGTCCTGCCGCAAGGTGGTCTCCACGCGGTTGCTTTTCAGGACGAGGCTGCGCACCGAGGCAGCGCGCCAGCCAGTGAGGGTGTCGTAAACCATCTCCGGTGCGGTATCCGTAGCGGTCAGATCACCCCCATTGGCGCGGTGGTAGACCGCGATTTTCTGGATACGGCGACCGCCTTCTGTGAAGCTGTCGATGTGAATGACATTGCCCGAGGCGTGAAACCAGAAACCATGACCGCTTCCGGCAGCTTTCGGATCGGTCTGGTTCCACCATTTCGCGAGAGAAAGCTCGGTGCGTGGCGCGATGATTTCCTGTGTGAGAATCCC
Organism: Asaia bogorensis NBRC 16594; assembly: GCF_001547995.1. Classification (NCBI taxonomy): domain Bacteria; kingdom Pseudomonadati; phylum Pseudomonadota; class Alphaproteobacteria; order Acetobacterales; family Acetobacteraceae; genus Asaia; species Asaia bogorensis. The sequence goes on from NZ_AP014690.1 coordinate 1,037,389, forward strand.
CGCGACACTGATGATGCCTATGGAGGGCAGTAGGAGTGTCAGCAGCCTTGTGGTCGACAGACCGGCGGCGCGCAGACTGGCCATCTCGCTTGCAAGCGTCATCTGCATAAGCATGAACAACGCGCCGATGAGGGTGCTGAGTGGCAGGGTCTGTACGGTCAGGGCCGGTAATTTCAGCAGGGCATAACGGACCAGCCCAAGGGCACCAAGATGGCGCTCCAGTATGGGCGTTGTCATCTCAAGGAGTCCGAGGATCTCCATCATCGAGACGAGTATGGCCCCGCAGATCAGTGTGCGCCCGATGAAGCTTCTGGTCAGATGCATCAGAAGCACGGAGCGCGATGGATTGAGCGGGATCATGATGTGGCCTTTGCCGGGCCGAGCGGAATGGCCTTGCGGCGTCGCCACGATCCACGCGAGCGTCTGAAAATTGAGGCGAGACAGACCGTACAGAAAGCGATTTCGGGCAGCCATATGGCGAAGAAGCCGCGCATGCTGCCCGTCGCCACCAGGCCGTGACCAAATTGCAGCGTATGGTCAAACCCCACCAGAACGAGGGCAAGGGCGATCAGCCCAATGATCGGGCGTCGTCTTTTGGCACCAATCGCCAGCGCTACAGCGAGCGGCGGGATGAACGGTATGGCAAGCGCACGCGCAAGACGGAAATCGAGCTCCGCACGCAGGCTCGAGCGGGTAATACCACCATTTCCGTTCTGATTGTCGGATTGATGGGACGCCTCGAGCCGGGTTGCCAGCTCCACGAGGGTCAATTCACGCTCATCAATGCCGCGCGAGCGGAAGACCGCCGTGTCATGACTTTGGTCGAACACTTTCATGCTGTGGTCGAAGCGGGTCTGCGTGGCCTTGTTGCTGCCATCGCGCGGGTCGTAGACAATCAGCCCATCCCACAGGTCAAGGCGTGTCTGTTTGAGCGAAGGCACCGCGGTGATCAGTCCGCGATGGGCGGTGATGATCCTGACGGCGCCACCAGGCTCTCTTTGGCGAATGAAAACCTCATGCAGAACGGTACCATTACGGGTCACGCGATCGGCGGTGAGCATGGAATCATCTGCTGTTGTCGCGAACATGCCAGCTTGCAGGTGGGGGGCCCAGCCTGAATGGGCGGCATAATAGAAACCAGAGCGGAAATCGTAGCGAGCAACCGGCTGGATATAGCCGTAGAGCAGAATACTGCCGCAGCCGACCGCAACGCCGGTCCACATATAAGGGCGTGCGATGCGCAAAAGAGAAACGCCGCTCGCCATCAGGGCGTCGATCTCATTGTTGTCGCTCATGCGCCGGATGATCAGGAAGACGCTCACGCACAGGGCAGCAGGCAGGGCGAGGCCCAGATAATGCGGCAGCAGATCCGTCAGCAGGGCCACAAAGGTCGCCAGCGAACTGCCTTCCGCGGCGAGGTCATCGAACAGGACGAGAAGGCGCTCCAGGAGGAGCGCCGCGAGCACCGCCGCCAGCGACACCACGAAGGGGGGAACGAGCTGGGCCAGCAGATAGCGATCAAGCGTGGGAAAATGGGGGAGGCGCATCATCGTGGCTCATTCGCCTTCATGATCTGACCGCGCAGTTCTGAGTGTTGCTGCCAGCGCCGATGGCGGCTGCACCGCCAGCCGACATCACTCGTGAATTGTCTGGTTTGCAGGTCGATGGTCCAGCCTTCCTGCGTGGGAGTAATGGCGATTCTGTTCCAGCCACTCTGACGCCAGGGGCGTGAGGACAGCAGGGATGCTGATGGAACGCCAACCAGAGGAATTTCGCTGCCCGGGACCGTTGCAAGCGTAGCGTCATGCGAATGTCCGTGAAGGACAATCGAGGCTCCGTGCTGGGCGATGACTGTAGCAACGGCCTTGTGATCGAGCAGGGATTTGCGCCACGGAACAAGCCCGGCCCGTGGCGGATGATGGATCATGACCACGCGACAAAGAATCTTTGTCTCGTCCAGAAGTTGAGCCAGCTTCTCGCGCTGCGTCTTGCCGATGCGCCCACAAGCCATGAAGGGTGGTGTCGGGATTGCGGAATTCAGCCCGATGACCGCCACATTGCCGTGGATGTGGCAATACGGAAAGCTGGTCTCGTCGGTGTCTTCCATCCACTTTGACCATAACCCGGCATGGTCCGGCCAATTCGAGCGGACCATTGCATCATGGTTGCCGGGCACCACCAGCGTCCGGGCCGGCATGGAGGCGAGCCAGTCAGCCGCTGCGGCGCATTCCTCCGGCAGTCCGAAATTGGTCAGATCGCCCGTATTGAGAACGAGATCCGGAGCGGCGGCGACGATATCCTCGCGCACGATAGTCGCAAGCTCGGGTCGGTGGCGATGCACCCTGTGGCGCTTCCAGGAAGCGACGCTCAGGGCGCGTTTGTTCGTGAAAGCACGCCATGACGGCAGGGGGGCAGGCGGGGGGAGGTGAACATCCGACAGATGGGCCAGAACCACTGGTGACGTATCGCTGTTTCCGGTCATCTGCCTCTCTCCTCGTCACCACAGGTCAAAGGCCGATACCGGCAAAATCCAAAAATGACCAATCGGTTTCTGGTCCCGCTGCGTAAGTCATGCTATGGCGCCGCGCAAGGCGGACGCCCGAAGTTGCGTCGGGCCAGAGGATTGACCGTAACATAAATGATACTGCCGTGCGCCTAGCCCTGATCCATAATCCACGCAGTCGCAAGAACAGGCGCGATGGCAGGAAATTTGCCAGACAGGCGCATCAGCTTCTGGGGGAGGGGTTTCTTGTCCCGGCTTCCCATGACGAGATGACCGAGATGGTCGAGGATCTCGCGCGACGCAATGTCCGGCTGATTGCGATCAATGGCGGTGATGGAACAGTCAGCGACGTCATGACGGCCGTCATGCGCGCCTATCCGGAAGGCGCGTTGCCTGATCTCGCCATCTTTCCGTCCGGCAACACCAATCTGATTGCCCGTGACGTCGGGTTCACGCATCGCGGGATCGCCGCCCTGCGCCAGCTCTGGAACCATGGCGAAGTGCTTCCACGCACCAATCGACGCCCGCTCAAGATTTCATGGCCGGAAAACGAGCATGGGGCGCGCCTTGGCATGTTTCAGGGCAGTTCCGGCTATGCGCGTGCCATTGCAATAGCCCATTCCCCGCATGTGCTGCGTTACGCGCCGCATAATCTCGCTGTGGCCGTTACGCTGGTGGGCGCGTTCGGCAGCCTGCTTTGGCGCCGGCAGCGTGAGACCTGGCTGACGGGAGATCGCTTCACGCTCGAGGGCGATGGCGAAACCCTCGCTGACGGTCAGAGCTTCCTGTTTCTCTCGACGGCGCTGCAAAAGCTGGATCTGGGCATCTGGCCATTCTGGAATAGCGGCAAGGCGAGGTCCGAAGGGCTGCACTATCTGCATGTGGCCGATCATCCCCGCCGCCTGCTTCAGGCGACCTGGTCGCTGCTGCGGGGGCGCGCTCCTTCGTGGCTGCGCCAGAGCGGAGACTACATGAGCGGACGCGCCAGCCGAATGGTCCTGACCTGCGCGGGGGATTTCGTGCTTGATGGTGAGCGCTTTGCGCCCGGAGCAGGACATCGTATCCTTCTTTCCGAAGGGCCCCAGTTTGGCTTTGTGCATGACTGACCATGCGGCACGTCCGGTCGAGACCGAGACCCTGCTTGACCGGACGCTGATTAGCGAACTGACAACCCCGGTTGACCCGCGTATCCACCAGCTGGTGGCCCATATACTTGGGACTGCACGCCCGCTCGGGGTCCTGTTCTACGGTTCGGGCCTGCGCCAGTTCGATCCTGACGGGCTTTTTGACTTCTATATCGTGCTCGAGCGCCTGTCAGACTGGCCAGCTCCTCCATTGGCCTTGCTCGGCAACGCATTGCTTCCACCGAATGTGTTTTATGCCGAGCATGAGGTCGGGGGTCAGATTTTGCGGGCCAAGGTCGCACTGATTACCTTGGCGCAATTCCGTTCCCGTGTTTCGCCACGCTCGCAGGATACGACGCTCTGGGCGCGTTTCTGCCAGCCTGTACGGCTTGTCTGGGTACGCAATGCGGATTCCGCCGAGGCACTTCTCGATGTGCTGCGCCGTGCCGTTGTGACCGCTTCTGGCTGGGCCGCACGTCTGGGTGAGGGTACGCATGCGCCCGCCGAGTGGTGGCGCCTTCTCTTCAGTCGGACCTATCGCGCCGAATTGCGGGTCGAGCATGAGAGCCGTGGTTCAACCATCATGCAGGGGCTCGAAAACCGGTATGCAGCTCTCACACGCGATGCGTGGACGCTGGGCCATCTGGAATTCGACGAGCGGGACGGCCAGTTGAGGCCCAGATTAACGCGGCTTGCCCGGATCCGTGCCGGCAAACGTTGGGCCCGCATGGCGCGACACGGGCGATGGCGTAATATCGCCCGCCTGGTGAAGGCGGCCTTCACTTTTCGCGATGGGGCGGCCTATCTTGCGTGGAAAATCGAGCGACATAGCGGTTTTCGTCTTGCACTCTCGCCCTTCGAGGCTCGCCACCCGCTCATCTGCCTGCCTTGCCTGTTGTGGCGGGCCAGAGGGATCTTCCTCAAGGGGATGAAGGGCTGAGGCCAAAGGCTTGCTGAGACAAAAAAAGGGAGGCCAGTGACAGACTGGCCTCCCTTTTTAACGCCGTGGCGGGCGATGTTCAGCCCATAATTTCTGCCTTGGCCTGAGCGAAGGCGGAAAGCGCCTTATCGATCTCCTGAGCCGTGTGGACAGCCATGACAGAACAACGCAGCAGCGGATGCTCGTCCGGTGTCGCGGGCGGCAGTGAGAGATTCACATAGACGCCCAGTTCGAGCAGGCGGTTCCAGAATGCCAGGGCCTGCTCCACTGTCTCCAGCGTCACGGCAACGACCGGGCTGACATGCGGGCTGGTCTTTAAACCCAGCTTGTGCAGGCCATGATTGAGCTGCTCGGCATTGGCATAGAGCTGCTTGCGCAGTTCGGGGCGGGCCTGCATCTCATCCAGCGCGGCGAGCGTGGAGGCGATGATTTCTGGCGGAAGCGACGCCGTGAACATGTAGGGACGTGAGCAGAGACGGATAAGCTCCAGCCCGTCGAGATTCGAGACACAGTAACCGCCCACGGTACCAAGCGACTTGGAGAACGTGCCAACCACGAAATCCACATCGTCTTCGCAGCCGTCCCGCTCAGCCACGCCGCGACCGTTCTCACCAAGCACACCGAAGGAATGAGCCTCGTCCGCCAAGAGATAGGCGCCGTGCTTCTTCTTGACCTCGGCAAATTCGTGCATGGGCGCGACGTTGCCGGTCATGGAGTAGATGCCCTCGACAACGACGAGTTTTGCGCCCTGGTGGTCTTTCAGGCGCGACAGGCGCTTGTCGAGATCAGCCGGGTCGTTGTGGCGGAAGCGTATGACCTGGGCGTAACCGAGGCGGCTCGCGTCATAGATGCTTGCATGACTATCTGCATCGAGAAGCAGGATGTCGTCCTTGCCCGCGAGAGCCGAGATCGCGCCGAGATTGGCCTGATAGCCGGTCGAGAAAATCATGCAGTGACGGCGGCGGAACACTTCAGCCAGACGGGCTTCCAGCCTGCGGTGCAGGGCATAGGTGCCGTTGGCAATGCGTGAACCTGTTGTGCCAACGCCCTCGCGCCTGACCGTCTCAATTGCGGCTTCTGCCGCGGCACGGGACTGACTCAGGCCGAGATAGTTGTTTGTTCCAAACAGCAGTGTCTCGCGCCCTTCGATCAGGCCTACCGTCGCCGAGACAGGGTGATCGATGACGACGCCGAACGGGTTGCGCGGCGACTTGGCGGTCAGACCAGCGGCGGCGGTTTTGAGGCCTGCATATTTGGCAAAAATATCGGTCACGAGGATCAACCACCCGATTTCAGGCTTGAGAGGCACACGGCAAGATCGTGGATCGTGCGGATATCGGCGAGCTTGTCGAGCGGCACGGAAACATCGAGTTCATCCTCGATTTCCATGACAAAATTCATGACGGCCAGTGAGTCGAAAGCGAGATCTTCGACAATCTTGCTGTCACCGTTGATGTCGCGTGGCACCTTCGGATTGGCAAGGAGCTTGTCGATGATCATCGCAGTGATGGAGGCGACCGTATCGGTCATCAAAATTCTCCGGCTTTTGGCGTTCGGGTGACAAGCACCCCAGATGAAGCGTCTTATGCGTCAGGCTTGAAAGGAAGGCCAGAGGGGGCAGTTTCTCCGAAGCCCTGAACGAGGTGCCGGAACCTTGGATGAGGCTCCGGCATGTTTGTCAGGCTGCGGTGCTGCTGGTCATGGTCTCGAACTGACCAGCGAGAAGCATGGCCTTTGCCCGGGCTCGCGTCAGCTTGCCAGACGATGTCTGGGGCAGGGTATGTGGCGGCACGAGAATGACGTCTACATCAACGCCGTGCTGGCGACGGAAAAGGCCCATCGTCTCCTCGCGCAGGCGGGCACGGTCGTCGTCATTGGTCGCACGGCACTGCACGAGGGCCACTACGCGTTCGCCAGCTTCTTCTTCAACGGCAAACACGGCGACATCGCGTGACCGCAGGGAGGTGATTTCGTGCTCAGCAGACCACTCAAGGTCCTGCGGCCAGATGTTGCGACCATTGATGATGATCAGGTCCTTGGCGCGACCTGTAATGACCACCTGCCCGTTGAGCATGTAGCCAAGGTCGCCCGTGTTGAGCCATCCCTTCTCATCAAGCACTTCGGCCGTCTCGGTATCGCGGCCAAAATAGCCGCGCATCAGGCTGGGGCCACGGACATAGACCATGCCAACGTGGCGTTCCTCCAGCAGGTCGCCCTTGGCATCGCGCACCTGAACATCGTGTTCTGGCAGGGCGACGCCACAAAGCACAAAAGTGCGAAGAGCATGAGAGGGATCGTTGGATGCCCGCGCCACGCCTTCGGTCTCCAGCGTGCGCAAATCAATCGTGTCGGTCGCGATGCCTGTGTTGAGGGGTGCGAAACTGATGGCGAGGGTAGCTTCAGCCATACCGTAGCTGGCAACAAAGGCGCGACCGTCAAAACCATATGCCGCAAAGCGTTCGGAAAAAGTCTCGAGGATATGATGGCGGATCATATCACCCCCGATGCCGGCGATACGCCAGCAGGAGAGATCGAGATCGCCGGAGACCGGACGACGCGCGCAAAGTTCATAGCCAAAGGATGGGCTGTAGGCGATCGTCCCGCGATTGCGGCTGATCAGATCGAGCCAGACATGCGGGCGACGGGCAAACTCACGCGTGGGCAGCAGATCGACAGTGAGCTGACATGTCATGGGGGTGAGAAAGAACCCGACGAGCCCCATGTCATGATAGAGCGGCAACCAGGACACGCAGCGATCGCCCGTTTCGGTAACCTGCAAGCCGTCACGAGCGATTGCCCGGGCATTGGCCATCCCGGCTGACTGCGTCACAGCAACACCTATAGGAAAGCGCGTGCTGCCCGAAGAAAACTGGAGATAGGACAGGTCATTTGTATCAATGACCGGGAGCGGTTCGCTCGAAGCGGGTCGCTGCAGCAACTCGGCGGGAGACCCACCGAAGGCCAGATCGAGCCCTTCGATGATATCCTGCGTCCAGGAACCGATCAGTTCCGGCACTACAACGGCGCGTGCGCCAGAGGCGCTCA
>NZ_AP014690.1:2695000-2897500 GCF_001547995.1 Asaia bogorensis NBRC 16594
GGCTATATTGCCACAGCATCCCCTCACGCACGGAAAGCATGGCGATGATTGCCGGATTGGCGACATCACGCTGGAATGCAAGGGCTGCAGCAGGCAGCCCGCGCTGCGTGCGCCCCGGATTGCCGGAGGTGAAAACAAGATCATCCGCCTTGGGGCCGTTCGGATCGAACTGCAGGAACGGCGTGTTCACCGGCTTGCCGCCCTCATAGACGCGCAGCATCGACAGATCGATATCGTAGCGGGGATAGTCGAAATTATCCGGATCACCGCCAAAGAAAGCGATCCCCTGCTCGGGGGCCATCACCACGCGCACATCGTTGTAGCGGCGATAACGGTAAAGCGCGGTCTGCCCACCATGATAGAGCGAGACCATGTCGCAGCGCCAATGCGCGTCGTCACCGCCCACGCAATCCTTGGTCAGCTTGCTTTCCACTTCCTGCAGGGCTGCCGAATAGGCGGCCCCCTGTTTGCCCTTGGTGGCTTCTGCCACAGGGGCAGACACATCTTTCATGGTGTCGAGGCGATCGAGCTCCATACCGGGGCACTGGCGCTCATCGGCGAGGTCCTTCGTGTAGAACCCGTCGCGGAAATAGTCGTGATCCTTGTCAGACAAGGCGGCAAGGCATGAATTGGCGCAATGATGATTGGTCATGACCAGACCGTTGCCTGACACGAAGGAGGCAGAGCATCCCTCGGCCAGACGTGCCGAGGATTGCACAACGTGCTGGATCCAGGCGGCATCAGGCTTGAAATGATAGGTCTTCTGCAAAGTCGCGTTGGGCAGATGATCGAATGTCCACATGCCCTCATCGGCGCGTGCAGCGTCCGCAAGCGTTACGGCACCGAACAGGGCCGAGGAGAGGAAAAGCGATAGACGGGCACGGGTCATGGGCAGCAGCTCGGCTCTGAATGATGATATAATGTATCAATCCATAACCTACGCCATTTTGCAAATCCGAAAATCAGCACGGTGACCTTGTCCAGCAGCTCTGGCTGGCCGTCGCCAGCGTGCCACACGCTTAAACCCATCGGGGCAGCGGAAAAGACGCCAGCTTGCGAAGGGGCTATTCCCCAGAGGCTCAAATTGCAAAAATCACGCTGTGAAATGAGAATTAGGTCTCTTACCGTCGCGTTGAGATGCGTTCCCCGAAGGAGGCTGCGGTAATCGTACCAAACGTACAGTCAGGAACCTTGAGGCCTTTCCACGCCGCGATCATCCGACCGGTGCGATCAGACGGGAGAAAAGCGCCAATTCATCTGGCGTCGCAGGCTCATTTAGCAGCCTGACATGGGCAGCCATGATTGCCGGGGCACGAACAGGCAACTTACGACCCGGCCGATCCTGAACCCGTTCTGGTACAGCGTAAAGATGCGTACGAAAAGGCGCGTCATGTAGCGGGAACGTCGCGCGGCATGAAGGTTCGAGGCAATCGCCCAAATGCCTGTCCCTGGTCGATCTGTGGCACGGGGACGGACGCGATTGGCCACGTCTCTCATTATTCGATCGGAACGATCACGACACCCACGCCCCGAGGTTTGACAAAAGGAAGGTCACTCTGACTGTGGGACAGGCGCAAGCGCAGGATGAGGGGGGAGCACCCCCTTGCTCCGTTTATAAACCGACAGCATTCTGCGATGGGGTCGCGAAATCCAGCTGTAGGTCCTGACATAATCCCGGGAGAGCGCGTCATACAGCGCCTTGCGCACATTCCGGTTTTCACCGGCAGCTTCCGGCTCCTGGCTGATGATATATGCAGGTTCCTGCGTCAGAACGGCATGCAGCTCCGCGAGAGGGTCCATGCCCGTTGCACCGGCTTCGCGCTCGAGCCCGAAATGGGATGGAAATGGATGCGACGTCAATCGGCAATATGGCAGGGCATCATAGAGCGCAACGGGACCGTTATAGATAAAAAGGCAACCTGATTTTCCGTAATCCACACTTTTCTCGAGCGCCAGGAAAAGCTCTTTTCCACCACTCGATCTCAAATGCTTCCAGGTACTCAGCTGCGACGCCACCAGCCCGAGAATTGCCATAAGCCACGCCAGATTGCGACCGGATTTCCTGTAGAACAGCGGGGCAATCTGGATGGAAAAGGGTACGAGGAGCGGGAGGATATAATGGATGTACCAGGTGCCAAAAATCACGAACGCACCGAACGCCACCATCGCCCACATAGTCAGAAACAAGACGTAAGGTGTCTGTTGTGCAGGATAGCTTCTTCTAAATAGAAAATTCACGCCCATGACGATGAAAAACGGCCCCAGCAAAGGCAGAAGCTTGATCAGTCTCTCCGAGATAATCTGATGACTTTCGGTCGCACGCAGAAACACCGAAGAAATATTGGAGAACAGCCACTCATGCCCATAACCGCTCATTATATAGAAAAGAGCAGAGGCAATCGTGGGTAATACGGCAACGAAAACCCATATGGCAGAGTCAGCAATGATGCTTCTGGGGGCACTCCCTGATCTTATTTCCTGATATATCAGATATAGACCAGCAAACATCCCTTCGAAGACAACGGTATATTTTATCTGAATAGCCACCCCTAAAAGGAGCATGATCAGGATGCCGAGCGTTCTGCGGCGTTTTCTATCATTCCCCTCGAAATCTTGCAGGTGATCCAGAAGAAGGCACATCGCGCCAGCGACCAGGAGATTATAGAAAATGGGCGATTGGCCACCTTCGCCCTGTGCCAGAGTGGGCCAAATCTCATAGATGAGCGCCGCAACCAGCGCTCCGCTGGCGGGAGCAATCCTCGACGCCATGCGCCGTATCAGTAGCGCCGTGCCCCACAGGGCGAGCAGTGCCCCGATCTGGTAGGCGATAACCCGATACGCCCCGAATAGATGAAAAACGGCGTAGAGCAGAAACAGGCCAATTGGCTTGCGGTCCCAGAAGTCGACATAGGGCAGATAGCCTTGCAGTAACCGCCCCCCTCCGAAGAGATAGAATTCCTCATCCCATTCAAGGATGGGGTTCCCCAATGTCATGAACCGTATCATCAGGGCCGCGAACAGCAGAAAAAAATGCGGATAATACGCGACGACTATTTTGTTCAGTTGCTTCAAGAGAGCCCACCTTCGCCTGACATGATCACCGGAAGGCGTTTCGTATCTTGATTTCAGCCAGAGCCACAAAAAACTGGCCAATGATCCTGGGTGTCATCTTGCTTTCGCCATGAACGCGCTCCCGGAAAACCATGGGACACTCCTTGATCCGGAGCGATTTCGGACTGGTCATGATAATCTCGAACAGGATCTTGAACCCGTGTCCGGTCAGGCGAGGAGCGAGCGCTTCAAAATCACGCTGCCGCATCAGGAAAAAGCCACTCATCGGGTCATTGATTGGGGCAGAGGCAGACATGGCCACCAGATTGCCCAGACGGGAAATGAAACGCCGCCAGAAACCGGAGAGCCCCCCACAGTCACCCCCGAGCACGTGCCGACTGGCGACGGCGAGATCATACTGATCGCCCTGGAGAGCGGCCAGCATGGGAAGCAGGCAAGACTCGTCATGTTGCAGGTCACCATCCATCACCGCAACGAATGTTGCCGATGAGGATAATATGCCCTCGGTCACGGCCGATGATAAGCCACGACGGCCCATACGGACGATGCCACGCACTCGCCGATCCAGCGCCGCAATATTCCGGACCGTGTGGATCGTCCCATCGGGTGAATTGTCATCGACGAAAATGATTTCCCACGCAATGCCACTGAGCGTTTTTTCGAGTGCATTGATGAGAGGCCTGACATTTTGTTCTTCACAGTAGCACGGTATTATTATGCTCAGGATTGGTGCTGCTGTCATATTTTCCTCTGGGATTACCCCTCGACTTTATCAACACCAGCAGTAAGGATACACAGGGTCTTTTGTAACATTTCTTGCCTGAATGTGAGACGACCTGGTGATCGGCTCGTGGTCTCAACATCGGATCATTGTCGCTCGGGTGGCAGGACGCATCCTGTGACAAATCAGTTATGCTGACACCACGATCCTTTGAGCCCCGCACGCGGCATCAAACGGATAACGGAAGATCTGCTGACCTGCTGTCGCTCCATGATCTGCACTCAGCGAGACGAAAGCGCCCGACAAATCGCCCGGCTCCAGCTTTGCGGATGCAATGAGGATCAGTTCCAGACGAGCATCATTCAGGCACGCGATTGCCCTGTGACCTCAGACAGATGAGATCACCTCCCGGCTGGTCTGCCCCCAGGCCGGTACGTGCCGAAACTCTGTAAGCTCGCAAAGCACGAGCCTTGGAGACAATATCGCAGAGGGGGCGGAACAATGCCTTTCTCTTATAGCCCGTGCACAGCGCTGTCGCATCGACTCTCTTGGGGAGCCGCTCAGCCTGCAGACACGCGATTGATCGGATATCGTTATGATCATGGCCGTTCAGGGGGGTATCACCTGTCGGATTGCCCGGTCGGCTTCATGACAAGTTTATGACACGGCACTAAACCACGATACGGCCGGTCAAAATACGAAAACCAGAACAATCTACCTGCCAACTGGAATGAAATTATATTTATAAAGTAGTTACATTTCATCTATCGCGCAAAAATCTTCTTCCCGTAGTGCCAAGATGGCAGAGAACAGATAGACAGATGCTAGAGGGAACATTGATACCAAATATCTATATATGAATATATTGTAAATATATTGATAAGTGTATATAAATACGACTCTCTCCCCGACAATAACTGCATAATTGCATATCTAGATTATGCTCACCTTACATAATATAGACATAGAATCATTACTCGAACGACCCTAGAAACATATAAATATACGATGGAAATCTTTCGACATGTTGCCATAAAAGCTTAACTTTACTCAAACGCTCCCGGTAACGCTTTTGCGACCCGTTACATCCAAGACACGTGTCGGAGAGACCGGTGAAAAGACTTGCCCTGTTCCTCGTTGCAACGACTGCCTGCACGCCCTTCGTGAGCCGCGCTGCCGATGCCGCAAGCGCCGCCGAGGCGCAGGACGTCGCACAGAAAAAAGCCGACAAGACCACGGCCCTGACGAAGAAAAACAAATTCGTCAAAAGCACCGACGATGCCGAGCAGGTCGTCGTGACAGGCACGCGTGAAAGCCATGTGAAGGCCCGCCAGAGCATCAGCCCCGTCGTGGTGATCTCCTCCAAGACGCTGGAGCGCTCGGGCGAGCTGAACGTCGCCAATGCGCTGACACGCACCTATCCCTCCATCACCATGAGCGCGCGTGGGTCCAATACCAACTCGCTGGTGTCGTCCATCCAGATGCGTGGTCTGGGGCCGAACGAGACGCTGGTTCTGGTCGATGGCAAGCGCCGTCATTCCACCGCCAATATCGTGCAGAAGCCAGGGCCGCAATTTGCCTCGTCAGGCGTCGATCTGAACATGCTGGCTGGCAACATGATCGACCATATCGAGGTGCTCGAGGATGGCGCCGCCGCCATGTATGGTTCAGACGCCATCGCCGGTGTGGTGAATATCATTACCAAGAAAAAGGATCACGGGCTGACGCTCAGCGGTCAGGGCGGTGCCAATGCCTATCTCGGCAGTGGCGAGCAATACCAGCTTGACGCTGATGGCGGGTTCAAACTCGGCAAGGATGGTTATGTCCATCTGGGCGCGCAGTTCTATCAGACACAGCACGCTATTGCCTGGGGCCCCGATCATGCATTGCTTGGCTACTGGCCAGCCGGCGCCGATACCAAGAACTACTTTGTGGGCGTCAAGCCAGGCTCCGAAAGCTGGCGCGGTCGCAAGACCGATTATCTGAGCACGCCGAAAGAAACACGCGAGACCTTCGCGCTCAATTTCGGCAAGCCGCTTGCTGCCGGTATCGAACTCTATGGACAGGCCACGCTTGGCTATCGCCATGCAGAAATGCGCGCCTATAAATACCCCTATGTTGTTCCCGCCGCAGGCATCAGCGAACTCCGCCCCATCACGGGGGATGATGAACTGGATTACGCCGCCGAGCTTGGCCTCAAGGGCGAGAACCTGTTCGGCTTCGACTGGAATCTCTCAACAGTCTATGGTGGCGATAATTCGCGCATCAGCATCCGCGATGTGGTCAATCTGGGCGAACTTGCCCGCACAGGTTATTCACCCAGCAAGTTCTGGGACTACACCCAGAAAAACACGCAATGGACGAATAATCTCGACCTGCGTCGCGGGTTCAATATCTGGTCCATGCCGGTCAGCCTGGCGTTCGGCGGTGAGCACCGTCTGGATTCCTATCAGATCATCTCGGGTAATCCGGAATCCTATCTCGATGGCGGCCCGGTGGAACATGCCGGTATCCCGCCGCAATCGGCAGGCACGTGGTATCGCAACATCTACTCGGCCTATGTGGATGCGACCTTCCGCCCGACGCGCAAGCTCTCCATCGATGTGGCAGGCCGCTACGAATATTATACCGACACTGACAACACCGAAAACGGCAAGCTTTCAGCGCGCTATGATTTCACCAGACGCTTCGCGCTGCGTGGCACCATCGCCAACGGGTTCCGTGCGCCGACACTGCAGGAATCCCATTTCAGCCGTCTGAACATCTTTGCCGGTACCGGCAGCGTTGGCGGTCAGCTCCCGGTGGAGTCCGCCGCCGCCCGCTCGCTGGGTGCTCAGGGCCTGAAGCCGGAACGCTCTGTCAATGCCAGTGCGGGTTTCACCATGGAGCCGGTACGCGGCCTGCATGTCGAAGCCGATGTGTACCAGATCAATCTGCGTGACCGTATCGTGCAGGGTGGCACGGTACGCGGCGCACAGGCGCTGGACGCCATCCGCTCTTTCGGCTTCGATGTCTCCCCGACCGCTACCAATGCGGCAGCGTCTTCGGCCTACTTCCTCTCGAACGGGGCAAGCACGCGCACGCAGGGTCTGGATATCAAGGCCGATTATCTTGTGCATATGCATGATTACGGCAATCTGGCGCTGATGGCGGCGTTCAACCTCAACCGCACACGCTTGCATCACAATGGCATCTCGACCATCGGCAAGCCGCTGCTGAACGAGCAGACCATCGCCTACATCACCACCGCCACACCCCGCAGCAAGATCATTCTCAACGCGCTGTGGACCATCGGCAAGTGGGATGTGAATATCCGCCAGAGCCGTTATGGCGAAACCACCAACATGATGACCTATCAGGACTGGACCCCGGCCTCGGCAACCTGTGCCAGCGGTGGCGCCCTGCGCTACTCCAATTCCTGTTTTGGCCAGTTCAAGAACACACCCCGCTGGCTGACCGATCTTGAGGTGGGCTACAAGATCACCTCGCGCGTCCATGCCTCCATCGGCGTGAACAACGTCTTCAATGTCCGCCCCCGTCGTCTCCCGGGCAATCTCGTACCGGCAGGTGGGTCGATGTACGATCAGTTCTCCAATCAGGTGCCCTTCACCGGCGGCTATTATTTCGGGCGCGTCAGCGCGAGCCTCTGACCGCAGCGCGACCAGCCTCATATCGCAAATCGCCTGATCAGGCCGGGAGTGGAAACGCTTCCGGCCTTTTTGCCGTATAGGATCGTTCCCGCTTCCGCCTTCCTACACTGCGCGCCTGCAAAGCGGGCTGGGGGGGCGGATTGACAGCCCTGCCCGATCTCCCGATCCTCCCATGCGGCAGAGACTTCTGCCCCCGGATGGTGGAGGGGACCCGTTACAGGCGCCCTCGGATGCCGGGTTCATCATCAGGAGATGAGAGTTCATGTTCAGTCATATCACGATAGGCAGTGACGACCTCGAAGCCTCGAAAGCGTTTTACGACGCTGCTCTGGGCGCGCTTGGTTGTCCGCCGGGTGAGATGGTGCCCCCGAACCGCCTGTTCTATACGCATGATGGTGGCAGACTCATGATCACCACGCCGCTCAATGGCGAACCCGCAACCGGCGCCAATGGCGGAACGATCGGTTTCAAGGCGGACTCACCCGAAGCTGTCAATGCGTGGCACAAGGCCGGTGTCGCGCATGGCGGTACCGCCATCGAAAATCCCCCCGGCCCGCGTGAATCTCCCATCGGTACGCTCTATCTCGCCTATCTGCGCGATCCATACGGCAACAAGCTCTGCGCCCTTCACCGCATGGGCTGATCAACCTCCTGCGCCGGAAACGACGCATCCTCCCGGCTGAAGAACCGCGCATAGAGCAGCGGCAGCACGAGTAGGGTCAGGAGGGTTGATGTGATCAGCCCTCCAATCACCACGCTCGCCAGAGGGCGCTCGACTTCGGCCCCGGCACTGCCGGAAAACGCCATGGGGAAAAAGCCGAGACTGGCCACTGAAGCCGTGGCCAGAACCGGGCGAAAGCGGGCTTTTGCCGCAGCAAAGGCCGCCTCGGCAGCGCCCATCCCCGTCAGGCGGTAATCACGGATCTGGCTGACCAGCACGACACCATTGAGAATGGCCACCCCGAACAGCGCGATGAACCCGATTCCGGCGGCAATGCTGAATGGCAGCCCCCTAATGGCGAGGGCAAAAATACCCCCTGTGGCGGCAATCGGCAGGTTGATGAAAACCAGCAGCGCCGCCCGGGGTGAGCCCAGAGCGAGCACAAGAAACACGAAGATCAGAACCAGAGCCACGGGCACAACCTGCGCGAGGCGCGTCATGGCCGAGTCCAGATTGCGGAACTGGCCCGCCCATTCGAGCCTGTAGCCCGGAGGCAGATGCAGCGATGCCCCGACCTTCGCCTGCGCAGCAAGAACGAAAGATTTGACATCGCGCCCACGCACATTGGCCTGCACGATCACCCGACGGCGCAGACTGTCCCGGTCGATACGCGCCGTCGTTTCATCAACAGCGATATGCGCGACATCCTTGAGCAGAACCCAGCCGCGCCCGTCCTCGCGCCTGATCTGCAACCCGCCGATACGGGCTGCACTGGCCACTGCACCGCCGGCAAAGCGGATCTGTGTCGGTATAAGGGCATTATCGATAATCACCGGCCGCCCGATATGGCCACCTACCGCTTCGATGGTGGAGAGGATTTCTGGCACCGCAACGCCCAGTCGCGCAGCAGCATCGCGGTTGATGTCGATATGAAGATACGCCACCGTCCCCTCACCCTGCTGGGCGACATCGGCAGCGCCCGGCACCGAGGCGATCACGCTCACAAGATGCGCGGCCAGCTTGTCGAGCATCGACAGATCATCGCCATAGACTGAGATAGCCAGTTGTGTACGCACACCCGATAACAGGTCGTCCATACGCATCTCGATCGGCTGGGTGAAGGAATAGGCCGCATCGGGAAGGTCATGACTGAGCTTGGCGCTCATGGCGCTCACGAGCTTCGACTGGGTCATCCCCGCACGCCACTGATCACGTGGCCTGAGGAAAACAAAGCTGTCGGTCTCGTTCGTTCCCATCGGATCGGTCGGGATGGCGGCGGTACCGGTATTGCTCACCACGGTCTCAACCTCAGGGAAACTGCGCAGCAGGCGCTCTTCCTGCGTTACCGATGCCAGAACAGTGGGCAGAGAGGCGCTTGGCAGGCGCATGGCATTGACCACCAGCGCCCCCTCCTCAAGCTGGGGCACGAATTCGCCGCCCAACCGTGAGGCGAGCACGAGCGCGAGCAGGAAGATACAGGCTGTTCCCATGAAAACACTGCGTGTATGCGCAGCGCACCAGTCCAGAGCCGGCTCATAACGGCGCCTGAGATACTGGACGACACGCGTTTCGCGGTCCTGCGGTGCATGACGCATCAAAAGCGCAGAGAGGATTGGCACGACAGCAAAGCAGTAAATGAGCGAGGTCACGAGCCCCATGATGATGGTCTGCGCCATGGGTCTAAACATACGGCCCTCCACCCCCTGCAGGGTCAGGATGGGCAGATAGACCATGATGATCACGAAAATGGCGAAGCTGACCGGTCGCAGCACGGTGCGCACGGTGTGAATGGCCAGTGAGTCGAGGCTCTCCCCCGGTCTATTGCGGGCGCGCTCGACCATGAGATGCTCGACCACCACCAGCGAGCCATCCACGATCATACCGAAATCGATCGCGCCGAGGCTGAGCAGATTGGCCGAAATGCCAAAAACACGCATTCCGACAAAAGCCATGACGAGCGAGACAGGGATGACAGAAACAATCACCAGCGCGGCACGCCAGTTCCCCAGCACGACAAGCAGCGTCACAAAAACCAGACATGCCCCGAGGATGAGGTTTTCCTTGATGGTGCGTATGGTTTCATCGGTCAGGGTCGAGCGCCGGTAAAATGGCTTGAGCGTCACGCCTGGGGGCAGCGTCTGCTGGATGGCTGGCAACGCCGCATCGATCGCATCGAGCGTCGCATTGGAACTGGCGCCTTTCTGCATGAGAACGACACCGTTGACGATTTCACCCCTGCCATCGCGCGTGACAGCGCCGAGACGCAGGCGCCCCTCAAGCGAGACGCGGCCCAGATCGCGCAGGCGAATGGCCAACCCGTTGGTCCCCATCGCCACAGGGATGGCCCCGAAATCGGCCAGCGAGCCAACGAGGGCGCGACCCACAACCACCTGCTGTTCCGCTCCGCGTGCAATCCAGCCCCCGCCCGATGAGGCATTATTGCTTTCTATCGCGGCATAGATCCTGCCAAGCGCGATGTCATGGGCACGCAGGCGGGCCGGGTCGAGGGTCAGCGTATAGGTCTCTTCGGCCCCGCCATTGACATTCACATCAGCCACGCCCGGCACGAGCCTTAACTGCGGCGCCACGGACCAGGTCATGAGCCTGTTGAGGTCGAGCGGCGAATAACGTCCGTCGCCATCGATCTGCATCTGCATGATCTCGCCCATGCCAGTGGCAAGTGGCCCCATCGCAACACTGACCGGCACGGTAATGGCCTCACGGGCCTTTTGCAGACGCTCATTGACCCGTGTCCGGTCGAGATCGAGATTGGAGGTATCGCTAAACTGCAGATAGACGACCGAAAGCCCCGTGCGCGAAACGGAGCGCAGATCGATCAGATCCGGCAGTCCCGTCAGGCTCGCCTCGAGCGGAAAGGTGATCTGCTTTTCCACTTCTTCCGTCGCAAGGCCCGGCGATGTGACCGAAACAAGCACCTGCTGGGGCGAGATATCAGGGACGGGCTCGACCGGCAGGCCCGGCACCACCATCAGCCCGGCCAGGACCAGCATCGCGCAAAGCGCGAGCACAGCAAGCTTGCTGCGCTGCAGAAATTCCCACATGACGCGCTCAGTCCGCTGTCATGGAAGAGAGCAGCGCCATTGATTTGAGCGTGAAACTGCCTTCGCCCACCAGCCTGTCGCCATCGTGCAGGGCCCCGCTCACAATGGCCTGCTCGTCGTCACGCGCCTTGACCTGCACGGAAACGGGCATGAAATGCGTGGCATCCTGCTGGACGAACACCACATCCTCACTATCAATCTGCTGAAGCGCTGCCACCGGCACACGCAGCCCCTGCGTCCCCTCGCCGGTCTGGAAAGCGGCATCGAGCATCATGCCCGGGCGCAGTGAAGAAGGTGGGTGATCGAGGGTGCAGACCACGCGCACAAGCCCTGTGGCAGGGTCGGCGAGCCCCGCCACGGTGGTGATCCGCGCCTCGATTACCCGTCCCTTTTCCTGACTGGCCGGGCGAAACCGCGCCTTGCCTCCGGGCGCCAACCCGGCAGCATCTTCGGGCGAGAGATCGGCGCTCAGCCAGAGGCGGGAGAGATCAACCACGGTCACGAGATTGTCGCCAGCATTGATATCGGCTGCGACAGAGGTGCGCACAGCCTGCACGACGCCATCGACCGGGCTGATCAGATCCGATGCCTCGTCCTGCACGATCCGCTCGGTTACGGAGGTGAATTCCTCCGTCTGCCGGTGTTCCAACGTCGCAAGGTCCGCCTCGCGGGCCTTGACCAGTCCGCGCTGCTGCTCAAGCACCATCCGGCGTCGTTCAAGCTCCCCGCGTGAGACCGCACTCCCGACAAGCGCCGCACCGCGACGATAGAGCATCGTCGCCTCCGCCTCACCGGCACGCGCCGAAGCCAGGGCGGCATCAACCTGTTCACGCTGAAGCTGAAGCTCATGCAGGGAGTGATCGGTGTAGGAAATCAAAGCCTCGCCGCGTTTGACAGGCTGACCGGGCGTCACATGCACTGCCATGACCTTGCCTGCACCGGCTGCATGGATATCAATAACCCGGCTCGTATCGGCATCGACCCGTGCCATCGCCTGCACTGAGGGGAACACCTCGCCCCGTGACAGCGAGACGATTACGACATGCTCGTTGCGCTGCGCCTCCTCAGGCAGCGTGAAGACATGACGCCAGGCCTCCGCTGCCTGTGCCGTGCCGCCGAGACACGATGAAGCCGCAAGACCCGTCAGAACGACAGAGACCGCCAAAATCCTGCTGCGCATCGAGGCGAGACATCTGATCATGCGACGCCCCTGTCAGAGATATTTAACGAGACGGGCAAATTCGCGCATGGCATCGTCACGCCCGGTTCCGCCATCTTCCATCGCCTCAATCACGCAATGCTCGACATGGTCCTGAATCAGGGCGCGCTTGGCATTACGCAGGGTATTTTCAACAGCCTGAATCTGCTGGGCCAGATCGGCGCAGCTTCGATCGGCCTCGATCATGTCGAGGATCGTCGCCAGATGGCCGTGGGCCTGCTTGAGGCGAAGGGCGATTTTTCGGTGATTCGGCGGGCTCATGAAACCCCTATACCCTAGGGGGGAGGGTATAAGGAAGAACGTTCAGACATTTTGCATCACAATTGACGCCGGCGAGGGGCGATCCTTCCAGACTGCCTGGCATGATGGGTGCGTTGCCTGCCCAAGCCCCCCTCACCATGCCCCGATAATCAGTCGCGTGTTTCGACAATCACGATTTCCGAAACGCTGGCTGCTTCAATTGTCACGAGAGCCTCGTCACGCAGCGCAGCCCCATCGCGTGGAGCGAGTTTCACGCGCGATCCGGAAGTGACGAGGGTGACATCGCCAGAAGCCAGAACGGCATAGCCCGACCAACCGGGCTCAAGCTGCCACTCAAGCGCGCTACCCTTCTCGATCGTCGCCGCCCGGACCCGTGCCGTTGCATTGATCCGCAGCGCATCCTCATCACCTTCGACACCGGAGGCCAGCGTCACCAGACGATTGGCCCGTGCCTCGACTGGAAAAGGCCGTGTGCCCCACGAGGGCGCGTGACCACGCCGGTCGGGCTGGATCCAGATCTGAAAGAGCGTGGTGGTAATGGCCTCGAGATTGGCTTCGCTATGAACGATCCCTGTCCCGGCTGACATGACCTGTACCTGCCCTGCCTCGGTCCGGCCCTCATTACCCAGCGAGTCACGATGTGAAATGGCCCCCTGACGAACATAGGTGATGATCTCCATGTCCCGATGCGGATGCGAGGGAAAACCGCTATCCGGTGCAATCTCGTCATCATTCCAGACGCGCAGCGCCCCCCAGCCCATGCGGGCAGGATCGTGATAACCGGCAAAGGAAAAATGATGCGCGGCCTTGAGCCAGCCATGGTCGGCGTGGCCGATCGACGCAAATGGACGGTAGTCGATCATGAAATGATCCTCCTGAGTGATGATCGACCATAGGCAATCGGGCGCACGTCAATATATAGAAATAATGGAAACAGATTGGTTCCATTTCATGACACAACGCTTGCCTGACTTCGAGGCTCTGGCCATCTTCGCCCGTGTGGTCGAGCTTGGTTCCTTCAGTGCTGCGGCGCGGGCTCTTGGCCTGTCGCGCCCCACCATTTCCAAGGCCATTGCGCGTCTGGAGCACAGCACAGGCACCTATGTGCTGAACCGGACCTCACGCCAGCTCGCCCTGACTGAAACAGGGCAGCGCGTACTGACCCACGCCAACCGAATTCTCGGCGAGGGCGAGGCTGCCGAGGCTGAATTGCGCCAGGCCGTTCATCACCCGCATGGATTGCTGCGCTTGACCGCCCCAATCTCTTTTGGTCTGAATCATGTGGCACCCCTGCTCCCGGATTTTCTGACGCGGTATCCCGAGATCCGTCTCGCCATGACCTATACGGATACCCAGCTTGACCTGATCGGTGGGGGGTTTGACATCGCTATACGTATCGCGGCCCACGCCCCCTCATCGCTGCGCGCTTTGCGCCTTTGCCGCATACCGCTGTTTCTGGTGGCCGCACCAGCCTATCTCGCCCGGCATGGTGCGCCATCACACCCCAGGGATCTCAGGCAGCATGACGGGCTGATCTATGAAGGCACACAATCACCCGGAGCATGGCGCATGAGCCGCGACGGGGAAACCATGCAGGTCGATCCACCGACGAGCCGTTACCGCTCGAACAATGCTGAAGCCTTTTTGCCCGCGCTGCGGGCCGGGCTGGGTATTGGAATATTCCCGGAGTTCATGATCGCGCAGGACATACAAAATGGCACATTGATCAGGCTTATGCCGGAATGGTCCTTACCCGAAACAGAACTCTGCCTGCTGACACCCCCCGGCCGCTCCCATCCGGCACGGGTATCGGCGTTCCTTGACCATATCGGGGGTGCGCTCAGAAAATCTCCCTGGCGTCATTCGACATGATTTGACGAAGAACCGGATGATAACTTATTAACTCAAATGCTACGCGGTGCGATAGCAGGCTTCCGCAAGAACAGAGACCTGAAAAAGATGACCAGCGAACGATCGCAGAAGATATCTCCAAGCTTTGCGCTCACAAGACGCATTGCAATGTTGAGAAAAAGCCAAGGTCTCAGCCAACAACAACTTGCGGATACATTGGGCGTTTCACGATCGGCTGTTGCTTTTTGGGAAACCGGACGTGTCGGTAGTTTGAGGAAATACATTCCCAAGCTCGCAGACCTCTTCGGGGTCTCGACCGAGGTCTTTCTGACCGGCATGATTGAAGAGGATATCCCCGCAGTCCTGACCCCGGATGAAGACGATCTGCTGCGCCTCTATCGCCTGCTCAATCCCGAGATGAAACTGACCGCCCAGAAATGGATGGAGCGACAGGTGCACAAGCAAAACGCCGCCGGGAAAGTCATCGCCTGAAACAGGCGTTCCTGTCTCTTAGCCCTTCTTTTCAGGCAGCCCCGTCAACGCTTGTTCCATGTCTGCCGGGCCGCATCTATCGCGTTATCCTGCCCAGCACCGATCATGCTCAGGTGACGAGACGTGGTGCCGGAAGTGGGACGTTATCCTTGTCGCGACCACGAAACCGCCGCTGGTAATCGGGGTCATAGAGCGCACTTTCGCGGAACGTCCCAGGTTCCAGGGCTCTGCCAACCAGAATGAGGGCCGTGCGGGCCTCGGGCTCAGCCGCCATCAGGGAAACAATCGTTGCGAGCGTTCCCTGCACGCGATGTTCATCAGGCCAGCTCGCCCGCGCGACCACGGCAGCAGGACAGGTTGCGCCATAGAACGGCAGCAGGCGGCTTACAATTTCTTCCAGTCGATGCACCGCAAGATGAATCGCCAGTGTCGCGCCAGTCGCAGCAAAAGCTTCAAGGGTCTCTGCCTCCGGCATCGCCGAAGCGCGTCCTGACAGTCGCGTCAGGACCAGACTCTGAGCGACGCCCGGTACAGTCAGCTCGCGCCCAAGCGCGGCAGAGGCTGCGGCAAAGGCCGGCACACCTGGTGTCAGCGTGTAGGCAATCCCTCTACGCTCCAGCCGCGCGACCTGCTCAGCCACGGCGCTATAGAGCGAAAGATCGCCTGAATGGAGCCTGGCGACATCCTCACCGGCCTCGTGAGCCGCAACGAACAAGGCCTCGATCTCATCGAGACAAAGGGGCGCCGTATCGATCTGTCTGGTTTCAGGCCCGCAGAAAGCAAGGATCTCGGGTGGGATGATCGAGCCTGCGTAAAGACAGAGCGGAACGCGTTCCAGAATGGCGCGGCCCCGCAGCGTCATCAGGTCAGCAGCCCCCGGCCCCGCCCCGATAAAATGAACGGTCACGGGCTCAGCGATCCGGCCTTGATCATGGCAAAGGCGCACGTCACGCCGTCTCCTGCAAGTCGCGCGCCGAGCAACTGGCTGTGCGGCCCCAGAACGGCCAAAGCGCAGCCTTCCGCGATAGAGCCGAACCCCATTGTCATACGGGCGCGCTCGGAGTGGGTCAGACAGCGCGGCTGGGCCGAGGCGAGAGACAGGAGATCAACCACCGTGACGGGTAGTTTGAAAAGCTGGGCCACAGCCTGCACAGCGGCGTGGTTCTGTCTGAATGCCGGAACGGCAAAACCATGCGGCAGGCCCCAGCGCTCGATGGCCAACCTCACTACATCAATCATGGCCTCGGGGGATGCCTCGAGCCTGCAACCCAATCCTCCCATGATCATGGTTTGACAGCCTTGTACTGTGTGACCGTCATGGCCGGCCTGAATCCATGCATGGTCCCTATTGGTCCTAGACGCTCCATGCTGATGCGCGATAGCGCACCGCCCCATGCTTGAAAAGCCTCGAAAAGCCGTTGCTCGCCCTCAAGCGTGACAGCATTGGCCACCAGCCTGCCGCCAGAACGAAGCGCAGACCAAGCATTGTCCAGCAATCCGGGCGTGCTGATACCGCCGCCGACAAACACAGCATCGGGCGGCGGCATATCAGACAGGGGCGCAGACAGGTCACGCTGTTCCACGTGAAGCTGATCGACACCCAGAGCTTCTGCATTGCGGGCAATACGCGCACAACGCTCTGCATTGCGTTCAACGGCAAAGCACTGGTTCGAGGGGTGGCGCAACATCCACTCGATACCGATCGACCCCGATCCTGCCCCAAGATCCCACAACACCTGCCCCGGATGGGGGGCGAGGGCGCTGAGGGTGATCGCCCGTATCTCCTGTTTGGTGATCTGACCGTCATGTTCGAAAAAATGGTCAGGTAGACCGCAGGCCAGAGGCAGCAATGATGCGCCCCTGCCGGCGACAATCTCCACCGCCATCATGTTGAGCCGCGCCACATCGCCGGGTGCACCTTCGCGGGCCCGGAACACCCGTTGTCGTTCTTCGGGTCCATCGAGCGCTTCGAGCAGATGGATCACGCTCTCACCGCATCCCTTCTCGTCCAGCCACGCGGCCAGAGAGGCGGGCGTGGTCTCATCTGCCGAAAGGATGACAAGCCTTGCACCCGGCTGCAAATGAGGCAGAAGGCGGCTCATGGGCCGGCCGCAAAGCGAGACGAGGCCGACATCCTGTGCGGACCATCCTGTTCTGGCACACGCCAGGGTCAGGCAGGAGCGTGAGGGTATGACCTGAAGCCCATCATAGCCAAAATGCGCAGCAATCTGCTTGCCAATCCCGAAGAAGAACGGATCACCCGAGGCCAGAACGACGACATCGCGTCCTTCATGACGGGCCAGAGCCTGCATGGCCCGCGAGTAGGGCGACGGCCAGGTCTCGCGCAGCGCCTGCCCCCTTCCCTCCACAAGACTCAGATGTCGCTTTCCGCCGACCAGAACATCGGCCTCGAGAATTGCCCGTTGCGCCTTGCGTGAAAGCGCCTCAAACCCGTCCTCTCCCAGGCCGATGATCGTCAGCCAGTGTTTGGCGCCTGAACAGGGAGAGAGTGAGGGCAAGGAATGCATATCCTGATATTGGGGGGCACCACCGAGGCGCGCCAACTCTGTCACGCGCTGGAGTCCCAGGGGAGTGATGATATCACGTTTTCTCTGGCGGGTGTCACGGCGTCGGCATTGCCTGTTCCGTCCCGTATGCGCATGGGGGGGTTTGGCGGCATCGCCGGGCTGATCGCCTGGCTGACCCGCCATGAGGCTGACGTGGTAATCGATGCCACCCATCCGTTCGCTGCGCGCATGAGCCATCATGCCGTTGCGGCTACGAAGGCCTGTTCGCGCCCATTGCTGCGCCTCACCCGCCCGGCATGGCAAGCCGGAGAAGGCGCTATATGGCGCCATGCGCCATGGATCAGCGCCGTGCCCGCCATGCTGGGAACGACGCCGCGCCGGGTTTTCCTGACGACAGGACGCAAGGATCTCGATCCATTCAGGCATACGCCGCATCATTACCTTCTGCGCAGTATCGATCCGCCCGGCGATGCGCTACCAGACGGCGCGACCCTCCTGCTCGCACGCGGCCCCTTCCGGCTTGATGACGAACTCGCCCTGTTTCGCAAGCATCGTATCAATTGTCTCGTGACAAAAAATGCCGGTGCGGCGGCCACAGCCCCCAAGCTGGAGGCGGCCCGACAACTTGGCGTTGAGGTCATCATGGTCGATCGCCCGCCTCTTCCGCCTGCCGAGGAACTTGATACGGTCGAGGCCGCCATGACATGGCTGGAACGGATCAGGCTTCGCGGCTCATGAGTCGGCGTAACCTGCGGCAATCCCGGCTTCAGGGCACGCGGCGCAACGTGTAGAGCCAGGGGGTTTCGCCGGGGCGTTCGATCAGATGAGTGAAGGCGCAGCCAATCAGCACCAGCGTGCTCATATCCGCATCCTCGCCTCTGGCCTGAGCCAGGGACACATGCAGGACATGCTCGCCGGGGCGGCCTATGGCGCGGGCAAACACGACATGTGTCTCCCCTGGCAGCACCCTACGCAACACGTCCAATCCCTGATCGAGCTGGCCGGGGCGCGCCAAGGAACGGGGATTATAAAGCGCGATGACAAATCCGGCCTCGGCCGCAGCCTTCAGGCGGCGCGCCACGATGTCCCAGGGCTTCAGGTTGTCTGACAGCGATATCACACAGAAATCGCCGCCAAGCGGTGCCCCAAGCCTCGCCGCCGCGGCGAGCACCGCACTGATGCCGGGTATGACGCGTATATCGATAGCACGCCGGGCAGATGGCCCGCCCGCCACGGCCTCGAACACGGCGCTCGCCATGCCGAAAACGCCCGCGTCCCCGCCTGAGACGACCACAGGCACCCGCCCGCTCATCGCCAGATCGAGCGCATGGCGGGCGCGATCGAGTTCCTCGCGATTATCCGTCACATGGGGCGTTGCGTGCTCGTCTGCCCCCAACGCAAAGGCGCGGGTGACATAAAGCCCGTAACCCAGCACATCGGTCGCCGCAGCCAACGCCTCACGCGCCTCAGCCGTGATCTGACCCGTAGCACCGGGCCCAAGACCGACCACATACAGGACAGGCTTCATCGGGCCCGCTTTCGCCCCGGCACGAGGACCATCGAGAAATAAGGAGCTTTTTCCGGCGCCTGATCGAGCGGCAGGCAGACCTGCCCGGCTTGTGTGCCGCGTTCGACATACACCGCCTTCTCGTGGCGCCCGCTTTGCTGCAGGGCCGCACGCACTTTCGCGAAATTGCGCCCGATCTTCATGATCACATGTGCATCACCCCGTGCGAGCCACGCGGAGAGACTGGCTTCATCGAGCGTTGCAGGCAATACACTGAGGATATCATCACCATGCACCATCGGCAGATGGGCGGCTGACCAGCAACCGCTCATCCCGGTAATGCCCGGCACGATCTCGCAGCGAAAATGCGGGCTGAGGCGGTCAAACAGATACATGGCCGAGCCGTACAGAAACGGGTCGCCTTCGCACAAAAGCGCAATCCGGCGCCCTTTCGCCAGCTCTCCTGACAGCCTCTGGGCACAACGGTCGTAAAATGCGGCCATATCGACCAGATAACGCGGGTCCTCCACCGGCACAGCCGTGGTGAATGGATAGTCGAAACGCAGTTCTTCCGCGCCTGAGGGCACATGATCACCGGCGATGACACGCGCATGTCCCGGTTTGCCGCACGCAGCGAACCACGCCACGACATCGGCGGCCTGCAGATAACGCACCGCCTTGAGGGTCAGCAATTCCGGGTCACCCGGCCCCATGCCGAGAATCTGGCAGAGACCGGTCATTCGCTCTCGCTGGCCAACGCGTTGACACAAGCAGCCGCCATGGCGCTTCCCCCCTGCCTGCCCCGTACGATCGCCCAGGGGATTTCATTGAAGGCTGCCAGTGCCTCTTTGGATTCTGCCGCGCCGATGAAGCCGACCGGCATGCCGATAATGGCTGCGGGACGCTTGCCGCCCTGCCGAATGAGTTCCAGCAGGCGAAACAGGGCTGTCGGTGCATTGCCGATCGCTACGACCGCGCCCTCCAGGTCGCTCCCCCAAAGATCGACCGCCGCGGCCGATCGCGTGTTGCCAATAAATCTGGCCAGCTCCGGTGTACGCATGTCACGCAAGGTACAGATGACCTGGTTATGGGCTGGCAACCGCGCACGCGTCACACCATGAGCCACCATCTCAGAGTCACACAGGACAGGCCTTCCAGCCAGCAGCGCGGTACGCGCCGCGGCGACAAAGCCGGGAGCGAAAGCGAGATTACGGGTGATATCGACCATGCCACAGGCATGAATAACCCTGACGGCAACGCGTGCCTCGTCATGACCGTAAGCCGAGAGATCGGCCTCAGCCCTGATTGTCGCAAAGGACCGGGCATAGATCTCAGCGCCGTCGCGGATATAGTCGTAACTCTCTTCGGTCATGCGCTCCCCCCGGTCATGGGCCGTCTCGTTTCTTCCTGTCATGCCCGACGCAAACGCCTGCGCACGTCCTCGATGTCAAGACCAGACTCGGCAGGTTGATCAGAGACACTCCCCTGCCAGACGAGATCATATCCTTTTGGCCCCGCCACCAGAGTCACATCATGAATACCGTGCGAAGCACATCCCTTGGCGCATCCCGAGACATGGAGCCGTCTGCCGCGCAGTTCGGTCACCAGCGACAGCGCATCGCGTTGTGTTGGCGCATGGGCCTGTGCGCAGCGCCCTGCGCCCGGACAGGCAACGAGATCCGCTCGCCTGTCCTGAGGGTCGGTTATCAGGTCATGGGCTGCGACAGGGCGATCGAGCACCAGCCCGCGCCAGGGTGTCAGCCGTATCGCCGCGCCGGCAGAAGCGATGGAGGCAAGAGTCTGGGCACTGATTTCACCCAGCACCGCCACAGCACCAAAACAGCCGGGCAGGAAGGGACCAAGCAAGGGCGGTATCGTTCCCCCAAATGGTGCTGCCCGATGCAATGCCCGATCTGCAACGGCCCGATGCGCAGAACGCTGGAGCGCCGCCAGCACTTCATCGACCAGCTCTGCCCTGTCAGGTTGATGGCGCAGGGCACCCTCATACAAAACCCACTTCCCTGCTTCGTGGCGCAGGGCCAGATCACCCCGCAGCGCCCCTGAGGGGACCAGTCCACCACCATCGACAGCAAGACTGAATTTCTCCGGCGGATGCCATAAGGGCGGCAAATCCCGCATCGCCTGCGTGATTTCATGCGCGAGAGCCAAGGTGTCTTCAGCGCAATCGGGATCGAGACCAGCCAGAGGCGATGCAAACAGGATGCGGCGTCGCGCTTCCTGCTGTGGCACCTCCATGCCCAGACCGCGCGCCACAGCATGCGACGTGAAATCGAGCGCCGCCTGATGATCAAGCCCCCGAAGCTGGAGGTTGCCGCGCAGGGTGAGCGTGATGCGCGCATTGCCATGACGCGCGGCATAATCCGCCAGAAAGGCCGATTGCCCGGGGTTCAGTCCTGTGGGGTCCGGGGTGACACGCACCAGCCAGCCATCATGCGTTTGCATCGGGGCATGAAGGGCTGGACACCAGCCTTTGCGAATGGGGGCGGAACTCATGACCCGGTGATACCTCTCCTGACCGGACAACGCGCATAAAAAAAGCTGCACGCCCGACGGACATGCAGCTTTCATCGACTTTCTGAACTGGCGGCCATGTAGTCGCCAGTTCGGGAGAGCCTTCGTCAGGGCAAGGTTGCTGGCGCCGCAGGGAGAGGCGGGGCCACAACCAGAGACTGGCTGCGCTGGACCAGCGTGCTCGGGCAAATGCCCAGCAGGATGGTGGCGCAGGCCAGCACAGTGATCAGTGCTGCATTGACCGGCGTGGGCGCCGTCAGTTCCGCGCGGGTCTCGCGATCTGCTGGCGCAGGCGTCAGCATGATCAGGATCAGGCGCAGATAATAGAACAGACCGATCGTGCTGCTGGCGATCAGAACGAAGAGCAGAAGCGTGCGATGGGCCGAAACGCCCGCAGCCGCCACATAGAACTTCGCAAAGAAGCCGACTGCCGGGGGGATACCTGCCAGCGAAATCAGCATGATCGACATGGCCAGCGCTGCAGCAGGCTTACGACGGAACAGCCCGTGCCATTCACGGATATCGGTACCCTGGGGCAGCACACCGTTCATGATGGCAAACACGCCAAGCGTCGAGATCGCATAGGCCGCCAGGTAAAAGGCAGCCGAAGCCACGCCGAACGGCCCCGGTGACAGGAAAGCCACCAGCAGATAGCCAACATGCGCGATGGACGACCCGGCGAGCAGGCGACGCAGATCCGTCTGCACCACGGCCATCAGGTTACCACCCAGCATGCTGAGCACGGCCACGATCAGGATCTCGTTCACCTGTGCGCTGGGCGCATAGAGATTGACGGCGGAGAAGTAGCGCAGCATGGCCGCAAAAAGCGCGATCTTGGATGTCACGGCGACCAGGGCGGCCACCGGTACGGACGTGCCTTCAAGCACATCGGCCAGCCAGAGATGGAACGGCACGGCAGACAGTTTAAAGAACATGCCTGACAGGATGAGGATAACCCCCATCACACCAATGATCGGCTCGGGAACATGGCTGAGATCGGGGGCTGCAAAGCGCAGCGATCCGGTCTCGGCGTAGATCAGCGCAAAACCGAACACCATCGTGGCCGATGCGACACCCGAAAGAAGCAGATACTTCATCGCGGCTTCACCGGCGTCGAGACGCTGGTTGTGGAACGCAATCAGGCCAAGCAGGGCCAGGCTGAGCGTTTCGAGACCAAGGAAGAACGACACGAAATGAACCGCGCCGGTCATGGCCACGCCACCCAGTGTGGCCAGGGTAAGCAGCAGGAAATACTCGCTGTTCACACTCGGGTCAGCACTGATGGCGCCATGGCGCGACATCAGCACGATTGCCAGTGCGGAGAGAATGATCAGTGCACCGGCAAAAGAGGCCCATGTATCGGGGGCAAAAAGCGGGGTGGCACCCGTCATGACGAGCACGGTCGGCAGCATGATCGAGGCCAGCGATGCCAGAAGAACGATCACGCACAGAATGGCATCACGAACGACATGACGCCGCCAGGAGATGGCTGCGAGCTGCACCAGGCTTCCGAGGCACAGCACCAGCACCGCATTGGGGAGGAACGAGAAAGACATTACTGGGCCTGCTCCTGAGCGATGCTCACGACATGGGGGCTGGCCGGTGCCGACAGGTTGAGAACCGGCTGCGGATAGACGCCAAGCGCAAGGAGAAGAAGGGCTGCCACACCAAGGACAGCGAGATGCGGCACGGAAGGCGCACCAAGCGGTGCCACGGCATCGGTCTTTTTCGGACCATAGAAGACGCGCAGCATCATGGTGAGCGAATAGACCGACGACAGCACCAGACCAGCCGCTGCGAAGAACGTCATGGTATGGCTGACCTGCCATGTGCCCATGAGCACCAGGTACTCACCGACAAAGTTGCCCAGCCCCGGAAGGCCAAGCGAGGCCGCAGCGAAGAACATGGCAAATGCCGAGAACTGCGGCATGGCAGGCCAGAGCCCGCCCATGCGCGACATGTCACGCGTCCCCAGACGATCTTCCAGAAGTCCTGCGATCACGAACAGAGCGCCCGTGCTGAGACCATGCGCCACCATCTGGGCGATGGCACCCTCCATACCGATGCGTGTGCCCGAGAACACACCCAGCAGGATGAAGCCAAGATGGCTGATGGAGGAATAGGCAATGAGGCGCTTGATATCGTCCTGCGCCACGGCAAGCCATGCGCAGTACAGGATACCGACCACGCCAAGCGTCATGGCGATGGGTGCGAGATGCGCCGCAGGACCGGGGAAGAGCATGACCACGAAGCGGATCAGGCCATAGCCACCCGTCTTTGCCAGAACACCCGAAAGCAGAATGCTCGCAGCGGCAGGCGATGCCGCATAGGTGTCTGGCAGCCACGAATGGAAAGGCACCATAGGCAGCTTGACCGCAAAAGCGATGAAGAAGCCAAGCATCAGCACCGGGGCGATGGGCGCAATCAGCGCCGTCTGTGACAGGGCAAAGTAGTCGAACGTAATGACGCCGGTGCGCTGGGCGTTGACGATGACAAGGCCAAGAATGGCCAGCAGCATCAGCAGGCCACTTCCCTGCGTGAACAGGAAGAACTTCAGCGCAGCGCGCTGGCGCCCTGCATCACCCCAGATCAGGATAACCCCGAAGAGCGGCAGGAGCATCAGCTCCCAGAAGAAGAAGAACAGGAACAGGTCGGTCGCCATGAAGACGCCGTTGATCCCGGCCACCGTTGCCAGCAGCAGGAAGTGAAACAGGCCTGCGCGATCTGCCACGTTGCGTGCGCTGAGCAGCGCGCAAGGCAGGGAGATCAGTGCGTTGAGCCACAGCATGACGAGGCTCAGACCGTCAATGTCGAGCCGGACATTGATGCCCAGCATAGGCACCCAGGCCATGGAGAAATGGCCAAGCCATCCCCCGGCGCTGGCACCGCCTGACAACGCGCTGAGTGTGACCTGCGCGAGCAGGATCACCATCAGCACAAGCGTGATGAGCGAGGAAACCGACGCCGCGCGCGAGGCGCCGCGCAGCCCGACAAGCCAGGCTGCAAGACCCCCGATGAAGGGGATCAGAACAAGAGCGGGAAGTGCCAACATCATCATACCGCCAGACAAAGAGCTGCAACCGTTCCTGCTGCGATCCAGCCGGCATAGCGACGCACCTGGCCGCTCTGCAGCTTCGCAACAGCGTATCCACCGCCCTGGGTCAGGGCTGCAACCAGATCATAGAAACGATCGATGAAATCACGACGGTTCAGATGGGCAAGCACCATGAACGGCCGTACGAAAACCCGGTCATACAGCGTGTCGAAACCCCAATCGGCGCGCAGCGTCGAAATGGCAGGGCTTTCGGCAGCAACCGGTGCTTCGCCTTTCGGGCGCCACAGCGTCCAGGCGATGGTCACGCCGGCAATCGGCACGAGAGAGCCGAGAATGAGCAGGCTGGTATTGTGCTCTTCAGGCAGGGCACCGAGCACGGGGGAAAGAAGATTGGAGAAGATATGCACGTGTGCGATGGCATCCGGCATTTCCATCCAGCCGCCCGCAATGGCGAG
Organism: Asaia bogorensis NBRC 16594; assembly: GCF_001547995.1. NCBI lineage: Bacteria > Pseudomonadati > Pseudomonadota > Alphaproteobacteria > Acetobacterales > Acetobacteraceae > Asaia > Asaia bogorensis. Next base: position 2,720,067 of record NZ_AP014690.1, read on the forward strand.
CACGGACAGGATCCCCATGGGCAGGGCCATGGCGATGCCCGACTTGCCATGTGCGTGGGTGCGATGCCCGCCCCAGAACACGATGAACACGCAGCGGAAGATATAGATGGAGGTCAGGAAGGCACCAAACAGTGCACCGGCCCAGAAGATCGGGCTCAGATCATAGGCGCTGCCCAGAATGAGCTCTTTCGAGAAGTAACCGGCGGTGATCAGCGGCAGACCCGCCAGTGCAGCCGAACCAATCAGGAAGGCTGCAAACACCCACGGCATGTCCTTGCGCAGACCACCCATCTTGAAGATGTCCTGCTCGTGATGGACGCGCAGGATGATCGAACCCGCCGCCATGAAGAGCAGAGCCTTGAAGAAGGCATGCGTGACGAGATGGAACATGGCGGCATGCCAGGCGCCGCAGCCGAGCGCGAGGTACATGTAGCCGAGCTGGCTCATGGTGGAATAGGCGAGGATGCGCTTGATGTCGGTCTGGACCAGAGCGCTGCCCGCAGCGAGCAGAATGGTCACGAAACCCACAATGGCGCAGGCGAACATTGCCAGCGGCGTGAGAACGAACAGACCATGCAGACGCGCCAGAAGATAGACACCCGCCGTGACCATGGTCGCAGCATGGATGAGCGCCGAGACTGGCGTCGGGCCGGCCATGGCGTCAGGCAACCAGGTCTGGAGCGGCACCTGGGCCGATTTGGCCATCGCACCACCCAGCAGCAGAAACATCCCCAGCGTCAGCGTACGCGGTGCGGCATGGGGGCCGACGGCCAGAAGCGTCGGGATGTCCAGCGAGCCAACGGCTGTTGCCATCAGCAGCATACCCAGCAGGAACAGTGCATCGCCAACACGCGTAACCACGAAGGCCTTGCGTGCGGCGATGGCATTGGCCTGCTCGCCATACCAGAAGCCAATGAGCAGATAGGAGCAAAGGCCCACGCCTTCCCACCCGATGAACACACCCAGCAGATCCGATGCCAGAACCAGCAGAAGCATGGAGGCAACGAACAGGGTCATGTAGGTGAAGAAACGCGCGATGTCCTCGTCGTCATACATGTAGGCACAGGCATAGACGAGAATGAGGAAGCCGACGCAGGACACCACCAGCATCATGACCAGTGAGAGCCGGTCGAGCGTGAGCGCGATCTGGGCGTTGAAGGAGCCGACATTCATCCAGTTCCACAGCACGACGTGCAGCGAACCGAGCGAGTCTGGGCCGGAAAGGAAGCTATAGGCCGAAATGACGGCGAAAAGCGCACAAAGCCCCATACCGGCACCGACGAGAAGCGTCGTTGCCCGTGCGGGGAGCTTGCCCCCGGTCAGCATCAGGATGATGGAGACCGCCAGGGGGCAGAAAATGACAAGCGGAAGCAGCATGGCCACGAGACTAACCCCCCAGACGATTGCCGGTATCGGCATCTAGCGTGGAGCGTCCGGCTGCATGCATGCGCAGGATGATGGCCAGGCCAACTGCGGATTCCGCAGCAGCGAAGGCGACCACCATGATGAACATGACCTGACCATCCGCCATATGCCAGCGATTGCCCGCCGCGATGAACGCGAGGCAAGCGGCATTGAGCATGATTTCGGTCGACATCAGCATGAAGAGCAGGTTGCGGCGTACAAGGACGCCCAACGCTCCGAGTGAAAAGAGTATGACGGCGACAATGAGCGCGCCATTGGGATCGGCAGCAGTCATATCAGGATTTCCCTCCGATCCGGCGGCCGATGTGATAGGCGCTCACAAGTCCTGCCAGAAGCAGGAACGAGGAAAGCTCGACGGTCAGGATATAGGGGCCATAAAGCGTCAGACCGACCGCCTTGGGGCCGATCGGCGCGCCAACGGTGCCCACCGCCATGGTGTTGTGGCTCACGCCATAGACCAGCAGACCCATCAGCAGCAGCGAAATCACGCTGGGGCCAATCCAGGCGCCACCGGCAAACCAGCCTTTTTCACGAAGCTGGTCGGGCTGGCCCAGATTGATCATCATGACCACAAACACGAACAAGACCATGATCGCGCCGGCATAGACGATGATTTCGAGCATGGCGGCAAAAGGCGCGCCCAGCTCTTCAAACATGCAGGCGAGCGCCAGAAGCGACACGACAAGGTAAAGCAGGCCGTGAACGGGGATGGTGCGGGTAATCGCCAACGCGGTCGCGCCGATGGCGATCAGCCCATAGAGTTCAAGCATGATATTCATGATCAGGGCATCAGTGCATGAATGTCGATAGGCTTGGCTTCATTTTCGGCTTCACCTTTGTTCTTGCCCGGGATCTTGAGCCCCGACACATTATAGAAGCTGTAATCATGTACCTTGCCGGGTCCGCTGATCAGGAGGTCTTCCTTCTCGTAAACCAGGTTCTGGCGCACATATTCGCTCATCTCGAAATCGGGCGTGAGCTGAATGGCGTAGGTCGGGCAGGCTTCCTCACAGAAACCGCAGAAGATGCAGCGTGAGAAATTGATCTGGAAGAATTCCGGATACCAGCGCCCTTCCTTCTCGCCTTTCTGCAGGCTGATGCAATCTACCGGGCAGGCCGCGGCGCACAGATTACAGGCCACGCAGCGCTCTTCGCCGCTCGGATCGCGGGTGAGGACGATACGACCGCGATAGCGGGGGGACAGGTACGGTTTGACGTCCGGATACTGCACCGTTTCATTGCGATGAAACATGTGCAGGAACGTCATCCATATGGTGCGGAGAATACCAAGCATGGCGCGCCCCCTCTCAGACGCCCGCGCGCAGCAGAACGACCGCGCCGGTGACCAGAATGTTAAGAAGAGACAGCGGCAGCAGCACCTTCCAGCCGAAGGACATCAGCTGGTCGTAACGAGGACGGGGCAGTGCTGCGCGCAGCAGGATGTAGAAGCAGATCAGCAGGAAAACCTTGATCGCAAACCACAGGAAGGGCGGCAGGAACGGGCCATGCCAGCCACCAAGGTAGAGCGTGGTGATCAGGGCCGAGCTGAGTGCGACACCGGCATATTCGGCAAGGTAGAACATGCCGAATTTCATGCCCGAATACTCGGTATGGAAGCCTGCGCCGATTTCGTTTTCACCTTCCGGAAAGTCGAAAGGCAGACGATGCGTTTCGGCAATACCGGCAAGCAGGAAGATCACGGCACCCAGGCATTGCGGGATGATGAACCAGCAATGGGTCTGGGCTTCCACGATGTCGCGAATGCTGAACGAACCGGCCGCCATGACAACGCCCATGACCGACAGGCCCATGAACACTTCATAGGAGATCATCTGGGCGGCGGCACGCATGCCACCAAGCAGGGCGTATTTGTTGTTGGACGACCACCCGGCGAGAACCACCGAATAAACGCCAAGGCCCAGCATGCCGAAGATGAAAAGCAGGCCGACATTCAGCTCACCCGCCACACCCCAGATGGGGGTGATGGGCACGACTCCGAAGCAAAGCAGAACGGCTAGAAAGCCGATGATCGGCGCGACAAGAAAGACCGGCTTGTCCGCAAAAGGCGGAATCCAGTCCTGCTTGAACAGCATCTTCATCGCATCGGCGATGACCTGAAACAGGCCGAACGGGCCGACGCGGTTAGGGCCGGGGCGATCCTGGAACACGCCAAGCAGGCGGCGCTCCAGCATGGTCGAGACCGCTGCGACGCCGAGAACGCCAAAGACGGTCACGACGATCACAAGAATTGGCCACACGATGGGCATCATACCGCGCTCTCCGTTCCAATACGCTCGGCAGGCGCCATGATTTCAAGAGAAACCCAGCCCGGTGCCGACCAGGAGCGGGACACCATATGCGGCGGGCATGTGGCGACACCTTCGGGAAGAGAAGAGTCAGAGACGGCATCGACCGTAAACACTTCGCCATTCAGCGACAGACGGACCTGAGCACCCTTGGCCACGGTACCACCGATACGCACCACCGCAGGGGCGGCGCGCTCGGCAATAGGCTGGGCCATCATGCTCATCTCATCCGTACCGAATACGCGGGCTTCCGGCAGAAGCATGAACTGACCGGCACGCGGGGCGAAAGCCGACGGCACGTCCATGGCATAGGAGCCTGCCGCATTGGCTACCCCTTCCACCAGACGCACGCCGCAATCACCACCACGCATCTTGCCGCCAATTTCCTGCTGGAAACGGTTCAGCGACTGCTCGGAGTTCCAGCCGGGCACCTGATAGAACGGCACGAGCGTGCCGGGCATGTCGGTGCTGTAGGAGCCTTCCATCGTGGAATGCAGCGGTGTGTCGGGCGAGCTCGGCGGCGGAATGTCGCGCACACTGATATTGGCACGAATGGCCGTACGTCCGCTGACGCGATGCGTCTGGCTGCGCAGCGGCGTGCCTTCGAGTTCATAGTCCGAACCCGGTGCTGCCTCGGGGATGCGGGCGAAAACCGGCATCGTCGCGGCAATCTCGGCAATCAGATCGTCCAGCTTGCCCCAGGGCTGCACATGGCTGAGGCCAGCGGCCTGCGCCATATCGGCAATCCAGCGCCAGCCCGCCTGAAGCGGGGCGTCGGGATAGACCACCTGGAAGAAGCGCTGGGCGCGGCCCTCGGCACTGACCAGCGTGCCATCCGTCTCGGAATAGGCTGCCGAGGGGAAGGTGATCTGAGAGCGAATGGCCGTCGGGGTGACCGAATGATCAAGCACCACGAGGTTGGCCGCACTCCCCACCAGCGCCTCGAACTGCGCACCATCGAGGCGGCGGCTCAGATCGTTTTCGAGAACGATCAGCGTGGCATCGGCGGCGCGAGCGGCGATCTCGTCGAGCGAGAGCCCGTCCATCAGCGCGAGGCCCATCGAGTTGGCTTCCGGCAGGACGAAGCTGATGAGCGGCGTCTTGCCCTTGGCAGCCAGAGCAGAGGCAATGTTGGCCGTTGCCTGAAGCAGGGCAGCCGAAGCGTATTGCAGGCCCGAAACCAGCAGGGGCTTCTCGGCAGCCAGCAGGGCTTCAGCAATGAGCGAAGCGGAAGCCGCCTCGGCTTCGGTGAGACCAGTCACATCGGGGGCCGACGCGTCGATGCGATGTGCGATGGCAAAGCCGAGACGTGCCGCATCTTCCGGCATGGCGCGGATGGCATCCTGCGCGAAACCGTCCAGATCGGTCACCGTGGGCGACACTACGAACAGCGGCGAAATCGTGTCCTGACCCAGCGTACGCACCGAGGCGTCCATCCAGTGAGGGACACGGGCCTGATCGGCAGCCTTGTTGAAGGCCGTGCGCTTGATCTGGCGCAGTGCCAGGCTCATGCGCGGCGAAGTTGCCGAGACATCCTCACCCAGGATCAGGGCGCCGTCAGCGGTTTCCATCTCATGCATGGTAGCGATGCGCGCCGGACCAGTGGCCAGAAGCGACGCTGCCAGCTTGACCAGGCTATGCTGCGGCTCGGCCATGCCGGTAGAGAAATTCTCGGCACCGACGAGCTTGCGCAGGGCGTAGTTGGATTCCAGCGACGCGCGCGGCGAGCCGATGCCCACCAGCTTGCCCGAAGCCGCGATCTTGCCGAAATGATCCAGTGCGGCCTGGGCCGGTACCGGCGTCATGTCGCCATTGATCACATAACCAGCCGAACGCAGGCGCGTCGGGGCATTGACCCAGCCATGACCGAAGCGACCGCGATCGCACAGGAAGTAGCGGTTCACCTCATCATTATAGCGGTTGAGCGTACGGCGAACCTTGCCAGCGCGCTCATTGATGATGGTGTTGCAGCCTGTTGCGCAGTTGGAGCAGACAGACGGTGCGCCGCGCATGTCCCATTTGCGGCTGTACATCTTCGAGAACGGCTTGTCGGTGAACACGCCGGTCGGGCAGACCTCGATGAGGTTACCGGAGAAGGGGCTCTCCAGCGTACCGCTCTCATGACGGCCGAAATAGACGTTGTTGTGCGAGGCAAACACGCCCAGATCCTGGCCGCCCGCATAATCGCGATAGAAACGCACGCAACGATAGCAGGCGATGCAGCGGTTCATTTCGTGCTTCACGAAAGGACCGAGTTCCTGATTGTTGTGGGTGCGCTTGTCGAAGCGATAGCGACGCTCGCGATGACCGGTCATCACGGTCATGTCCTGAAGGTGACATTCGCCACCTTCTTCACAAACCGGGCAGTCATGCGGGTGGTTCGTCATCAGCCACTCGACCACTTCGCCGCGGAATTCCTTGGCTTCGGGGTCTTCAACCGAGATGATCGCGCCTTCAGTCACCGGCGTCATGCAAGCCATGACGATACGACCGCGTGTGTCGTCGGCATTGGCATACTGCTTGACGGCGCACTGGCGGCATGCACCGACAGACCCGAGTTCCGGGTGCCAGCAGAAATAGGGCAGGTCTTCCCCTGCCTCGAGACAGGCCTGCAGAAGGTTCACGTCTGAACGTGCTTCAACCTCGCGGCCGTCGATTACGATTTTTGCCATCGGGCCGTTCCTCCTACGCCGCCTGCCCTGCGGCGCCGCTTTCTGCGGTGCCGGAGGTGGGCTTGCTAACCATTAGCTGGAAATCCTCGGCGAACATCTTCAGGCCGCTGGCCAGAGGCGCAATCGCACCCGGCGCATGGGCGCAGAAAGTGCGCCCCATCGGGCCGATCAGGCGGGCCGCGTCATGGAGGCGATCGATATCCTCCGGCGTGCCGCGCCCTTCCTCAATGGCAATCAGAAGACGCTCGACCCAAGGCAGGCCGTCACGACAGGGCGTGCACCAGCCACAGGATTCCTGCGCAAAGAAATGCTCAAGATTGCGGATCATCCCGATCGGGCTGGTCTTGTCATCGAGCAGGATGGCCAGACCCGTACCAAGGCGGCTGCCCGCCTTTTCCGGCGTCGGGTAATCCATGATGATGTCAGCGTGCTCGGCCCCGAGGAACGCGGTCGAGGCACCACCGGGCAGGAAGGCGCGCAGCTTGTAGCCGTCCTGCATGCCACCGGCACATTCGTTCAGGATCACGCCAAGCGACGTGCCCAGAGGCAGCTCGAACACACCCGGACGCTTGGCGCGACCGCTGACACCGTAAAGCTTGGTGCCACCATCGGCGCAGGCGCTCAGCCCCAGATACCATTCGGTGCCATTGGCCAGGATATGCGGGATGTTGCTGAAGGTCTCGATGTTGTTCACGACCGTCGGTGCGCCCCACAGACCACCGATCTGGGGAAATGGCGGCTTGGCGCGCGGGTTGGCGCGGCGGCCTTCCAGTGCCGTGATCAGGGCCGTTTCCTCACCGCAGATATAGCGACCTGCGGAGGGATGGACGTGAAGATCGAAATCGAAACCAGAGCCGAGAATGTTCTCGCCAAGGAAGCCGGCCTCACGCGCCTGGATGACCGCCTGCTGCAGGCGCTCCAGACCCAGATGGTACTCACCGCGCAGGAAGATGATGCCGTGCCGTGCCTGGATGGCATAGGCCGAGATGATCATGCCTTCGATAAGCTGGAGCGGGTTGCCCTCGACAAGGATACGATCCTTGAAGGTGCCCGGCTCCATTTCGTCACCATTGGCGACGATATATTTCAGGCGGTCCTTGGAGGATTCCTTGGGAACGAAGCTCCATTTCATGCCGGTGCTGAACCCGGCGCCGCCGCGTCCGCGCAGCTTGGAGTCCGTCACCTCGGTGATGATCTCCGCAGGGCTCATGCCAAGGGCGCGGCGCAGACCGCGCCAGCCGCCCTTTTTGTCATAGCCAGCCGGATCGAGCGGCGTCTCGCGATTGACGAGCGCCAGGAGCGGCTGCTTTTCGGGGTTGAGACCAGTCATCACTTCTTCCTCGCCCGAATGTCGTCGATGATCCCGTCGATATCTTCCGGACGGACAGGACCGAACAGGTCCTTGCCGACCAGCATGGCCGGCGCATGGTCGCAGTGACCAAGGCAGACGATGGGCAGAACGGTGAATTCACCATCCGGCGTCGTCTCGCCCATTTTCACGCCCAGCTTCTTGCAAAGGCGCTCGCGTGTCTGTTCCGCACCCATGATGTAGCAGGACACGGAGTCACAGAGCATGACCACGTTCTTGCCGACCGGCTTGCGGAACAGCAGGTTGAAATAGGTGGCAATCCCGTCCAGATCGGCCTGGGACATGCCAAGGATCCGTGCCGTATGGGCAAGATGCGCGTCGTTGATCCAGCCGAAGCGTTCCTGCACCAGACGCAGCGCCTCAATGGCGGCGCCGCGCGGGTGATGCTCATGGGCCGCCATGTCGATGAAGGTATCGACGAGATCCTTGGGGAGTTCGGCGTCCTGCGCCGTAAGTTCAGCGGTCGACATCGGCCATCACAAAATCGATGCTTCCGATGATGGCAATCAGATCGGCAATCATGGTGCCGCGTGACAGCATCGGAAGCTGTTGCAGATGAATGAACGACGGTGTGCGGATACGCGTCCGGTAGGACATCGTGCCGCCATCGCTCACGAGGTAATACTGGTTGAGACCCTTGGTCGCCTCGATGCAGGAGCGCACTTCGCCCTGCGGAATGACCGGCCCCCAGCTGACGCCCACGAAGTGATGGATGAGCGTCTCGATGTCATGCATCGTGCGCGGCTTCGGCGGCGGCATGGCCAGGGGATGCTCGGCCTTGTAGGCCCCGCCCGGCATGTTATCGAGGCAGTAGCGGATGATGCGCAGGCTCTGGCGGATCTCTTCGATATGCACCGCAGCGCGATCATAGCAATCGCCGTTGACGGCAGTCGGAATATCGAAGTCGATCTGGTCATAACCAGAATAGGGCGCCTTGCGACGATAATCCCATTCCAGACCCGTGGCACGCAGCCCCGGCCCCGTCACGCCCCAATCTACCGCCTCTTCGGTATTGTAGACGCCAACGCCCTTGGTACGGGCCTTGAAGATCGGGTTCTTCATGACGAGTTCGTTGTACTCGTCCAGACGCTTGGGCAGATAATCGAGGAAGGCGCGAACCTCGCCATCCCAGCCCTGCGGCAGATCCATCGCCACGCCGCCGATGCGGAAGAAGGCCGGATGCATGCGGAAGCCGCAGATCTTTTCGATGATCTCGAAAACGCGCTCGCGGTCGGTGAAGATGTAGAAAACCGGCGAGAGCTGACCCAGATCCTGCACCATCGTTCCGTAGAACACGAGATGGCTGGAGATACGGAAGAACTCGGCCAGCATGATGCGAATGAGCTGAGCACGCGGCGGCACGGTGATGCCTGCCAGCTTCTCGACACCCATCACATAGGGGAAGTTGTTCATCACCCCGCCGACATAGTCGATACGATCGGTATAGGGGATGTAGCTGTGCCAGGTCTGGCGCTCGGCCATTTTCTCGGCGCCGCGATGATGGAAGCCGATATCGGGCACCGCATCGACAATGAACTCGCCCTCGAGCTGCAGCACGACGCGGAACACGCCATGTACCGAAGGATGGTTCGGGCCGAGATTGAGGAACATGAAGTCGCTGTTGTCGGAATGACGCTTCATGCCCCAGGATTCGGGGTCGAATTTCAGCGCTTCCTGCTCGTCGAAAACCTGGTCTTCGGAGAGCGTATAGGGCGGACGCTCGGTCGCGCGGGCGTAATGGTCCTTGCGCAGGGGGTGCCCGACCCAGGTCGGCGGTGTCAGGATGCGCGAGAGATGCGGATGCCCCTCGAACACGACACCAAAAAGATCCCATGCCTCACGTTCGAGCCAGTTCGAATTTGGCCAGATATCGGTGATGGACGCGATATTGGCATCATCGACTGCAAGCGGGACCTTGAAGCGCACTTCATCGATCGGCCCGTCGAAGGACTGGATGTGGTAGATGACCGTGAAGTCGGATGCCGGCAGATTGTCACGATGGATACGCTGGCGCTCGTCCACACAGGTCAGGTCGAGCAGCATGCGCAGCGCGCCACCGGCCTTGACCGCCTGAAGCACGGCACGGATCTGGCCGCGCGAGACCCAGAAAGTCGGCACGCCATCACGCGTAGCTTCTTCCATAATGATCATGTGCGGCGGGAAAGCGGCGACCGAGGCCCCCATGCTGCCCGTGCCCATGCCTGCTGCGCGGCTGTTGTCGAAAACTTCGCTCATGGCTGCAGGCTCCTCAGATCGTGTCGGGCGTACGCAGCTTGGTGACCGCCATGCGCTCTTCACGCTTGAGGTCGCGCATGCTGGCAGGCGTCACCTTGGTCACGCCCTGATCACCCACCATCCAGCTGAGCGGACGGCGCTGCTTGCCGATGGAGTCCTGCAGCAGCATCAGCCCCTCAAGCAGGGCGTCGGGGCGCGGCGGACAGCCCGGCACATACACATCGACAGGAAGGAAGCTGTCGACACCCTGCACAACGCTGTAGATGTCATACATGCCGCCCGAATTGGCACAGGAGCCCATGGAGATGACCCAGCGCGGCTCAAGCATCTGGTCATACAGATACTTCACGATAGGGGCCATCTTGCGGAAAACGGTGCCCGCGATCACGATCAGGTCGGCTTCACGCGGGGTGGCGCGCAGCACTTCGGAGCCGAAGCGCGCAATGTCATAGCGGCTCGTGAAAGCCGTCGCCATTTCCACGTAGCAGCAGGACAGGCCGAAATTGAACGGCCAGACCGAGTTCTTCTGCCCCCAGGAAATGAAATCCTGAAGCTTGCCCACAACAAGATTACGGCGCACGTCCTCGTGCGCCAGAAGTTCCTCAGGGGATTGCAGACGGGGCTCGCCGACGGCGGAGGTAAGAGTCCAAGTCATCGTTATACGACCTCGCGCTCGGGGATTTTGACAAGTTCAACAGGGGAATTGGGCGGCACCTTGACCGGCATGCGGCGGTGCTTGGGGCCCCATTCAAGGGCACCACTGCGCCAGAGATAGACCAGGGCGAGCGTCAGAAAGACGACAAAGGTCACGACCGAGATGAAGGCAGCCCAACCAGCCTCGACCACCACGGGAGCCCATGAGTAGATGAACACACCTTCCACGTCGAAAATAACGAAGAAGACGGCGAGCAGATAATACTGCACCGGCAGGCGGATACGCGCCGAGCCGGTGGAGAGAATGCCCGATTCATAAGGAAGGCTCATGGAGCGACCGCGCGCCGCACCAACACGACGAGGGCCGAGAGCAGCTGACAGCGCCACCACGATGCAAAGGAAAATGACCGTAAAGGCCACGTAGATCGCTAAAGCATGATCTGCGAGAAACTGAGACACTGGCGCAACCACCTATTCCCGACGGGACCAAAGGCCTGCGTACCATCACGGCGTGTAACACCGGTCTGGAACTAAAAAGCCAGTGGTCGTGAGGTTTTTTTCTGCGCCATTGCCTAGCATCACATCAAGTCCCTGCCTATCACCTGAAGGGGAGCACACGAACCCGTGATTATTAGTATTTAAACAGTCCTGTTTTTGTTGATATTGATTATCAACTCCTTGCCCGTCATCGCGGTCCTGCCGCGATGACTTGTTGATACTTATTCTTAACTTCCCGCTGCCTGCCGGGACAGGGCCTGGTCGAGATATTGTCCTGCCCTTATGAGCGCCAGATGCGTGAAAGCCTGAGGAAAATTACCTAGATGCTCGCCAGCCGGACCGATTTCCTCCGAAAAAAGACCGACGTGGTTGGCGTATGAAAGGGTCTTGTCGAACAGGAAGCGGGCCATCAGCAGGTCGCCTGAGCGGGCGAGACATTCGATGTACCAGAACGAGCACATCGTAAAAGTTCCCTCCCGGCCCTCCAGCCCATCCTCATTATCACCCTCGGCCACATGGTAGCGGAAGACGTGGCTGTCATCGAGCAACTGGTCGCCCACGGCCTTCAGCGTTGCCATCCATCGTGGGTCGTGATCACCGATGAAACCCATGAGCGGCATGAGCAGACAGGAGGCATCGATTGCAGTACCGCCCTTGTACTGCACGTAATACTGAAGATCGTCGCTCCAGAAATTATTCTGCACATCCATGTAAATGGCGTTCCGCTCACGCACCCATACAGCGATACGGGCTGGCAAACCACGCTCTTCCGACATCCTGATGGCACGATCAAGGGCCACCCAGCACATGATGCGCGAGAACAGGAAGTGCTTCTTGCCGCCACGGACCTCCCATATACTCTCATCGGGCTGGTTCCAGGCAGTGCAAAGCCAGTCAATACCCTCGGCGATTGACTCCCAGGCCTTCCAGCTGATCCGTTCGCAGTGGCGATCGGCGTGATATACGGCGTCCATCATCTCACCGATGATATCGAGTTGCAGCTGATCCTCCGCCCCATTGCCGATACGCACGGGACGCGAGTCCCTAAAGCCGCGGAAATGCGTCAGGTCGGTTTCAGGCACGAAGGCCTTGCCGTCGATCGCATACATGACCTTCAACCGCGCCTCACCCGGCTGGGCGTCCAGTCGGCGCTCATGCAGCCAGCGGATGAAGGCAGTGGCCTCCTCCGTATGGCCCGTTTTCATGAAGGCATAGACCATGAACGACGAATCACGGATCCAGCAATAACGGTAATCCCAGTTACGTACCCCGCCCGGATCTTCAGGCAGGCCGAAGGTCGCCGCCGCAACCATTGACCCGTATTCGGCTGAGGTCAGCAGCTTGAGGGCGAGGGTCGAGCGCGTGATGTGATCATGCCAGCGTCCGTGATACTTGGCGCGCGCCACCCAGTCGGTCCAGTAATTGGCTGTTGCCTTGAAGGCATTGGATGTCCAGTGGTCCTCAAGACAGAGATTTTCGTCCGTCGTCACGCTGTCGAGCATGAAAATGGCCGTCTCATTCAGTTCGAGCACAAATTCGGCGCAGGCATCATCGCCGATGATCGTCATGGGTATGGTCGAGCTGATACGCAGGCTCGGCAGGTCGGGTCGCTCAGGCTCGAACAGGATCACCCGGTCACTCAGGGCACGGGCCTTATGGCCGACACGGGCATAGTCGAACCGGGGGGCGCAGTGCAGCCTGAAGCGAAGCGTACCGCGAACAGCTTTCACACGCCTTATCACCCGCTGCTCAGGATAATCAGGGGCCAGCGTCATGAAGTCGGAGATTTCACTCACGCCCTCCGGTGACAGAACGCGTGTCAGCAGGACATTCGTATCCGGCACGTAGAACTGCCGGAAACGCCCGCCCTCGAGAACAGGTGCCAGCTCGAAGAACCCGGCGCTGGGCTCAAGCAGGGAGGCAAAGACGCTCGGGCTGTCAAAACGCGGCCAGCACATGAAATCGATCGATCCGTTCAGCGCGACGAGCGCTGTCGTGCGCAGATCGCCAATCACGGCATGATTCTCAATTGCCATACTCATTCGCAGTTCTTTCGACCCGAGGCTGGTGAAACCCTATGTGAAACAGGAATATGAACAAGGCGCCATCCCGACCAGGGATGACCCCTGCCCCCGCAAAGCCGACCAATAGCATCTGGCCGGCCGGAACAATGACCACGCGAGGAGGAGAGGCCCGACGTCAATCAGGCCACCGGAAGCCACTGACGCCCATCGCGGGCAAGCAGGGCATCCGCCTCGGCCGGTCCCTGTGACCCCGCTTCATAAAGGCAAGGCGTAACAGGGGTGGTAGCGACATTGTCAATCGCCGCCCAGGCGGCCTCAATGGTGCCCGCGCTCTGGAAAAGCATCTGGTTGCCCGCCATGCAGTCATGCAGCAGCGCCTCGTAGCCGACATTCGGCGCCTTCGGGAAAAACGAGTCGTAGAGAAAACTGCTGGTCACGGGGGCAATCACCTCTTCCAGTCCGGGCTGCTTGGCATCAAACCCTATGGAAACGCCCCGGACAGGATCGAGAAGAAAGCGGATGACATTGCCTGTGCGCGGGTCGTTCATGTCCTGATTGAAAAGCGCATAAGGCGGCTTTTTAAAGACAATGTTGATCTCGGTGCGTCGGGCCTTCATGCGTTTGCCCGTGCGCAAATAAAAGGGCACCCCACCCCAGCGCCAGTTATCGATATCCAGTCGCATGGCAACGTAGGTTTCTGTCTGGCTATCGGTCGCAACACCCGGTTCGCTGCGATAGGCCGCGACGGGTGATCCGGCAATCTCACCTGCTCCGTACTGGCCCGCCACGTAATCCTGCGCGCGCACCGGGCGTATGGCTTCCAGCAATCGCGTTTTTTCCTGTCGTATGGCCTCAGCGGCCAGAGATGATGGTGGCTCCATTGCGATGAGGCTGAGCAGGACGAACAGATGGTTGGGCACCATGTCGCGCAGAGCGCCTGTGTGCTCATAGAAAGCGCCCCGGCTTTCAACGCCAATCGTCTCGGCAGCCGTGATCTGCACATGGTCGATATATTCGCGACGCCATAGGGGCTCGAACAGGACGTTGGAGAAGCGCGCGACAAGGATACCCTGATTGGCTTCCTTGCCCATGAAATGATCAATGCGATAGATCTGGCTTTCACGGGCCTGCCGACGCAGGGTTTCATCGAGTGCCCTGGCCGATGCCAGATCGTGGCCGAAAGGCTTCTCGATCACGATACGCCTGAACCCCGCCTTCTCCGCAAGAAGCCCCGCCTCACCCAGAGCGGTTGCAATCGGCGCGAAGAAACGGGCCGCGACCGCACAATAGAAAATGGCGCTGTCCCCACCGAGGGTTTCCGACAGGGTGGTGAAAAGCTCGGGCCGAGTGAAGTCGCCCGCTATATATTGTGCGTTGTGGGTCACCCTGTCCCACGCCCTACGATCGAGATGAGGGCATGAGAACTCGGCAGAGGGATCTTTTGCATCCTGCTCTGCCAGAGCGAAATGACGGTCGGCCCAGTCCTGGGCCTTTTGCTCGTCGCGATCAATCGCGATGATCTGAAATCCGGCTGGAAGGGCGTTTGCCACAGCCAGATCGTAAAGCGACGTGAGAAGCAGGCGGCGCGTCAGATCGCCCCCGGCTCCGAAAATGACCAGCTTGCAGGGTTGAGAGGCGGAAGTTTGCCCGAGAACATTCTGAAGCTGGTCAGCAGGGCTCGTCATGGTACTTCTCCATCCTTCTCAATGAGCAGGATAAAAAAGCTTACAGAGCCCTAATAGATCGCCTAATTATTTTCTTAAGTTCAAACAATAACGTGATCAGCCATGACGGGGACTGTCTTCGCCCAATTGCCGGATCGTGGCGTCTTCGGGCTTGTCTTGCGGGAACTGCACCTCCCAGCCGCCGCCCAACGCATTGTAAAGACGCGCCAGATTGCTTGCGATGGTGGTCGTGCTGTCAGCCAGTTGCAACTGTGCCGAAAGCAGGTCGCGCTGCGCAGAAAGCACGTTGAGGTAGGTTGTCAGACCGCTGCGATACTGCTCCTGCGACAGCTTGAGCGCACGTTGGCCCGCCCCGACCGCTGCCTGCAGCCCATCGCGCCGGCGTTGCTCGTCACGATAGGCCACAAGCGCGTTATCCACATCGCGCCAGGCGCCCAGCACCGTCTGCCGATAGGTAATGGCCGCCGCCTTCTGGGCATAACGGTTGAGCATCAACTGACCACGCAGACGCCCACCCTGAAAGATCGGCAGTGAAATGGACGGACCGAGATTCCAGGCGCGCGCGTTCCAGAAACCGAGATCGCGGAACGAAAGCGATTGCAGACCGAAATCGGCGCTGATGGTGATCTTCGGATAGAACTCGGCTTCCGCCTCGGCCACATTGGCCACAGCCGCATGAAGCTGGGCCTCGGCCTGACGGATATCGGGACGACGCTGGGCCAGCTCGGCCGGCACACCGACCGGCACGCGCGGCGGCACCACCGGTATGCCTGCCGTACGTGTCAGTTCATCGTTCAGCGTACCGGGCGGCGACCCCAGCAGCAGGCTGATGGCGTTGATCTGCTGCGCAATACGCTGCTCGATCTGCGCGATCTGGGCCGTGGTGGAGTCAAGCTGGCTTTCCGCGCTGGTCACGTCCAGTTCGGTGACGAGCCCGGTTTTCTGACGCTCCCTGGCAAGGGCGAGCGTCTGGGCCTGTGTGTCACGATTGGCCTGGGTGATACGAAGCTGTTCCTGCAACCCACGCAGGGTCAGGTAGTCATTCGCCATATCGGCCTGCTGGGCAATGAGAACGCCGCGGCGCTCTTCATCGGTTGCCTGCAGATCAGCCTTGGCGGCCTCGTACTGACGCGCCACGCGCCCCCAGATATCGAGCTCGTAAGAGGCGTCGATGGAATATTTCCACTGGTTCAGAACAGGTATCGTGGCAGACCCCACACTCTGGTCGAGAAGCGTGGCATTCTGTTGACCCAGCGCCGTCGCATTATCCTTGGCGACACCGGAAAGGATGCGCTGAAGCGATTTGGTGCTGTACTGCGAGCGTGTGTAGGACCCGCTGGCAGAAAGCCCGGGAAAACGCTCCGCACCAGCCATCAGCAGCTGAGCACGGCTCTGCGCCAGCTGTGCCGTGGCACGCTGGATATCGAGGTTCTGGGTCGCCAGTCGCGTTTCGAGCGAGGTCAGGGTCGGATCGTTGAAGATCTTCCACCAATTGACATCGGGCGCGTCCGGCGTGGTCAGGCTTCCCTTCTGGCCAGCATGGGCATGCATGTCATACTGGGTGGGCGACCACAGATCAGGCTTCTGGTATTTCGGCCCAACGCAGCCCGGCAGCGAAAGGACCACGGCAAGGGAAGCACCGCACAGCATGAGCGCACGCGGGGAACGGCCAGTCTTCAAGTCATGGCTCCGGGAAATCATGAAACGGGTCATCAATGGGCACCTCCGGCCGGGCCTTTCTTGGCCACCGGGGACAACAGGAAGCAGAAGGGCACGACAAAGAACGCCATGATGCCAATCACCATGAAGGTCTGGTTGTAGGCCACCATCGACACCTGCTGCATGAAACTCTGATAATAGCTGTGTACGGCATATTGATGCGCGGCCGACTGGGTCAGACCGGCATCGGTCGCCACCTTCTGCACAGTGTTGAGGTAATCCTGTCCGTTGGCATTATAGTCGGACGACCAATGCGCCATCAGGCTCTGACGCACCTGCTTGGTTTCTGTAATCGCTGCCGTGGCGAGCGAGATTGCCAGAGAGCCCACATAGTTACGCGACATGCTGAACATGGCCGAAGCATCGGAGTTCAGCTCCTTGGGCAGGGTCGAATAGGCAATTGTCGAGATGGGCACGAACAGGAAGGCAAGAGCCGACGTCTGGAAGATACGATATTCCACCAGATGGGCATAACTCGTGGTTGGCACGAGCTGCGCCGAATAGAACATGGCCAGCCCCATCAGGAAGAAGCCGAACGCGATCAGGTTGCGCACCTGAACGAAGCCCATCAGCTTGCCCACAATCGGGATAAGACAGATGATCACAGCTCCGCCCGGAGCGAGCACCTCACCCGAGATCGTGGCCGTATAGCCGAGGACCTGCTGGGCAAACTGGGGCACGATAATGGCGGAGGCGTAAAGCAGACCGCCCACCATGGCCATCAGGAACGTCCCAACAGCAAAATTGCGATCCTTGAAGATGGCAAGGTTGAGCAGCGGGTTCTTGGCGCGCAGCAGCCAGATGACAGCACCCACCACACCGGCCACGCCGAGCGCCGCCATGATGATGATGAAGTTCGAGCCGAACCAGTCATCGTCCTCACCGCGATCGGCCATGACTTCGAGGCAGCCGAGACCGAGCGAGATCAGGCAGATGCCGATGACATCGACCTTTTCGCGCTTCTGCTTCTCCCATGGCGGGTCCTCCACGAGCGCCGAAACGCCGATGAGGGTCAGGATACCGAAAGGCACGTTGACGTAGAAAATCCAGCGCCAGGAATAGTTATCGACCAGATAACCACCAAGCAGCGGGCCGAGAATGGGGGCCACAATGGTGGCAATGGCGGTCAGACCGAAAGCCGCACCGCGCTTTTCAGGCGGGAATGTATCCAGAATGATGGATTGCTGGTTTGGCTGAAGCCCACCCCCGAAGAAACCCTGCATCAGGCGGAAAACGATCAGCATGGGCAGGCTTGTCGATAGTCCGCAAAGGAATGACGACACCGTGAACATGGCGATGCAGATCAGGAAGTAGCGCTTGCGCCCCAGAAGCTTGCCGAACCATGCCGAGATCGTCAGCACGATACCATTTGCCACCAGATAGGAGGTGAGCGCCCAGGTGGCATCGTCATAGGAGCTGCCGAGCGCGCCCGAAATATGCGGGAGCGCCACATTGATGATGGTGGTGTCGAGCACCTCCATGAAGGCGCCCAGCGTCACAACCACTGCAATCAACCAGGGGTTGGCTTTGGGCTTCCAGTCGGCATGGTTGTTTTCGCTGGACGCGTCGCTCATTGGACGGTCACCGTCGGCACGACAGAGACGCCAAGCGGCAGCGGCACATTGGGGTCAAGCCCGCTATCGATCAGGATCTTGACCGGCACGCGCTGGACGATCTTCACGAAGTTGCCCGTCGCGTTTTCGGGCGGGAAGGCGCTGAACGCGGCACCCGCACCGAGCTGGATGGAATCCACATGGCCATGCAGGGTCAGGTTGGGATAGGCATCGACCTCGATCTCGACCTTCTGGCCGGGACGCATCTTCTGGATCTGCGTTTCCTTGTAGTTCGCAACAACCCAGACTTCAGGCTCGACCACAGAGAACAGCTTCTGACCGGTCTGGACGAAATCGCCCTGCTCGACATTACGCTGCGAGATCCAGCCATCATGCGGTGCGCGCACTTCGGTCCAGCCGTAATTCAGCTGTGCCTGAACAAGATCAGCCTCGGCCGCCTTGAGGGCAGCGTTCTGCTGCTTCATCGTGGCTTCCTGGTTTTCGATGTTCGGCTTGACCGGGGTAGCCTGCTGCAATTCACCTTCAGCGCGCATGACCTCGGCGTGAGCCTGGTCGAGTGCGGCCTTCGAGTAGTCGATATCCTGCTGCGTGGTCGCAGCGCGGGACACGCTGTGCTGGCGACGATAATCCGTTTCGGCCTTGAAAAGCTGGGCCTGCGCCGAAGAAAGAGCGCCCTTGGCCGCAATCAGGCGACCGGGGAAGTTCTGCTTGGCGACCATCACCATCTGCGTGGCAGCGGCAAAATTGGCCTGAGCCTGTGCAATGCTGGCTTCAGCCTTGTGCAATGAGGCGATGTAGTCGCGGTCATCGATCTTGACCAGAAGCTGCCCGGCATGGACGAACTGGTTGTCATTCACCAGAAGCTGGGTGACATAGCCGTTCACATGAGGCGCAATCGAAACCTTGCGTCCTGTCGTATAGGCATCATCCGTTTCGATCTGGTTGCGTGTCAGCAGCCAGTAGGCGATCCAGACGATCACCACGACAACGACAACAGCAATCAGAATGATACGCAAAAGGGGGCTGCGTTTCTTGCCCCCGTTCTTCTTGTCCTGCTTGCCGTTCTTATCGTCATCACCCTGCGATGCGCGATTATCCTGCTCGTCGCCCTGCGCCATGTGCATCCTCTCGGCGTTGCCCCGCCCTTGCGCGCAGCAACTCAGTTTTTGGCTCTGTAATCCCGAATTCTCATCGCCTGAGCTGAAAATGACCGTTCGGTTCGGTCATGGACTAGCATAGGTCTCCGGGGCCTTCAATCATCTGTTTCAGACAATGTCTGGGGTCTTTTCCACCGCCGCCATACCTGAATTCCTCAGCTCTGCGACATCCTGCCACGCCCCGGCTTACGCCTTCGTTACGCGCCAGAGATCAGGCGTTACTTGCCTATCCGGCGCATCACGATGGCCAAAAGCCAACAACCCGTCAGATCATCGCGAAGTTGCCCACTCAGGTCTCATCGTGCACGACACCGTTGCTTCTGTTACGCAAAAGACACAACACATGCGGGGATATATTTGCCTTTGGCCCGGTTCCGCCCCATCTGAGGGCCTGATGCCGGACTCGGCATATCTGAAATATCGTGGCTGTCAGGGTTCCTCGGGGGGCGTATATGGGTGATCTGCTGGATATCGAGACCGCCGAGCGTCTGATTGGTGAAACGCTTGTGCCGTTTCCTGTCGAGACTGTGCCTCTCGCTCAATGCACCGGGCGCGTGCTTCGCCAGGACGTTCAGGCCGAGCGCGCACTCCCGCCTTATGATCGAGTCATTCTCGATGGCATTGCCGTGCGCTGGCAGGCGCAGGACCGGATTTTCCGGCTGGCAGCCACGCAACCTGCCGGACATCCTCCCCTCACCCTGCCCCCTCAGCCTGTCTCAGCAGACGCAGGATCGTTTGTCGCGCTCTGCATTGCCGTCATGACAGGATCTGTTCTGCCGACCGACGCGGACACGATCATCCCGCGTGAGCATTACAGCGTGGAGAACGGCCTGATCACCCTGCACGCTTCATCTCATCCACAAATTGGGCAGCATATCCATCGTCAGGGTGCGGATTGCGCCGCGGGCGACGTCCTGCTGCGCGCAGGCATCAGCCTTTCCCCGCCCGATCTGGCCGTACTGGCTGCCAATGGAGTCAGCCATCCCCTGGTCGCGAAGGTTCCCTCGGTCGCCATCATCTCGACAGGCGACGAGCTTGTAGCCCCCGATGCGCCTGTTGCAGACTGGCAGATACGCCGTTCGAATGAATATGCCATAGCCGCCTCGCTTGCCCGCAATGGCTTCACCCGTCAGAGCTTTGCGGTGTTACCCGATGATCTGGCAACGCTGACCGATCAGCTTGGCGCGCTTCTGGCGGAACAGGATGTTCTGGTCATCAGCGGGGGCGTATCAATGGGGCAGTTCGATTTCGTCCCGCAGGCCCTCGCTGCGCTGGGCGTGCGCAATATATTCCACAAGGTGGCCCAGCGCCCCGGCAAACCTTTCTGGTTTGGCATCTCGCCCGCAGGCAAGCCGGTCTTTGCTTTACCGGGCAATCCTGTCTCGGCCCTTGCCTGTTGCAGTCGCCATGTCGTGCCTGCCCTGCTGCGTGCCCAGGGGTTTTCGGTAACCCCTCGCCCTGTCCGGCTGGGGGCCTCTCTGGCACCGCTGGCCAACATGACCCGACTTGTTCCCGCCCAGCTCGTTCAGGACGACACCAGCATGGTCATTGCGATACCGCGCCCCATGCCGACCTCAGGTGATTTCAACCGTCTGGATGCAACACAGGGGCTGATCAGCCTGCCCCCCGGCGATGCGACATTGGATACCGGCTCGGTTGTGCTGTTCCATGACTGGTGAGGCGTCACAGACCAGCGTACCACGCGATCGGCTCGGACGCCCCTGGCATGATCTGCGCATCTCGGTCATGGACCGGTGCAATTTCCGCTGCCCTTATTGTATGCCGGAATCGGTCTTTCATGACGATTTCGCCTTTCTCGCCCCTGACGCCCGTCTGAGTTTCGAGGCGATCGAGCGCGTGGCCCGCGTGGCCTCCGGGTTGGGTGTCAGCAAGCTGCGCCTGACGGGTGGCGAACCGCTTTTACGGCCCGATCTCTCCCGTCTCATCAAACGCCTGGTGGCAATCGAGGGCATTGATGATGTGGCCCTCACCACAAACGCAGTTCTGCTCGAACGCCATCTCGACGCGCTGCATGACGCCGGGCTGACACGCCTGACCATCAGTCTGGACAGTCTTGACCCGGCAATATTCAGCCGCATGAGCGGTGGACGCGCCGTGGTCGAGACCGTTCTGGCAGCCATCGACAAGGCTGCACAACGGGGATTTCCCGGCGGTATCAAGATCAACACTGTCTTGCAGCGCGATGTAAACGAGAGCGAGATCCTGCCGCTCGTTGCCCGCTTCCGCCATACCGGCATTACGCTGCGCTTCATTGAATATATGGATGTCGGTACGCGCAACCACTGGTCGCAGAGTGCTGTCGTCCCCTCGGCGGTGGTCCTTGAGCGTATTGCCACCCGCTGGCCGGTTGAGGCCATCGCTCCCCGCTACAGAGGGGAGGTCGCCCGCCGATATCGCTTTACCGATGGCGCAGGTGAGATCGGTTTCATCTCTTCGGTCACGGCGCCCTTCTGTGGCGATTGCTCGCGTGCGCGGCTGTCATCGGATGGGCAGATCTTCACCTGCCTCTTTGCCACAAAAGGTACGGATCTCCGGGCTGCACTGACAGATGAGTCGGACGAGGCCCTGCGTGCGGCCCTGCGCGGCATCTGGCATGAGCGCAGCGATCGTTATAGTGAAATGCGTCATCCTGCATCGGTGCAGCCAGCGCCCCCGGAAGACGGACCCGGGACGGGACAGACGGGCGACCGGAAAATAGAAATGTATTATATCGGAGGCTGATGTGACATCGCTGACCCATGTGGATGAAAAAGGCGAACGGCCCCGTATGGTCGAGATCGGTGACAAGACAGTCACCCGCCGTGAGGCCCATGCCCAGGCCCGTCTGCGCTTTCCCCCGGAAGTCGCCAATACCCTGGCTGATGCCGGTTACATGACCAGCAAGGGCGCGGTACTCACCGTTGCGCAGCTCGCCGGTATCATGGGGACGAAAGCGACATCACAGCTTATTCCACTCTGTCATCCGCTCTCGCTCACAGGATGCAAGGTGGACATCACGATCGAGGGTCATGATGCCGTGATCGATTGCCAGGTGAAATGCGAAGGCAAGACCGGTGTGGAGATGGAAGCACTCACGGGTGCCACGGTCGCCGCCCTGACGCTTTATGACATGTGCAAGGCGCTCAGCCACGACATGGTCATTCACGAGGTTCGCCTGATGGGAAAGAGCGGTGGCAAGCGTGATTTCAGCCACGAACCCGGCCACGGGTCCGGCCATGTCTGAAGCCGCCACCCTGACCGGACCGGCCTGCGTGACGCTGGAATATTTCGCCCAGCTACGCGATGAGGCCGGTTGCCCTACTGAAACCGTCACCACAGAAGCGCCGACGCTTGCCGCGCTTTATGACGAATGTTCTGCCCGGCACGGCTTCAGCCTCGCCCGGATGCGGCTTCGCGTGGCCGTCAATGCCGCCTTCACGCCGTGGGAGCACAGGCCCGCCAATGGTGACCATATCGTGTTCATCCCGCCAGTTTCGGGAGGTTGACCATGTTCCTTCTGACCGAAACCCCGATCGAGCCAGACAGCGTCGCACACGCCTTGCGGCGCAACGAGGCGGGTGGTTACTGCAGTTTCGAGGGATGGGTGCGCAACCATAGCGAGGGACAAGCCGTGCTTGGCCTCGATTATCAGGCCTATCGCCCTCTGGCAGAAGCGGAAGCGGCGCTCATCCTGCAGGAAGCAGAAAGCCGGTTTGATATCGTGGCTGTCTCGGCCATTCATCGTATCGGCAGTCTCGGGCTCGGGGATATGGCGGTATGGATCGGGGTTTCAGCCGCCCATCGTGATGCAGCCTTCGTCGCCTGCCGCTATGTGATCGACGAGATCAAGCGCCGTGTGCCCATCTGGAAACGTGAACGCTATGCCGATGGCCATTCCGAATGGATTGCCTGCCACGACACCGAGCCCTCACCCGAGCTGTGATCGGCGGGCCTCAGACGAGGCGCCACCCGACAATAAAGAGCACCGCTGCCAGAACGGAGCGTTGCACGCGCTCATTGACCTGCCCCACGCACAGGCTGCCGAGCACGATGCCCGGGATCGAGCCGCAAAGCAGCGAGACCAGCATCGGAATCTTGACCGCCCCCAGATACCAGTGCCCCATGCCCGCAATCAGGGTGAGCGGTACGGCATGGGCGATATCCGACCCCACAAGGCGTGCGGTGCTGAGCGAGGGGTAGAGCAGGATCAGCACAGTCATGCCGATCGCCCCTGCGCCAACAGAAGACAGGGTGACCATCACACCAAGCACAGCACCAAGCACCACGGTCAGCGCCGCCGCCGCGCCGGAGGAAAGCTCGCCCGCATGGCGATGGGACCAGGCCTGCAGCTCCTTGCGAAAAAACACGCTGGGTGCCGTAATGAGCAGAGCCACGCCGAGGGCTGTCGAGACCAGACGCGTCGTGTCGTGTGACGGGCTGCCATACCAATGCAGAAACAGCAGTGAGACCAGCGTTGCAGGCAGACTGCCGGCCAGCATGCGGAACACGACACGCCATTCTACCGCACCACGATGACCATGCACCAATGTGCCAACCGATTTGGTGATGGCCGCATAAAGCAGATCCGTGCCCACGGCAGCCTGGGGATGCACCTTGAACAGCAGAATCAGCAACGGTGTCATGAGGGAGCCACCGCCCACACCGGTCATGCCGACCAGAAAGCCCACACCGAGACCGGAGAGCACGTAAAGATAATTGAGGTCGGCAAACAGTGACATGAACGGGCCTTGAAGCACGAAGCGATGGGAGAGACGGGACTAGGCCATATTTCCGGGCAACAATCAACGCTCATAGTGGTTTGAATTCAATAAACGATTTCGTATCGTTGTTAACGGCCAGAAGGCGGCACTGCGCCTTGCCTTATCCGGTCGCGATGACGATAGTGAGGGCCTTCTCAGCTACAGACCGGAAAGATCATGCTCGATATCCAGATCCAGGCCCCTTTTCCAATCCTGCAGGGCAAGGGCGCCCCGGAATCGGAGCAAACCCTCGTCCTGCTGACTGGCCCGGAATTCGATGTGGCTGATGGTCCGTTCTCGCATCTCGATGCGGCAACGGGCGGGGCGCTGCGCCGGGCTGTTGCCATCTCGCGCTTCAAGGGGCAGCGCGACCAGAGCTGTGTCCTGCTCGCCCCCTGTGCGGCGTTGGCCCGAATCGTCCTGATCGGCTGCGGTCCCGAGGACGAGCTGGACATTCCGACGATGGAAGCCGCTGGCGGGCAGGCTGCACGTGCCGTGCGTGACACCACCCATGCCGATCTTGCCTTTGCGGGTCGCTGCGCCGCGTTCGCCGCCCATGCTGCCTATGGCGCCGCGCTGGGCCGCTACAGCTTCGACCTCTATCATACCGACGAAGCGGAAAACGCACCGCAGCTTCAGCGCCTGCATCTGGGTGTCGCCGAGATCGACGCTGTGCGTGAAGCATGGGAGAGCCTGAAGGCTGTGGCGGCAGGCGTGTTCCGCGCCCGTGATCTCGTCAGTGAGCCGCCCAACGTTCTGAACCCGCCCGAATTTGCCCGTCGTATCGAGACTTTGCGCGATCTTGGGGTCGAGGTGGAAATTCTCAACGCGGCAGCATTGCGCGAACTCGGCTTTGGCGCCTTGCTGGGCGTGGCGCAGGGCAGCGATCAGGAAGCCCGCGTGGCCATCATGCGCTATCGGGGTTCGGACGAGGCACCGCTTGCCTTCATCGGCAAGGGCGTGACCTTCGATTCAGGCGGGATCTCCATCAAGCCGGCTGCCGGTATGGATGAGATGAAAACCGATATGGGCGGCGCAGCCGCCGTTGTCGGTGCGCTTGAGGCCGTGGCACGACGCAAGGCAGGCGTCCATGTGATCGGCGTGGTGGGACTGGTCGAGAACATGCTCTCGGGCAATGCCCAGCGCCCCGGTGATGTTGTGCGCAGCTATGCTGGCAAGACCATCGAAGTGCTCAATACCGATGCCGAGGGGCGTCTGGTTCTCGCCGATGTTCTCGCCTACGCCAAGGCACGTTTTGCGCCGCGTCTGATGGTCGATCTGGCCACGCTGACCGGTGCCATTGTCGTCAGCCTCGGCCATGTGCGTGCCGGGCTGTTCAGCAATGACGACGCGTTGGCCAACGCGCTTTTCGAGGCCGGAGAAACCACGGGTGAGGCCGTGTGGCGCATGCCGATGGGCAAGGCCTATGACCGGCAGTTGCGCTCGGACATCGCCGATATGAAGAACATTACGGGCCGGCCTGGCAGTTCAATCACGGCCGCACAATTCCTGGCACGTTTCGTGGGTGACACACCTTGGGCGCATCTCGATATCGCTGGTGTGGCGTGGCGCAGCGACGCGGCACCGCAATGCCCCAAGGGCGCAACCGGGTTTGGCGTGCGTCTGCTGGATGCGCTCGTACGTCATCATGAAAAGGCAGACAACAAGGCCTCATGAGCGATATCGGCTTCTATCATCTGACGCGTACGACGCTGGAAGACGCCTTGCCGCCGCTATTGGGCCGTACGCTCGAAGCGGGGCAGCGTGCCGTGATCCGGTGTGGCGACGCGGCACAGGTAAAGGCACTGGACGAGGCTCTCTGGAAGGCGAAATCACCCCTCTGGCTGCCTCATGGCAGCCAACGCATGGGGTTTGGGCCGCGTCAGCCCATCTGGCTGACCAAGGGAGACGATGTCCCCAACGGCGCGCGCTTCCTCTTCCTGCTCGATGGCGGTGTCGAGGACGGGCTGGAAACGTTCGAGCGTATCTTCACCCTGTTCGACGGCAATGATCCGGAGGCTGTTGCGAGGGCTCGGGCACGCTGGAGCCTTGTCAAAAAGGCCGGTCATAATCTGGCCTACTGGCAGCAGCAGGAGCGCGGCTGGCAGAAAGCGGGATAGGCCCGCGACCCGACCAGACACGAAACGTTTCGCTTGTCACAAGAGAGTTAACCTCTCGATCCTCTCCCCCAATTGGCCGTTCATGCTCCTGATAAAGGGCCATGTGACACGCCTTTCCGGCTGTTGCCCGCCCGCATAAGAAGGGGAACAGCCATGTCACTCGATGGAAAAGTCGCCCTCGTTACCGGTGCCGCTCAGGGTATCGGTCGTGGTATTGCGCTTAGAATGGCGCGCGATGGCGCCGATATCGCTCTGGTGGATCTCAATACAGATCGGCTTGCGCAGGTTCGTCGTGAGGTCCAGGCACTGGGACGCAAGGCCAGTGTCTCGGCGACCGATGTAAGCCAGCGCGATGCCGTCTATGCAGCCATTGATCACGCGGAAGCGGAACTGGGCGGTTTTGACATCATGATCAACAATGCGGGTATCGCGCAGGTGAACCCGATTGCCGATGTCGCGCCTGAGGAAGTCGAGCGTATTCTGCGTATCAACATCCAGGGCGTTCTCTGGGGCATTCAGGCTGCAGCGGCCAAGTTCAAGGCACGAGGCCAAAAGGGCAAGATCATCAATGCCTCGTCCATTGCCGGGCATGACGGTTTTGCGATGCTGGGTGTGTATTCCGCCACCAAATTTGCCGTACGCGGCCTCACACAGGCCGCCGCCAAGGAATATGCCAGCGCTGGCATCACGGTAAATGCCTACTGCCCCGGCATTGTCGGCACCGATATGTGGGTCGAAATCGACGAACGGTTCTCCGAACTGACCGGCGCAGAGAAGGGCCGCACCTACGAGAAGTTCGTTGAAGGGATCGCGCTGGGCCGTGCCCAGACGCCGGACGATGTGGCGGCTCTCGTCTCCTTCCTGTCAGGTGACGATTCAGACTACATCACGGGTCAGTCGATCCTGACGGATGGCGGCATCGTCTATCGCTGATCATCCTGGCCGTCAGCCCGATCACACATGTGGCTGACGGCTCCGGGTTTTAGGCCCGTCCCGTTGATCAGGCGAGGCCGGATCAACACTCCGGCAGGTTTACCGCAAGGCCGCCAAGCGAGGTTTCCTTATAACGCTGGTTCATGTCACGGCCGGTTTCTGCCATCGTGCGAATGACCTGATCCAGCGAGACAAGATGGGCCCCGTCGCCATTCAGGGCGAGTGAGGCTGCATTCACCGCCTTGACCGCACCAAAGGCATTACGCTCGATACAGGGGATCTGAACCAGACCGGCGACCGGATCGCATGTCATGCCCAGATGATGTTCCATTCCGATCTCGGCAGCATCCTCGATCTGCTCGGGGGTTCCTCCCAGAGCGGCTGCCAATCCCGCTGCCGCCATGGATGACGCAACGCCCACTTCGCCCTGACAGCCAACCTCTGCGCCGGAAATCGAGGCATTCAGTTTGAACAGCCCGCCAATGGCCGAGGCAGTGAGCAGAAATTCCCGCATGGCCTGGGTCGTCCCGGGCGATGCCAGCGGCGCGCAGTAGTCACGGTAATAGCGCAGGACCGAGGGAATGATGCCTGCTGCCCCATTGGTGGGCGCCGTGACGACGCGCCCTCCGGCTGCATTTTCCTCATTCACGGCGATGGCAAACAGGCTGATCCAGTCCATGATGGCATGGGCCGAGCGCATATTGCTGCGTTCATGCGCACAAAGCTTTTCGTGCAAGGCATGGGCACGACGGCGCACCTTCAGCCGTCCGGGCAGAATTCCTTTCTGCATGATGCCGCGTTCGATACAGGCCAGCATGACCGCGATGATCTCATCCAGATAGCGCTCCACCTCCGAACGGGGGCGCAGGGCACATTCATTGGCCATGACCAGCGCAGCAATGCTCAGATTGTGGGTACGGGTCTGTTCCAGCAATCCGGCCCCACTGGTGAAAGGATAGGGCACATCAGGCTGCGCGTAGCCTGCACTCTCCGTCACGCTTTCCGAAACAATAAATCCACCGCCGACCGAACAGAAACGGGCGCATTCAAGTACGACTCCTTCGGCCGAAAGCGCTTCGAATTGCAGGGTGTTGGGGTGGACAGGCGGCACGCTCTCCCGATCGAGCACCAGATCATGAGCCGGGTCGAAGGGAAGGACCCGGTCACCATAGCCAACGTGTTTTGTGCGCATGACGCGCTCGACAATCCCGTCCGCCTGATCGGGGTCGACCGTCTGGGGCAGCTCACCGCACAGGCCCAGAATAACGGCCTTGTCGGTCGCATGCCCCTGGGCTGTCCAGGCAAGGGAGCCGTAAAGCGTGACGCGCAGGCGGGCGATTTCCAGCAGGCGAGTTGTTTCCGCCGAGGCATCAACTTCTAAAAGTGCCGTGATGAAACGCTGCGCTGCACGCATAGGGCCAACAGTATGGGAGGAAGAGGGTCCGATACCGATCTTGAAAATGTCGAACAGGCTGATCATGCGCGTCTCATGGGGTCGATTATACCAGTATGGCCACCTGCCGGGCCAAGTTCATTTCGGGACAGAGTTAGGCCGACGAACCGCCGAAATGCTTCTCGCTCTCCCGACGCTATCTGACCCTAAGGGATTTTGACGCCACGATAATCAGGCAAGTTCTGGCTCCCGACAACCCAACATACCCCTCGTCATCCTGTCTGATAAGAGGCGCACTGATCTGCCGTGACCGCTGCCCTCTGTCTTTGCGGCGCTCAAGAGCGACCACCTGTTGTGGTTTTATGGGACGTCCTCAGGCGAGGAGCCTTCAGTGCGTTCCGGACCGTGCAGGAACAGCCACGATACGACCGGACGACGCATTTTCCCGCCGGGCAAGACCCGCAACGACCCCCACGTCGACACAGAGATGCGCCGCGATGTCCTCGGCAGAGCTGGCGGCCAGCCATTGCGGCAGAGACAGGTCGTGATAGTGATCGGAACGGAAAATTTCGAGCAATCGCACGGGGCAATCGCCATCATTACGAACGAAATACCCTTCGCCGCGTGGCACATAGGCCATCACGCCGGGGCGCAGGGTTGCGTTGCGTTGACGGCACCCTTTGGGCAGGCGGGTAAGCTGTCCCTCACCGTCGAGGCATATCTGCCAGACAGACGTATTGAGATGCCAGTGCAGATCGGTACGGCAGTCCGGCTCGATCTCAACCAAGGCGGCAGACAAGGCATCCGGGTCGCAGAAAACATCGGCTTCAACCACGCGCAGACTGCCCCAGCAGGTACGCTCCGCCTCCTGAGCCGTGAGGCTATGGTGGAAACCGGCATGGGAGAGCGGCTGCCCGGAGAGATCCGGCATCGCATCCCGCCCTGCCTCCGGCTCACGCCCCCCTACGAACGCGACAACACTGGCCTGTTCTCCCTGATGGCAATGAAACCAGGCTGAGGCCGAGGCAGGCACGCTCCAGACATCCCCTTCATTGAGGGTCATGCTCCGGATAGACGCACTGGCATGCGAACGCATTCTAAGTGTTGCACATCCTGCAACGACCATCCCCCAGCCAGAAGCCGGGCATGCTGTTGCCGCACCATCAATCGAGGCGCCAAGCACATGATGGTTTACCCTCACGTCGCGTATACCGAATGGCGCGACCCGCTCGGACCACGACCAGCCTTCCTCCTGCGCGGTGGTCAGGGACTGATCAGACCGGCGTGTACGCGAACGTATCGCCCACCCGCCTGTCGATCGCCGGGCGGAAAAGAACCCTGGGGTTCCCGTCGGCACCGCACCCAGCAGGCGCTGGAAAACGTTATGGTCAAAAGACGCCATGAGCGGCCTCCTTTTCTCGAGAGCGCTGACGATACGCTTGCGGGGCGCGTCGGCTCTCCCCCGACAGCCTAACGCCAAAGGAGGTTATGGCTGCACGAACTCACGAACTCGTGATTATCCTGCAGGGAGAACTGCCGAACGCCGCCTGAACTGTGACGCTTGATCTCCTGTATTGAAAAGGAAGTTTTCATGAAAACCGTGAGATTCAGTGATGGGACGACCGTGCCTGCCCTGGGCATGGGAAGCTGGAATATCGGCGACTCGACAGCCGGAAAGGCCGAGGAGATTGCCAGCCTGCGCGCCGGTCTTGATCGCGGCCTGAAGGTGATTGACACAGCCGAGATGTACGGCAATGGGCGCTCGGAACGTCTCGTGGGTGAGGCCATTTCAAACCGGCGATCAGACGTTTTTCTTGTGAGCAAGGTCCTTCCATCAAACGCCACGTTTAATGGCACGATCCAGAGTTGTCAGGCATCTCTCAAGCGGTTGGGCACGGATCATCTCGATCTTTATCTCCTGCACTGGCAGGGCGGCGTCCCGCTGACGGAAACCGTCGAAGCCTTCGAAACCCTCATTGAGAAGGGTCTCATCAGGCGCTGGGGCGTATCGAATTTCGACACCGAAGACATGCAGGATCTCGAGAGCGTCGCCTCGGACTGTACGGCTAACCAGATTCTCTATAATCTCGAAGCGCGCGGCGTTGACTATGACCTGCTGGCGCGTGATCGGGCCGCTGGCATTGTCACCATGGCCTATTCTCCCCTGGGGCAGGGAGGCGATCTGCTGACCAGCCCGGTTCTGGCAGAGATCGCCCGGGAGCATGAAACGGCCGCTGGCCCAGCCACTCCGGCCCAGATCGCTCTGGCCTGGACCCTGCGAGATGCCAATATTCTCTCGATCCCGAAGGCTGGAACCCTGCGTCACCTGCAGGAGAATATCGCCGCCCTGTCGATCACCCTGCGTGACATTGATATCGCCCGTATTGACGCCCATTTCCCGCCACCGCGTCGCAAGACATCGCTTGAGATGATCTGAACGTGAAGATCAGGAACAGCAAACCCGGACGCTTAGTTAATAATTAATTTGGATATACAGTGAACAGAACGATATTATGATGGAACAAATAGATTCATTCATCATAGTGGAAAGCCGGATAACTGATGACACATGAAGAATTTGACAAATTCATGGCTGTACATCCCGACCTTGTCGAGCAGTTCCGCAAGGATCGCCGCATATGGGTGTCCCACATACCAAGCGTTCAACTGCGCAGCTTCACGGATCATCTGAGCAAGCTTGTCGGTTGCGCTCTGGTCTCGACCCAGATCGAGCCTGAACTCGAATTCGTGTTCTATGATCCCGACGCCGACGGCAATTCCGACAATGAACTGCTGGATATCTCCCATGAACGTGCAGGCGATTCGATGAGGGTCTGAACGATACTCTGCCTCGCGCAGCCTGGTTCTCCACGCACCGAGTAGCCGGGCGACGAGGCAGTGCGTGTTACCTTCAGAAGCTCTGGGAGAAGCCATACCCACGGCAGCCTCCGGGATGACGACTGGATTGGGTGATCCACGAAACTGAGGTAATAAGACGTTTCGTCGCACCCCATCCTGTCAGGAATTCCCCTGCTTCCGCTCGTTGCTCTCATTCTGCTGCCCTTGTGCGCCATCGTGAGGCTGGCGCTTGGCGCTATTCCAGGCAGCGGCAGGCAGGCTGTGCCAGGCGCAGTGCTGGCGTTTGAGATCATCGTCGCAGGTTGGGCGGCGCTTCATGGCTATCATGTGACCTTCGGCCCTCTCGCGCTCGATCCCCTCATCTCTTGTTGGATTATCCTTTGGGGCCTGACCCAACTCGCCCCCGACAAAGCCTGTGGCCCTATTGGTGAGGCCTCCGGCGCTTTGGGGCTGCTCTGTCACAATCAGGCCCTTGCACTGATCTGTTTCATCCCCTGCCTGATTGAAAACTGCCGCCTTGGGCCCCGTGCGTCCGGCCTGGCCTGGCAATTGGCCTTTCTGGCGCCTGCTGGCTGCTATCTGGCGGCTCATGGGTTTTTCCCTGCACAGGGTCTGACAGATAGTCTGATGAGCACCGGTATCGATCCTACCATGGCGGGCCACGCGGGCGATGCCACGATCACACCGGCCGTTCGCGATTTCGCTTCCCTGGGTGCTCTGTCTGGTGAGGTTTTCCTCCCACTGGCCGCCCTCGCCACGCTCCCTGCTTTTTCGGCCATGCCTGTTCTGGGCTACTCGATTGTCGTACCAGCCCTGCTCGCCCAGACCGGTAGCTTCTGGCCGGTCAGCCTCATATTGCTGGGCGGCGGCCTCTGCTTGTTTCTGCCACTGCGGCGAGCTCTGGCTTACTGGCCACTTCTGCTGCTCGGCCTGACCCTCAGCGCGCGACATGGCGGGTTGGCCGATAGCGCCCTTGCCGGAAGCGAGGCATTCATCCTGTCGCTGCTTCTTGGCGTGCTCGGCAAGAAGTCCAGCTTCTTCCAGACACCTCTCCCGCCTTTGGCCGGTTTCCTGCCCTTCTGGCTCGGACTTCATGTCGTCAACGGACTAACGGGACTCTCTCCGGCATGGACCGCTAGCGGCATGTGCCTCAGCCTCGTGCTTGGAATATTGATGGTCAGGGCATGGCTCGCATCATGGCGGGCCTTGTCACAGCCAGGATCGGCCGTTCAGGAACGCCTTGGCGCAAAAGATTCGGCGCATATCGCCAGCGGCGCAGCTCTCGTCCACGCCTCGGTCGAGCCTGGAATGATACCCTCCCTGACGCTTGGCCTGTGCCTGTCAGTATGCCCCGGCTTGCTGATTGGCCCGGTCCATGACGCGGTTCTCACCATCGCTGGCGCACCGCATGATATCTGGCGCGCCTGGCCTGTCTGGTCGTTTGCCGGGGGCGATGGCGCCTTCTGGTATCCAGCTCTGGTGTTTCTTGTGCCCGCCATCATTGCCCCTGCGGTCATGACCCATCTTCCCGCCTCTGCAACATCGCTGCCTGCGTGGCCAGCCATGCCTATCCGGCTGCGTCTCCCCTGGGGGCTCAGGCGGCTTCTCGCCTCGATGCGGCGACAGGGCACCCTGTTGCAAAGCGGTCTGCAACGGCGTCACAACCAGCGTAACGCCCCTGAGGCGCCATCGGCCATTACGGGCACTCTGCCACTGAGAGCCGGCAGGTTCCTGTCGCATCAGGCTCTGGTGCTCTGGCTGCTGCTTGTTGCGATGGCCCTGTCATGGTTGGGCTGGTCAGCGTGATGACCTCCTTGCTTCTCCAGCTATGCCTGATGCTCGGACAGCTTCTCACGCTGGCGCTGCTTGCCCCCTTTCTGACAGATCTGGAAACGATGATTGGCGGCTTGATGGCAGGCCGACATGGCCCCCTGCCTGGCTGGCGATGGCGTCAGCTGCGTATGGGATGGGGTCAGAGCCGGGCCATACCGGCACTGACCTGGTTTGGTCTGTGCGCGGTGCTGCTTGCCAGTATGGGTATCCCTCTCGCGACAACGCAGATCCCGTTTCATTTTCTCTCGGAACCTCTGGTCTGCGGAGTATTACTGGTTCTGTCCTGTGCGACCGTCTGGACCCAGGCGCTAACCCTGGCACCAACCCGCATGACCGAGCTGCGCCTGAAACGTTCTTTGGGGGCCGTCGGACAGGACCTGCTTTTCCTGATGCCTCTTCTCGCTCTGACAGGCACGCTGATCACGGTCGGCCTTCCCGGATCGGCCACAATTACCGGGCTGCTACAGCAAAGAGTGCTGCAGCCCTCACCTGCCCTGCTTGGCGGGCTGGTCTTCATCGCAACCGCCTTGTTGCTGGTTCTCAATCCCCGTTTTCTCTCACAGGCATGGCATGAGGAACTCATTGCGGGGACAGAGGGCCGTCATCGTAGCCTATTGCGCTACCGGCACGATCTGACGGCCCTGTGCTGGTATCTCCTCATCGCCGACCTGATCTGGCCCGATGCCATTGCCACAAATGCCGCAACGACGGGCCATCTGGCCCTGTTGTGGTTTGTGGCGGCTCCGGCTCGGCTAGGGGTACTGGTTATTCTCGTCGCGAGCTGGCGCGCGCTGCGTCCCCTGCCCTCCTCACGGCTCGCGCTTGTTCTGAGCGGGGGCGCCATCCTGCTGGTTCTTGCCGGAAGGCTGACCTCATGACTGGCGCCGCATGATCGTTCTTCTTGGCCTGACCCTGCTTATCGCTCTGGCGGCGATCGGCCGCGATGCGCGCATCCTTCCCTTGCATGGCACCTGCGCGGCGGCTTGCGTCTCCGGGGTCGGGCATGGTGCCCCGGCTTTGGCAGCCCTGATCCTCTTGCCGGCACTGAACGGTGCAGGGCTGATCGTGCTGCGCCGTCATGTCGCATGGCGCTCGGGGGAACCCCGTGAGCGACGCACTGCCCAGCAGGCTGCCAGCCTCGCTGTCTGCGGAGCCATTGCACTTGTGCTCCTCACAGCCCTGGCAGCGACACCGGGCATACCGGTGCTCATCTGCATCGGCATCATTCTGGCCGGGTTATGCGGGGCGGCACTCTCTGCTCCCCTTTTGCAGCTGGTTTCGCTCCTCTGCACTCTTAACGGGCTTCTTTTGCTGGGCGGCTACACCCATAGCTGGCCCCTCGTTCTGGGTGCGACACTGGTCTGGATCGGCCTGCTGTCGCTTGGGGGATGGCTCATGCCGCGCCTTGCCTGGCATCGTATGGATGGCCCCGGTCATGGCTGATACCCTTCATCAGATCGCCCGGTTCCTCGTCCCGTCATGGCCGCTCCTCGCGGCCTGTCTGATGGCCTTGCTGCCTGAGGCGCGCGCCCTGCGCTCGGCGCGGCATTTTGCCCTTGCCGGTCTGATCCTGACCCTGTGCCTTTCCCCGCTGCTTCCCGCTCAGGATCTGCTCAGCCGCTGGGGGTGCCTGATGGCGGGCGCAATGCCTTTTCTTGCATTGGGCAAGGGGGAGACGCGCCTGACCTTGTGTCTCGATTTCATCTCGGCCTGCCTTATCACACTGGCCCTGTGTGCTCATGACGTGCTGACCGTGGTTTGCCTGACTGGCTGCGCGGCCCTCATGCTCACATACCGGGAAACCCTTGCCACCACGCGCGCGCGTCAGGCCTGGGATTCGATGCGTATGCGCCTTGCCGGGCTGGTTCTGGCACTGCTGGGCACCAGTCTGATCACCATGAGCCCTGACCCTGCCATCTTGAGACTTGGCGATCTTTTTCTCGCTGTCGGGCTTTGCCTTCTTTCCGGTCTTGGCACCATTGCGCCTGTCTATGATGGGACGATGACCGGGAAAGATGGGTCAGCCGTTTCGCTGCGGCCCGATCGCCTGACTGCCCTGCCCGACATGCTGCTATGTCTGAGCGCCGTGGCCCTCATGCTGCGCCTGCCTGCGCGCGAGGTCACGCACATGGTGCTCCTTTCCGCCGGGATAGCAGGATTATGGCTTTGCATTCTGACCCGACAGGAGGGACCGAGGCTCCTGGTCTGTCTTGCCACCATCGCCGCCGCCCTGCCCACAGGGCCGGTTCCCTCGCTGCTCTTTCTCAGTTCAGGCCTCGCACTGGCCGCCGGTCCACAGATTCCTGACTCCATGCGACGCTGGATCATAAGTAGCCTGCCGCCCTGGCCCAACTTCACAGCAGGATGCCTTACTCTGGCCGGATTGAGCAAAGTTGGCCTCATACCCACCGTCATCGTGCTGGCTGCTCTCGGGCTGACCGCCAGCCGGGCGACGCTGGACTGGCATATACCGGTCAGCTGGCGCGACCGGGCGCTTGTGCTCGCCCTTGTCGGTATGGGGATGATTGCGCCGCTCGTGCTTGGGCTCAACGCTCATGGCAGCCCGGTCGGGGCCCTTTCCTGGAGCGCCCCATGAGCATGATCGCCCGTATCCGGGCCGGGGAACGTCTTTCCCCACATCATTACACCCTCGATGAGGGGCAATGGCACGAGATGATTGCTTTGGCACCGGGCTGGTTCATCGCTCACTGGTGTGACGATCTGCGCGCCTATGCCCTGTTCCTCGATCAGGAAACGCCGCTTGTAGTAAGCACCCCCCTGATTGACGGGCGTTATTTCGCCCTGTCGGCGGCTCTCCCCTGCGCCTCCTGGCCAGAGCGCATCGCGCAGGATCTGTGGGGTTGTCTGCCACTGGGCGCCATCGATAACGAACCCGCACTGGATCGGGGTGGCTGGGCCAGTATCGCGCCTCTATCCGCGCGGTCCGTTCCCGCGCCTGTTTCAGCCGATCATACGCCTTCCCCATCATTATTTGCGCAGAGCGTTCATGGCGATATGGCGCCGTTCATGTGGGGGCGTGGCAAGATCATGCCGGGTGCCGCGCATGTCGGGCTCATGCATCGCCTCAAGGGATGCATGCCCGAGGAAGCATTAAGGCTGATCAGTCGCAGCAACGGATCGGCTTTCGTCGCAGCCCCCCTTGCCTACTCGCGTGCGATCGAAAACGCGCTCGGCATCATCCCCGATGATGCGACACGCGATGCCCGCACGATCCTTCTGGAGATCGAACGCATTGTCGTGCATTGCCGTGATATTGCCCAGATGGCGCAGTTAACGGGCTTTGCCCTCCTTGCCACTCACGCCAGTCTTGCTGAGGATCTCTGTGCAGGGCTATGCGCCCATCACGGGGCCAGCCGCCGCCTAACCGATATGATCACACCGCAGGGGATTGCAGCAGGGGTCGACATCTGCGGCCTTGCTCATGCCATCCATGACGCCCTGATGCCACGCCTGCCCGTGATCGAGGGGTTGCATTTCCAGATGGCGGAGACGCTGGAGGGACTTGGCACGATACCCCCTGCCTGTGCCCAGGCCCTGTGCCTCGGTGGGCTGGTCGGCCGGGCTTCCGGACGCTCATTCGACCTGCGCCAGCTTGAAGACGACATGCGCCACGTTCCCGGCCGGGCAGGCTCGCGCCTCGGCGGCGATGGCTGGGCCAGACAATGCCTGCGCCTCGATGAGATACGTGACTCTCTCAGACGCATCGACCGCATTGCCGCAAATTTCGGCGTGCCTTTGCCGTCACCGGCAGCGGACACATCCGGGTCCGGGGAGGGTATTGGCGCTGTCGAGGGCCCTCATGGCGATATATGGTGCTGGGTGCGCCTCAAGGAGTCACGCCTTGACGGGATCATGCTGCGTGATCCCGCTCTTGCCACGCTGGGCTCTCTCCCCGCGTTGATGCATGATGTCTGGGAGGACAGGCTCGTTCTGGCGTCGCTGGGCTTCGATCCTGCCGGTGCCGAGCAATAACCCCCGATCAGGGGATTACTCTGGCCCAGCCGTCATACGCCTTAAGCCTCGACGACAACCCTGCTTTGCGTCTCGCCCCCGGCATGACCCGTGGCGCTTTCGGGCACGGTCTCTTCGGTATGCGTGATTGCTGGTGAAGCTGGCTTGAGCGGATCGGCCGGTGGACGCAGGGAGCTGGCCACGGCTCGCCACAGACGTGTCACGAACATTACAAAGCTGCTGAGCGCGGTCGCATAGCAGGCGCCAGCCAGCGAAAAATGGCGTGTGAGACCATAAAGCACGGGAAAATAAGCCAGTGTAATCCAGGTACGATTGGCCATGAGAAAGCCGATCTGTCCCATGACAGTCAGCAAGGGTTCGAGCGGCACGACCAGGAGGGTGAGCACCGCGGAGACGAGCATGATCGAGATGTAATAGGTGGTGCCATGCAGATGGATATGCAGCATCAGCGAGAAAATTCGCCCACCGAAGAAAGCCGCCACCAGAAGGAGTGCGATCGAAACAGCGCAGAGGATACCGAATATCTTCCATGTCAGGCGCTTGAGACCGCTCCAGTCCTGCCGGTCACGCATCTTGACCAGTTCGGGATAAAGCACAGGCGAGAGCATCTGCGCCGGTGTGACGATTCCGTCGGCAATCTGGCGGCAGATCCTGAATACGGCGGCCTCGGCAGAGCCGAGTAACGACCCCACGACCAGTGTGCTGATATGGCCGGACACTGCCCCGAGGGTCTGATTGATGCTTGTCGAGCGGGTGAAGGCCCACATGCCCGGCAATTGCCAGCGCCATTGCCCAAGCACATCGCGCCAGCGCAGGCGCAGGCCGATTTTCCGACGCAAGGTGGAAAGTGCAAAATACAGGAACAGGCCATAATCCATTAGCACGGCCCCGGCCCAGACCAGCACGAAAAAGCCGAGATCAAGATGCAGCCCATAGCCGACAGCCGTACCCGCCGTACGGAAAATGGCCGTACAGGTATCGCTGACCGGCACGAGATGGAAACGCTCTGTCAGACGCAGAACGCCATTGCTCCACCCGGTATACATGAACGGACAGATCAGCGCGTAGCCATAGGCCAGGAAGGTCACCCAATGCGACCAGTGCGCCACATGCGCGTAAAACGTGACGCTGATTACTCCGATACAGACCGCCACCACCGCGGAAATCAGATCGAGCCTGATACAGAACCCGATGATCTGACGCAGAAGAACCAGGTCGCGTCTGGCGTAAGGGTCATTTCCATAGCGGATGAGCGTTTGCCATGACTGCATGCGCGAGAAGGTCGAGGCCATGATGCCCAGAGAATGGATCAGGATCAGCAGGCCGAACGACGCCAGCCCCAGTGCCCGCACGGCAAAGGCGATATAGGCAAAACTGCATATGGCCGTCGCAATGCGCCCCAATGTCAGGAAACTGACATTGTGGAAGATCCGTCTGGCGGCAGAGGGGTGGGTCGACATGCAGGGGTTTTGAACGTCCGGCCATGAAATGGGAAGGGAGGGGTCGAAAAAACTTGCAGGTTTCGCTCTTCGAGCCCTGACTGCCTTGCCTGAAATGCGCGAGAAACCATCTGATGAAGCACAGGACTCTCTGTCAAAGGTGAGTTTGTTCTTTTCACCCCTGACGTTTCGGGTGCCACTTCAACAGGGCCGCTTTCGTATCGGCCCCACCAGCGAGGTCCCATGTCCCTGCCCCTGAGCCCGGCACCCTTCCCCCCCACCATGGCCGTGCAGGCTGACCCCGCCCGATTTCCCGCGCTGAAACTTGTTGCCCTGAATGCTGCGCTGGCTGAATCACTGGGCTTTTCCCCCTCATGGCTCGAAACTCCCGAGGGTGTCGATTTTCTGGGTGGGCAGACGCGGCCTGACGGTATTGCCCCTGTGGCACAGGCCTATGCTGGCCATCAATTCGGCCAGTTCGTGCCACAACTGGGCGATGGACGCGCCCATTTGCTCGGGGTTGCAGCCGACCGACAAGGCCGTGTTTTCGATGTTCAGCTTAAAGGCTCTGGTCCCACGCCGTTCTCCCGGCGTGGCGACGGGCTGGCCGCCATCGGGCCGGTCTTGCGCGAATATCTCGTCAGTGAGGCCATGACCGCGCTCGGCGTTCCAACGACCCGCGCCCTTGCGGCTGTCCTGACCGGCGAGACTGTCTGGCGTGATCGCCCCCTGCCGGGTGCCATTCTCGCACGGGTTGCTGCAAGCCATCTACGTGTCGGTACATTCCAGTATTTCGCTGCACGGCAGGACAATGAGGCGCTGCGCTTTCTTTGTGATCTGGCAATCACGCGCCATTATCCGCACGCAGCCATAGCCGAAAATCCTGTGAGAGCCCTCTACGAAAATGTGGTCGCGGCTCAGGCAAGGCTGATCGCCCAGTGGATGAGTCTCGGGTTTGTGCATGGCGTGATGAACACTGACAACATGGCCATTTCGGGAGAGACGATCGATTACGGTCCCTGTGCCTTTCTCGATGTCTACAGCCAGGACAAGGTATTCAGCTCCATCGACCGTAACGGTCGCTACGCCTACGCCAACCAGCCGAAACTCGCAGGCTGGAATCTGGCCCGCCTCGCCGAAACCCTGCTTCCCTTTTTCGATGCGGACGAAGCGCGTTCCCTGGCATGGGCACAGGAGACACTGGGCACGTTTGCCACGCTTTACGAAAATGCATGGCTCGAAAGAATGCGTTCGAAATTCGGGCTCACAACATGCGAACCGGATGACAAGGCTCTGATCGAGCGTTTTCTGGCGATCCTGGAGCAGGACAGACTGGATTGGACACTGAGTTTCAGACGCCTGACCCGCCGCGAGTTGTCATGCGATGCACAGAACTCACCAGCCATGACGCAATGGCTGCAGGATTGGGACGCACGTTGCGCATGGGGAGGCGTATCCGCCATTGTCCGTGAAAATGCCATGCGCCAGATCAACCCCGCAGTCATTCCGCGCAATCATCGGATTGCCGAGGCGATCGACGCTGCGGAGAGCGGTGATTTATCGGTGTTCCATGCCCTTCTCTCCCGACTGGGACGCCCCTTCGTTGACGATGCCATCTATGAAACCCCACCGCACCCCGAGGAAGTCGTGCAGGCGACATTCTGCGGTACATAGGCCCCGCTTCTCCAAAGGGGGGATGACTGACTCAGACGCATCACACGATGGTGCCCCAATTTGCCGTAGTGATTGCGCGCCGGTCATCTCCGGACCGGCTCAACACCCGTATTGGAACTCGAAAGTCGAGCGATATTGTGAAGCTCACTATTTTGGCGCTACAGGATCGAAGGCGATACGATGCGGACCCGCAACGGAGTGACTCATGACCTTGATACGTGAGCATTGGTTCTATCCCTATATCGTCATGTCCTACATCGCTGTGTTCCTGTGGCTCTCAGGTTTTCAGAATTCCCCAGTGAAGGCAGCCCACCAGACGCTCATCGGTGCGACGTGGATAGGCACGCTCGTCCTTGCTTGCTGGGTGTGCTATCGCCCCCCCCCCACGCTCATGCGTGGCCTTGTGCGCAGCCTTGCCCTCGGAGGT
This sequence comes from Asaia bogorensis NBRC 16594, assembly GCF_001547995.1. Lineage (NCBI taxonomy): Bacteria > Pseudomonadati > Pseudomonadota > Alphaproteobacteria > Acetobacterales > Acetobacteraceae > Asaia > Asaia bogorensis. Next base: position 2,760,816 of record NZ_AP014690.1, read on the forward strand.
TCCGGCTTATGGATAGCGCGCCATACACTGCCCAGCTTCGATGAGGGTACAACCCCTCATATCGGGTGGGTCCGCTTCATCAGCGTTGGCCTCGCCGTTCTGTGCGAAAGCACCGTCCTGATTGCTGCTATGCGACTTGTCTTCGGCAAAACTGGCGATCCAGACAAGCTGAAGGATCTTGGATTACCGCCTTTTGCCGTCAGGGCCATGCTTGCAGAAGCTCGTTTCTGACACTGGGTCTGCCACGCTCTGACCGGGCCACGATGATCAGGAAAGGAAAAACAAACCGGTTCTTTCACTGTTGACGCTGACTGTCGTTTTTTTCCACTTCAGAAGCATATCATTGCAACATAATAACCCTAACAAGCGGCATTCGGTGTAAACCGGACCGGCTCGCTGCGAAAAATATTTGTACCATGCGCACCCGTCACTGAATTGACGAGCCTCGTGTCCCCTCGAAGTTGATGCAAGGTCACGGGGCCATCATGCGCCATTACCGCGCGACATCCGGACTTATGAGTCAAGCGGGTCGCTCATGCGCCTGAAACCGATTGCCAAACGGTTGAACAGATTCATCAGCCCGACAGCGATGGTCAGGTCCACAATTTCCTTCTCAGAGAACACCTCGGAGAGCGCACGAAAATCAGCGTCAGGAATGACCGTCTCTCGTACGCAGGTGACACTCTCCGCCCAGGCAAGGGCCGCACATTCGCGCGCGCTGAATGTTGCCTTCACCTCGCGCCATGCCTGAAGCACACCGAGTTTACGTGAGGAAACACCCTTTTCGAGCAGGGTTTTCGTATGGAGATCGAGACAATAGGCGCAGCTATTGATCTGTGAAATGCGCAGATAGATCAACTCGACCAGAAGCGCATCGAGTCCCGAACAGGCTATGTAGCGATAGACGTCACCCAGTGCCCTGATACCTCGCGGGGCAATCGCTTCATAATCCAGACGCTGCGGCATGTTTTTGTCTCCCGGTGGTGAAATGTCCCGACGTTCCTCCCATGGGTCCTGCACCATCGGACAGGACGAAGAATGATGTTTCCAGCTGGACCTCCCATCTTGGTACACGCGAAGAACAGGTTTCTGGTCCTGTCGTCGCAGGGCGGATAGACCCAAGAACCATCACTCTTCTTCTCTCGCCCTGCGGTGCCCAAGCGATGCAAGTTCTTCATATCGATTGCAGCCCTCGCCCTGATGGGCAAAGCCGTATCATTTCGGCGGCTATCGTGGCGCGTCTTCGTGCGCTCGAACCCGGTGCTGCCATTGTCTGGCGCGATATCAGTGCTCTGCCGATGCCCGATGCCCCCTACGCTGCACTTCTGGCACACCCTGATGATGTGACGCCCCCTGCAGCGCGGGGATCGATTACCCTGTCAGAAACACTCATCAGGGAAATCGAGGATGCCGATATTCTGGTGCTAGGTACGCCCGTGCATAATTTCACGGTTCCCGCCGCCCTTAAGTCCTGGCTGGACCATGTCGTGCGCGTGAACCGGACGGTTACGCTAAGTGCTCAAGGCAAGAAGGGACTTCTGACGGATCGGCCTGTGCTTGTGGGTGTCGCGGCAGGTGGCGTCATTCTTGGCGAAGATGCCCAGCAGCCGGATTTTTTCACCCCGTATCTCAAGGCAGTTCTGGGCTGTATCGGACTTCACAACCTGCATGTTGTTTCGGTTCAGGGTACGGCTTTTTGCGACGCCTCCGCGAAGGCCGCGGCCATGGAGAACGCCCTGTCGACGCTCTCACCTGTCCTTTCCGCCTGCACCGAGGCCGAACTTTCACACGATATCCCGGCGCCACATGTCTGAGACGGGCTCCCACGCATGACCGCACCCACGGCCCCGCTCGCAGGACTCATACTCGACAGGCAGAGCACGCGGACTTTGAGCGAGCAGATCGCAGGGCATATCGAAAGCGCCATACGCTCTGGCGCCTTGCCGGAAGGTAGCCGCCTGCCGTCCTGGCGTGATCTGGCCACACAACTTGGCGTCGCCCGTGGGACCGTGCGTGCCGCCTATGATCGCCTGATCGATCGCGATCTGCTTTATACTGCCGGGGCAGCCGGAACACGCATAGCCTCCCCGCCGGAATGGCCAAGCCGAATGAAACAGGCCGATACGGCCAACCCACCAATGTTTGCTGCGGCATCGCGCCCGGATGACGAGACCGGTTACGGGTCTCTCGCCCTTTTCCGGCAGAGGGATACAAGGCCACTATCATTCCAGATGGGTGTTCCCGCGCATGATGTGTTTCCTGCCACGCTCTGGGCGCGTCTGCACCGGCAGGCTGTGCAGGCTTCTGCGCTCAATACAGGTGTCATGGACCCGCGCGGCCTGCCGGAATTACGGACCGCACTGGCCTCTCACCTTGCTCTGGCCCGCGGGCTGGATTGCAGCCCTAATCAGATCCTGATCACAACGGGATTTCGCAGTGGGCTTGCCATGGTCCTGCGTGCCATTGATTGCGCAGGCAAACAGGCCTGGGTGGAAGATCCGGGCTTTCCCATCACGCGTATGGCGCTCGAAAGTGCCGGTGTGCACCCTGTGCCGATTGCTGTGGATGACGAAGGGCTGGATGTCGCGCAGGGGCAAGCCACCGCTCCCGGTGCAGCATTCGCGCTCGTTACCCCCGGTCAGCAGGCACCCATGGGGGTTTCGCTCAGCGCCGCGCGTCGCCGTGCCTTGCTGCACTGGGCGCGGCAAAGCAATGGCTGGATTATCGAAGACGATTATCTGGCTGAACTGCATCTGGACGGCCGCTCGCCCCCGGCCCTGGCCTCGGGTGAGTATGCTGATCGCGTGATCCATATCGGCACATTCAGCAAGACACTTGCCCCTATGGTCGGGCTCGGCTTTGTCGTGGCGCCGCCCGGCTTGCTCAAACGCCTGACCGAAACCGCCTGGTGGCTGGCCACCCCGCCCAATAACGCGGTGCAGATTGCCGTGACGCGGTTCATGCGCGAAGGGCATTATTTCCGACATCTGCGTCGCACACGCGAGGCCTATTCCCAACGGCGTGACCTGCTGCACCAGACATTGCGGCATTGCCGGGCGCCCGTGGCCCATGATGCGGGGCTGTCCGTCATCCTGCCACTCCCCTCGGGCTATGATGATGCCCGGCTTGCGCAGCAGGCGCGGACAGCGTCCCTCGGGATTACGCCACTCTCGGCGTGGTTCGCCAAGGGGTCACGCGCCCGGTCAGGCGTGTTGCTGGGCGTGGCCAATATACGCCCCGAGCAGGTCGAGGCCGATTGTCAGACACTCCTGAGCCTTATGGGCACGGGGCCCTGACAGGGGGGGCACAGGCGCCGCATCGCTGCGCACCCAGCTACCCACGCACCCTCCCCTTTTCAATTTCAGGACAAGGACGATCAACCATGCCCGGTTCTCGACGCGGCCTTCTGGCTCTTCCCTTTCTATTTCCGATCTGGGGGTCCAGTCAGGCGCGAGCCGACACAGCGCCTGCTCCTGACTTAGCAGCGTTCATTGCCGAAGACCCGGCCCTGTCGAAAATGGTTGGCCGCGCCATTCCGGCTTTGCAATGGCAAACGCTGGACGGGCAGACGCTTGATCTCTCGGCACTGACCCGCAAGGGGCCTGTCTATCTCAAGCTCTGGGCCACCTATTGTATTCCCTGTCGCGCCCAGATGCCCGGCTTCGAGGCGCTTTATCAGCGCTACAAGACACGCATGAGCGTCATTGCCGTCGATATCGGCTTTGGGGAAAACCGGGACAAGGTTGCCGCTTTTGTCAAAAAGACCGGACTGACAATGCCGGTCGTGATGGATGACGGCAAGCTGAGCGACTGGCTACAGATTCGTGCCACTCCCCTGCATGTGCTGATCGACCGCGATGGACGACTGGCCTATCTCGGCCATCAGGATGGCCCAGCCCTCGATGCAGCGCTTGAGCGGGTATCGGCCAGACCACGCACAGCCGGTGAGATCCACTTCGCCGACATAACCCCCACACCACCGCTGACCACCGGGCAACAAATTCCCGAGATCACACTGAGCGATACGACAGGTGCCACGGTGCCTCTGCGCCAGTCTAGCGCAACCGGAAGCCACAAACCCCAGATTGTCCTGTTCACGGCGCCCTGGTGCGAAAGCTATCTCGCCACGATGGACCCGCCGACCGCCCGCGCTTGCGTCAACACACGTCGCGTGGCGCAAAAACTCGTCAGCCACGTGGCGGCAGACTGGGTTGTCGTGGGGGCAAGGCTCTGGACAGAGCCTGCAGACATGGGCCCGTTCCAAACCCTTTACGACCCCGGATTTCATGTGCTGCTCGATCGGGATAATCTCGCTTTCACGCGGTTTGGCGTACGTCAGATCCCGGCCGTGGCACTCATTACGAAAGACGGCCGCCTGTCACGGATAATCGACGGATCGGATCCCGATCTGGCCTTGCAGATCAAGGCATTTGCGCGACAGGAACAATAAACCTGCCCCCTGATGGCTGCCGGACGCCCCGGAAGTGTCTGCGCTTTCAGGCTGAGAGTTGTTGCAGCCAAACAGCCCCCTGTGGGCTAGAACCGGGACGCTATGGTCACCAGTGTTCAGGGACTGGTGATCAGGTGATCAGGTGATCAGGTGATCGTTTTTCCACCTTTCCTGACAGCGTCCCAATCCAGATCAAAACGTGCCAGATATTTGCGCAACCGGTCTGCATCATTGCGGCTCGACCGCTGCGTACGAGAGACAGAGAACAGGGTTCGCCCTGCGTCAGACAGGCTGGACGACATGCGGCATATCCGCACAACTGTGGCCAACTGGATGCGATCAAACATATCGATTGCGGCCGGATCCGGAACGATATCGGCCAGCACGGCCATATCGTCTGTGAGAACAGAACCCGCAGCATCGTGCCTTGCGGGGCGCCAGCGCGCCGACAGCTCTGCAATTTCCTCGTCGATCATCGGTACCGTGATACGACCACGTTCGGCGAGCGTGCATAGCCTGAGCAATGAGTCCGACAGGTCGCGATAATTCCCCGACCAGGCCGCATCGATCGATGTCGCAAAACGCATATAGCGCGCCCGTGCGCCCGGAGCGAACCCGGTTTTGGTTCCTGAGCGGCGTTCGCCTGCGTCAAGCGCGTGATCAAACGCCGCTTCAATATCTGCAAGACGTTCCCGCAAGGACGGCAGACGTATGATCCAGGGAAAAACCGACTCCATGCCCGCACCATCTCGCGCGGTCGCAATCAGGCTGAACTGTGCATCCAGATCGGTCTCGCCACCCAGCGGACGGTAGCGTTTTGCCACCACCGCGCGAAAAAGAGTGTCGCGCAGGGCCTGTGGCACATTTTCCATGCCGTCGATCAGGAGGGTGCCGCGATGGGCCTGCGCCAGAAACCCTGCCCGTTCGGTCCCGGCCGCGCTGCCGAAGCCTCGTTTCTGACCCAGAAGCAACGCGGTGCCATCCTGCGTGGCAAGCAGACTGCCATCCACCCGAACGAGCGACCCGCGCAGCAAACGGCGCTGGATACGCAGGTCATGAATATTGGCCGCAAGCGTGCTCTTGCCGCAGCCCGCCGGGCCGGTAATCAGGATGGGAGCATCTGACCTCAGGGCTATCTGCTCAAGCCGCCCGATCAGGCGATCAATCGCGGGATCGGCACCCGAAATACCGCTACGCAGCAAAGTGGAATGTTCGGCCGAGGCAATCTCGAAGCGATGCCTGATCGCGTCATATCGTGCGAGATCGAGATCGATGAGTGTCAGGCGCCCGTTGGGTCCCGTATCGGGACGCGGGGGCTCCATCTGGATAAGGCGCGCCGGGACGTAACGACTTTCTGTGAGCAGATACCAGCAGATCTGCGCGACATGCGTGCCTGTCGTCGGATGGACGAAGTAACGCTCCCGGTCCTCATCGAAACCATAGGCGAGAGCGAAGTCATAGAGCTTGGCATAGACCTCCTCCAGATCCCAGGGATTGTCGAAATCAAGCACGGTCAGACGCACTTCGGTATCCGGCGAAATGGCCGCAATGTCACGTGCAACGTGGTGGGCCAGTGCCTCGGCATATCCGGGATAGAGCAGTTCGAAGCGATCGACTGGCAGAGAATCATGGCCGCAAAGCCTGGCGCTTGGCTGCCATGACCCGACTCCGCGTGTGCGATCAATTTTGACGCCAAGCAGACCGATAACCACGTTTCTCATAAGACGATTATTCCAGATAAAAGACGATACGCATAAATCAGAATCGGAGAGAGCAATTTAGCGAATAACTATATTTTCTATATTTTTATCAGCCTCTTATCCTGAAAAGCAGGTTTTCTTTCGGCCAAACCTCCTGCCGTCCATGCTTGAGCCAGATGCAAGCGACGAAAAGAAAGGACATGGCCATGAGCGCGCCTGTAGAGATTGACGGCAAAATTCTGATTGAATGGGGCCACACACCCGGGCCCGCGTTTGGCGCAGCGCTTGAGCAGGCACGCGCATTGGCAGCAGAAGGGCGTGATGAGGCCGCCATACGCGCTGCCGTGGCTCCGGCGCCATTACCGCCCAAACTTCCGCTTCAGGACGCCGATACAATACCGCTCCATGTTTCGCTGGATGCCGAAACACCCGATGAGGCGCTCAACCGTGAGCGTGTCATCGAGACGATGCGAACGCTGGTGCGCACGCCCACGGTGGCAGCGGCAGCCATCATGCCCGATGCCTGCCCGGCGGGGCCGCTCGGCACTATTCCGGTCGGCGGCATTGTCAGCACGCGCAATGCCATCCATCCCGGCATGCATTCACCCGATATCTGCTGCTCAGTGATGATGACGGATCTGGGCATGGTCGATCCTGCGGCTGTGCTTGATGCAGCCTCCGGGGTTACGCATTTCGGTGCGGGCGGGCGCGATCAGGGGCGACGCTTCACGCTCTCGCTCGATCTGCTTGATGCGTTCCGGGCCAATCCGTTTCTGAACCACCAGAAAATGCTGCACACGGCGCAGTCCCATATGGGTACGCAGGGGGATGGCAATCACTTCCTGTTTGTGGGGCGGTCCCGCGCGCCAGGTCATACCGCCATCGTGACGCATCACGGGTCACGCGGGCCAGGTGCCCAGCTCTATCGTGCCGGCGTGGAGGTCGCTGAACACTGGAGGCGTCGCCTGTCGCCCGAGACATTGCGGCAGAATGCCTGGATCCCTGCGGATAGTGATGAAGGGCGCGATTACTGGGAAGCGCTCCAGATCATACGCCGCTGGACCAAGGCCAACCATAACGCCATTCATCAGGCGGTAACGGAAAGCTTGCGCGCCACGCCGGCAGAGCGTTTCTGGAACGAGCATAATTTCGTGTTCGAGCGCGACGGGCTGTACCATCACGGCAAGGGGGCAACCCCGGCCTGGGGCAGCTATGCCAGCGATGCGACAGGCAAGGTGCTGATCCCGCTCAACATGGCCGAGCCGGTTCTGGTCGCACGGGGGCGCGATGCTGGCCACGCCCTGGGCTTTGCGCCCCATGGTGCGGGCCGTAACATGTCACGCACCGAGCATCGCCGCCGCATGGGTGATACAACCCCGGAAGCGCTGCTTGCCGCCGAGACACAGGGGCTGGATGTCCGGTTCTTCGGGGGGAAGATTGATGTATCCGAGCTCCCATCGAGCTACAAACGGGCTGCAAGTGTCGTGGAGCAGATAGGCCGTTATGATCTGGCAGATATCGAGGATTATATCGATCCTGTCGGCTGCATCATGGCCGGTGATATGGCGCCGCCCTGGCTGAATGGCCACCGCTCGGGTCGCCGGAACTAGCACGAACCGCGCTGCCGGTATCCTGCGGGCACGGCACCGCAGGATATCGCCCCTGACGACAGCCTCCCGGTCGGTATGGCCGATATGGAACGGCCAGCACCTCTGGCTCCGCACGGGCCGGCAAAGAGGCGCTCATACCATGCGCGCCTCACCCTCGGGACCGAAGGAAATGAATCAGGCCAGACCCACGCGCTTGCGCAGTTTGCGCAGTTCGCGTCCGGCCTCGATCATAAGGCCATGCGGCGACAGAACTGTTCGCTTGATATCGAACAGCGTGACATCGCCTGCCGCAGACAGGGTGTGCATGCCTTCATCATAGGGTGCGCAAACCGACGGTATGGGCAAGGCTGGCCCGCTGCGGGTTACAACGCGCTCGGTGGTGAGCACATCGAACCAGAGGGGACGGATGGCGCCACCATAGGTATGCGCGCAATCCTGAACCGGCAGCATGAGCTTTCCATCAATCATGACCGGCGTGCCTCCCGCCCGTGCGCTGGAAGGATCGAGGCGTATCGGGTTCTGACCATGACGCGTCCAGGGGCCCGTCAGGCTTTTGGCATGGGCGACATGCAGACGGCTTGGGGCTTTCTTGGCGGCTTCGACAGGGGTGTAGATCATCCACCACAGATCGTCATGGAAGCAGAGCGTGGCATCAACCGCGACTTCGCCACCCAGATCGATCTGGCAGACGGGTTCCCACTGATCGGGAAAGCGCTTGGCACGATAGAGTGTCTGTGTTCCCGAGCGATGCGCCTCAGGGAGCATCCAGAACGCGCCCTCTGCCTCGATGATCTGCGGGTAGGAAAGGTGCCAGGGCTCACGCAGCACGATCTGCTGGCTGAGAAGCTGATACTCTTTATCGTAGATGAGCACCTCAATCTCGCCAATGCGGTTGCGGTAGTCATAGATCTCGACAAAGACGTGCAGCCTGCCCTCGTGCCACACCCCGAACGGGTCGGCACGAAACTGGAAGTCACGCGGCATGTCCGGCAGGAAATGGCAGGCAATATCTGTCCAGTCGGGGTTTTCGAGCAACGTTGCAAGCGGGGCCTGCAAGATGCCGGTTCGCCAGATATCCTTTCGCAAGCTCATGTGATATTTCTCCGGTAATCAATACGCCACCCGACCTGACCGCAACGGAGCGGGTGTCCTGTCAGGGGGTGTCAGCAGACAGAAACAGGCAGGATTGCCCGGAAGGCATCTCCGCTCGCTGCTGCATTGAAGGCTTGTCCAGCGTCACCCCGGACGATCATGAAGGCGCTGCCTGCCTTGAAGCAGCAGGCGCAGAAATGTGGTGCGGTCTAGCGCAGATCGACGCGAATACGCCCCTTGGGGCTGGAACCATCGGTCTTGGCCTCAATCTGGACCTGATTGGGCGGTGCGCCCGATGCCACGATCTGATCTGCCACATCCTTGCCGTCCTGCTCGGTCAGTGTCTCGATCGATTTCACCTGCGCTGCCGGACTGCCCGTCTCGGGGGAGAGCACGGTGACCACAAACAGAAGGTCGGGCTTGCGTGACAAAGCAAGCTTCGTACTGCGTGAGACAGCTGGTGCCCATTCCGCCTTGGGTGTGCCTGCAACAATCTGCAGGAAGGGCGCGGGCGCGGGCTTGCCTGGAGGCGCAGGCGGATAATGGGGCTTGGGTGGCTTGCCCGCATTGGGGTTGAACAGCCTTTGATCGGGCGGGGTACAGGCCGTGAGCGCCCCCGAGACGAGGCACAAACCGGCGATCGCCAAAGACCGAAATTTCAGGAAACCACAATTTGAAGCATTCGTCATCGTCATGACCTAAAGAACTTGCAGGAAGACCGCACACAAGCAAGAGAGCGGGAACAGAAAGACCAGTTTTCACGAAAATATCGATAAGATTTTTGGTAGCCCCCTCTCGTCTCGTCTTCCAAGGGTGCTATGGTTTCATCTCTTATAACGAAACCGCCTACTGGCCGGGAGACTACAATGGCTGTGAAAATCGCGATCAACGGTTTTGGACGTATCGGACGTCTGGTGCTGCGTGGCATCATTGAAAGCGGACGTACGGATGTCGTGCCGGTCGCCATCAATGACCTCGGCTCGGTTGAAGAAAACGCCCATCTGCTGGCTTATGACAGCGTTCATGGCCGTTTCCCCGGCACGGTTCGCGTTGATGGCAGCAACCTGATTATCGAAGCCAATGGCCGCACCTATGGCCCCATCCGTGTTTCCGCCGAGCGCGACCCGACCAAGGTGCCGTTCGAAGGCGTCGACGTGGCCATGGAATGTACCGGCCTGTTCACCAGCAAGGAAAAGGCTTCGGCCCTGATCAAGGCTGGCGCACGCAAGGTCCTGATTTCCGCTCCGGGCACCGATGTCGATGCCACCATCGTCTATGGCGTGAACAATGCCATGCTGACGAAGGACATGACGGTCATCTCCAACGCATCCTGCACGACCAACTGCCTGGCACCGGTTGCCAAGGTGCTGGACGAAGCCTTCGGCATCGAATGCGGCTACATGGTGACCATCCACTCCTATACCGGTGACCAGCGCACGGTGGACACTCACCACCGCGACCCGCGCCGCGCCCGCGCTGCTGCCCTGAACATGATCCCGACCTCGACGGGCGCTGCCAAGGCCATCGGCCTGGTTCTGCCGCACCTCAAGGGACGTCTGGATGGCACCTCGATCCGCGTGCCGACGCCGAATGTTTCGGTCGTCTCGCTCGACTTCATCCCGAGCCGCGCACCGGGTTCTGTCCAGGCCATCAACGACGCCCTGCGCGCCGCTGCCGAGGGCCCGCTGAAGGGCGTTCTGGATTATAACGAAGCCCCGCTGGTGAGCACGGACTTCAACCACTCCTATGCATCCTCCACCTTCGATGCCACGCAGACGGCCGTGATCGATGGCGGCAAGATGGTGCGCATCTGCTCGTGGTACGACAATGAATGGGGCTTCTCGAACCGCATGTCCGATACGGCTGCGCTCTTCGGCAGCCTGTAAGCAACAAGAAACCGGGAGAAAAGAGCATGGCCAGTTTCCATACGCTCGATGACCTGTCTCCTGAGGGAAAGCGCGTCCTTCTGCGCGCTGACCTCAACGTGCCGGTGCGTGATGGCGCCATCACGGACACGACGCGTATCGATCGCGTCATTCCCACCATCTGCGAGCTGGCCGACAAGGGCGCGCGCGTGATCATCCTGAGCCATTTCGACCGCCCCAAGGGCCAGGTCGTGCCCAGCATGTCACTCGCCCCTGTTGCCGAAATGCTGGAGTCAAAAATCCAGCACAAGGTGCATTTCGTGTCCGACTGCGTTGGACCGAAAGCGGAAGAAGCCGTTGCCAACCTCAAGGATGGCGAAGTCTGCGTTCTCGAAAACACCCGCTTTCATGCCGGTGAGGAAAAGAACGACCCGGCTTTCACCGACATGATGGCCCGTCTGGGCGATGTGTATGTGAACGACGCCTTCTCGGCGGCCCATCGCGCTCATGCCTCGACCGAAGGTCTGGCCCATCATCTGCCGGCCTATGCCGGTCGCCTGATGGAAGCGGAGCTGAACGCCCTGACCGCAGCGCTTGAACTGCCTGAACGCCCTGTCGGTGCGCTTGTTGGCGGCGCGAAGATCTCCACCAAGCTCGATCTGATCGGGAACGTGCTGGGCAAGGTCGATGTGCTGTTCATTGGCGGCGCCATGGCGAACACCTTCCTTGCGGCGCAGGGCGTTGCTGTTGGCAAGTCGCTTCAGGAAGCCGACATGCATGAGACAGCACGCAAGATCATGGCACAGGCCAATGACGGCAAGTGCGAGATCATCCTGCCGGTCGACGCCGTGATCGCCCGCGAATTCCGCGAAGGTGCCCCTTCGGAAGTCTGTGACATCCATGCCGTACCGGCCGATGCCATGATTCTCGATGCTGGCCCCAAGACGATCGCGCTGATCAACGCCAAGCTCGAGGGCCTCAAGACCCTGGTCTGGAATGGTCCGCTCGGCGCCTTCGAGATCAAGCCTTTCGATACGGCCACGGTTTCTGTCGCCCGCAAGGCGGCTGAACTGACCAAGGCAGGCAAGCTCAAGACCATCGCCGGTGGTGGTGATACCGTCTCGGCGCTGCGCCACGCGGGGGTTGCCGACCAGATGAGCTATGTCTCGACGGCTGGCGGTGCCTTCCTCGAATGGCTCGAGGGCAAGCTTCTGCCCGGTATTGCAGTGCTCACAGACGCTGCCCGCAACGCTTTCCCGATCTGATCGGGAACAGCTTACCCGCCTGGTTGCATCACGTTTGATGACAGCGTGATACAATCGGCGGGTTTCGGTTGCATAAGATTTTCTGACCTGGATACAGTCACGTCAGCCGGTAATCGAGTCCGGTATTTTCGTGAAATACTGCACCAACGGAAAGAGGATCGCGCTGTTGCGTTTCTGTTCTGCCTTGATACTCGGCCTTGTGAGTTGCGCCTCCATCGCCCCGCTTCATGCAGCGGAAACCGGTGTAGCAGGACAGTCTGCGCCGCCTGACGCCTCCTCGGCCCAACCCGGCAATGGACCCGCCCCCGACAATGCGGCGACGCCCGGAGCCCAAACACAAAAAACCCCCGGCCATATGCGGTCCCTCCGCTCAGGCCTCAACACGGTTTCGGCCTTCTCACTTGAGCCCGAAACGGCAGACGCCCCCCTGATCAGACAGGCCTCGCTGACCGTCAGGGCGCAGGCACCGGCATCGCATGACGGCTTTACCGAAGCGCCCTTGCCCGATGACTCGCTCGACGCCCCCAAAGAGCGTGGCGGGGATGACGATACGAAACTGCGCCCGGATTTCTTCCAGCGTAACCATCATCAGGTTGGCGATGCATTGACCGGCGGCGCGGGTGCCAACGACCAGAGACGGGGCCATGGCTCGATGGCTGCCGGTGTAGCGGTTGCTATCCCGCTCGACTGAAGCACAGGGACCGGACTTCTTTCAGCTTTCGAGGTCGGCTGGCGAGAGCCCTCTCAGACGATCCATCTCACGCACAAGATCTGGCAATGAGCCTGCCTCCATCTTGCGCATGATCTGCGCACGACGCACTTTCACAGTGATCTCACTGACCCCCAGTATTCCCGCCGTCTGTTTGTTGAGCAACCCTGTGACCACGAGACGGGCAACCTGCTTCTCACCAGCGTTCAGACTACGCCAGCGCCGTAGAAGCGCCTCGCCCTCCGCTCTCTTTTGCTGTGATGCCTCATCAATCGCCAGGCCCCGCTGGATGGCATCGAGCAGATCGAGATCGCGAAACGGCTTCGTCAGGAATTCGATCGCCCCGTTCTTCATCGCTTCGACCCCCATGGCAATATCCCCATGACCGGTGATGAAGACCACCGGATAATCCAGACCGAGCCCAGCCATGCGCCGATGAAAATCCATCCCGGACAGGCCCGGCATCCGGATATCGAGGATCAGGCAAGCGGGGCAGTTCTCTTTCGGCGCGACAATGAAGCTCTCCGCATCGGCAAAGCATCGAACTTTCTGCCCAACCGCGCTCAGCAGATCATCGAGTGCCTGACGAATAGAGGCATCGTCGTCGACCACGTAAACGATCGTTTCTCCCGTGAACTCATTACGAGCATCCATTACGCCTCCTCCTCGCATGCTGCAGGGATGCTGAAGCAGAACGCTGCCCCTTCACGCCGGTCCTGAGCCAGCCAGATCCGGCCTTTATTCGCTTCGATCAGCGTACGGCTGATCGCGAGGCCGATACCTGTCCCTTCCTGCTTCGTGCTCCAAAAGGGCTCAAAAAGGTGATCCGTGAGAGTGGGGGCGATCCCGGCACCGTCATCGCTCACCCTACACAGGCAGGCATTATCCTCCTTCCATAGGGCTATCTCTATATGGCCACCACCCGTACCCTGCGCCGCAATTGCTTCGATCGCGTTGAGCAGAAGATTGCTCACAACCTGCTGAATCTGGACCGGATCTCCCCAGGCAGGCAGGGTACCGGCCTTGCAGCGGATACGTGCCGCGATATCGTGGTGCTCAAGGCGATGCTGGGCCATTGCCACCACGTCCATCGCAGCATCTGCCAGGTTGAAACGCTGACATTCGGTCACCTTGCCACGGGTCAAATCCTTCATGCGTGTCAGGATATCAGCAGCACGCGTGGTATCGCGTATGATGCGCTCCAGGGCAGCCTCTGCCCGACCGACATTGGGCGGTGTTGCGGAGAGCCAGCGCTGGCAAGCTTGCCCGCTAGTGGCGATAGCGGCGAGGGGCTGGTTGAGTTCGTGCACGATGGACGAAGTCAGACCGCTGACCATCTGCGCATGGGCGATGCGTGCCAGCTGGGACTGCCCCTGCAGGGCCATTTCCCTGGCATGCTGAAGCCGGATGGCAAGCCAGGCCGTGATGACGATCGCTGCCGAGCTGATCAGCAGATTGACCGCTCCGGTAGCCGCGTTGCCATGCAGGGTGAACGCGAAGCTCACTCCGGTTAGACCAAGACACAGGCAGGCAAGCCAGATCAGGTTTCTTGGCCGAAAAGAGAAGGCGGCGCCTAGGAGCACCACCGTATAGAGCACCGGTATCGCGATCTCGTAGTGGGTGATCGTATCGGCAGCAAAAATGGCGGCCATGATCAGGCCGAGCAGGATGGGACGGGTCGCACTGGCAGGGGGTTGCAAGCCATGACCGCCCCTCCCGGAGCCGGATGAACCGACCTGACGTGGCTCGGGACTCTGACGTTTTCCCTGCCGGGCCATGCGGGCGACCATGCGGGCGGTCTCGGGCGTACCGCTCCCTCTCCTCATGATCAGAACCTCGTACCCAGGCTGAAAACGAGTTGTCTCGGCGCCGAGCGCTGCATGGTCTGATAATCTCCGGAGAACGGGGCGCCATCCACGTTGAGGTTGCCGATCATCTTGCTGTTGAGCAAATTATAGATATCAAGACGCATGTCGAGCGGCGGCCAGCCTGCATGACCAGGGCGTTTCCACGCAATATAGGCCGTGGTATTCCAGTAATTCGGCCCCATGATGTCGTTGGTGTACGAGAAAGGACGGTCGAGATAGACTATACTCGTCGCACCGGCCTCGACCTGTCCGACATGCACAAAGGCCGAGCTTTGCAGAGACAGGGCCGGGTAACCCGGCTGGGCCTTTCCCCTAATCGGGAAGATTTCACCTCCGGCGACCAGATCGCCACCGTAGCGGAAGCGACTGACCGAAAGTGACTGGCTGAGTGTCAGATACGGTCCCAGAGGCAGGCTGGCCGCGACATCTCCCCCCCAGATATGCGATGCCCGCACGATCCCGACGGTGTTGACCGGGCTGTGCAACGTGCCGATCGACGCCGAAACAAGCCGGTTTTCGACAAGCGAGAAGTACCCATCCCATGACAATCTGAAGCGTCCCTCTTTCCTGTGTCCGCCGATCGTGACTGTCATGTCCTTTTCAGGAGCGATACGCGACAGGGCCTCATCGAAACTTGCCTGATCCGAAGCGGACCAGATCGAGGCGGAATAGCCGATATTGCCGCGAGGCGACATGCGATAGCCGCTCTGGGTCTGGGCGGCGTCGATGAACAGATCCTGACGGGGCGACAGCGTCCAGAGCAGGGAGAGATGCGGCAGGAAGCCGTTTTGCGAGCGCAGATTTCCTCGCGGGGCGCCATCATCCCCAACACCACCGCCCGAGGAATGCACATCTATTGCCTTGAACCCTAGCCCCAGGAGCAGGGAAGGCGTGAGCTTCCAGTCGTCATGCAAAAAGATCTGGCGCGAAGATGTGTGCCAACGGGAGAGATTTTGTGTCTGAAAGGCGGGTCCGTAGCGATCAAACGGTCCGATAGCCCGGAGTGGTGCCCCACTCCCCAGGAGCGGCTCGTTATACCAGGACTGATCGGCAACCGAGCGTGATGTCTCCTGCCAGAGTCCTGCAGAAAGAAGATGATGCCCGATCCGGTAGTCGAGGGTGAGACTGCCGCCGAAGCGCTGGACCGCAGAATGCCAGACCTGCTCTGAAAACGGAGCGCCAGTTTCGGAAGGGGTTGTCGGGTCTGAAACGCTGGCGTCGGTATACGTGCTTGCCCCGTAGAAGAGCGCCTTGCCATGAAGGCGACTTCCGATCCGGAAGCGATGGGCCAGAGACCCTATGAAATCCTGCGAGACCTGACCGCTGTCATACGGGGTCAGGGCGGCACGCTCCGCACAGCTATAGGGGCCGCATTGCGCCTCGGCATTTTCAGGGCGCGCCATATCGTAAGCTGCCTCATAATTCGGATAGGTGAAATCCGCACCGCGCCAGCCTAGCTTGTCCAGCATATCGTGGGACACGTTGTTATAGCCCCAGACCTGCGCCTGCGAGGCCGAGAAAAAGGCAGTCAGATCACCCCAGGCGACATCCTGCACAGCCTTGATATTGCCGCGCAGCATGTTCTGCGAGCCCTGCCCCTGATATTTATCCTTGCTGATACGCTGGAAGCCGGCGAGCACACGCGGTCCCGACGTGCCAAGCGTACCGGATTGCCCTACGAGCGTCGTGACAAGGGTGTTGTTGCTCCCTACGGCCTGGTTGACGGCAAGGCTGTGTGTTTCTGTGGGCGCCATGAGCATGTAGCGGATTTCGCCGCCATTATTGCTGCTCGAAAAAGTACTCTCGCGTGAGGTACCGGGAGACACGACAATGGAACCGATCGTATCAGGGACACTGATATTGAGCACATTTGTGCCGCTCAGCGTCCCGAAACTCGAATCATTCAGCGGAATGCCCTCAAAGAGAATGCCGAGTTCATTCATATGAAACCCACGCAGAAACAGGCTCGCATCGGATTCGTCGAGGCCGTAGGAATCTGATGACGTATAGGAAACACCGGGCGTCTGGGCGAGGAGAGCGAGCGGATTGGAACCACTCAGCGTATTGCGCCAGTCAGCTGGGGTGAGCACGGTCATATTGGGCTGAGCCGCGCGGTGGACATCTCTGGCCACGCTGATGGTCTCGGTCTGAGGAGTCGCCGTATTTGCTGCAATCTTATGGCTCCCCCCTTTAGCCCGAAAAGCCTTCCGGCCTTTTTTCCACTCTGCGGATTTGGACGCTGCACCAGCAGGGTTTTCCGCCTCGGATGCGGCTTTTGCCCTCGCGGCCCCTTCAGCGGCCAGAGCTGTCTCGCAGGGCAGGATGAGGGGAAGCATCAGGCCGGCCATGCAGGCCGCCTGACGCGGCAAAACGATCCGATTCCCCCAGGAATAAGCGGTTTTCAGGTGATGCATATCATGGCTCATGTCGAGATTTTCCCTGTTCGGGAATTCTCTAATGACAATATGCTTTCGATAAAATGACCTCTTTGGTATGCCCTCTCTATACGAAAGTATATTACCTTAGGACACTTTGATCATTACTTTTGAATGATCTGATCGGTACTTCCGTCTCAATCAGAACCCTGCCACCAGATTGAAATCGCAGAACACGCCCCGATCGCCGCGACTGGCTGCGCGGCGCAGACGCCAGCCTGCGTCGACCGTCATGTTGAGATGCCGATTGATCTTGCTGTTCAGATCGGCCCCGATGCTGGAAAGCGTTACCACACGCGGCCCGATACCGGCCGGATGAACCTGCGAATTATCGCCCCAGTCCCAGAACGCGCCGAGCGTATTGGTGTCTTCCAACGCGCTGAGCCCCGTCCATTTGCCAAGCGAGAAGCCCTTGGTATTGATCTCCTCGCTGAACATCAGGCCACGACTGCCGAAGGACGTGTTGACGTAATAGCCACGCACCGTGCCCATGCCGCCAATCATCAGCTGCTCACTATATAGCAGGTTATGGGTCGCGCCCTGCCACGCGGCACGCGTATTGGCCTTGAACCCCCAGGGGAGCGATAAGGCGCGCTTCAGGGTCAGGCGGTCATAGACGTAATTCGGTTTGGCGTTGGGGAAGATCGTCTCATACCAGCCCCTCTTGTTATAGGCTGAAATACCGGGCGGCCCGTAAACGATCTGGTTGTTGATCTCGGTCTTGCCCAGAGGGTCCTGTAGCGATCCCATGAATCCGGCGACAAACTGGTTGGTCTCGGCATTGGCCAGAATGAGTGGCACAGCCGCGCTAAACTGGTCCGAGATGGTCGATTTCCAGTCAAAACCAAGCTGTGTCGTGCCATCGAGGCCGAACAACGTACCAAGGGCGATATGGGGCAACATATGCTGCCAGCGCAGAGATGCCTGACCTGAAATACCCTTATTGGTAAGGGGCTGATCGGCCACCGGATAAGAGACCGAATAACTCCCGAAAACCAGCAGGGCATCGCGGGAAGTCAACGGAATTTCCCAGCTGCCGTTATGCCCCGTGAAACGCCCCGAGACACTGCGCTGCAACTGATAGGTAAGGATATGCCCCAGATTGAAGGCGTTGCCCCATGATATGCCAAGATCCCAGTTCACGCGGCCCAGCGTGGGATCGAGCTGGTTGTTGTAGGCCCCGTAAACATAGAGCGGCAGGCGATCGGCAACCTTCAGGTCGACATCCGTCAAACCCGGCGCGGCACCGGGGCGATAGACCATATCAATGGTCCGGAACGGGTTGCTGTTGACCCAGCTCAGATCGGTCTGGAGGCTGTCCAGCGAAAGTGTCTGACCTGTTCGGAGCCCGCTTTGGTTGCGGATGGTGCGGTCGGAAAACCAGCGATTGCCGACAACCCGTATCGCACCGATGCGATATTCGAGCACATCGATATGCAAGATGCCCTGATGGATCTTCTGGGGCGGTACGCTGACCGTCACGAAGGCATGACCCCTGGCGCGATAATACCCGACCACGGCATCGATAAGCGCCTGCATCTGCCCGAAGCGCAGAGCCTGCCCGATGAACGGCGTCATGATGGCTGTGAAATCAGGAGAGCGGAGAATATCGAGCCCGGTAGTGGTCAGGGAGGAGCGCCCGTCCTGTTCGCTGATACGCCCTGCAGGCTGGATGATGAGTGCACGAAGCTGGGGCAGCACCAGGCGGTCCGACTGCAAGGCAACGGGCGCGAGATCGTGGGTTCTGCTCGCAGGCGCTGACAGATCCGGAAGATTTGCGCTGCGGCTGGTTGCGCCGGAATGAAAGACCGTCTGAGCCTGCGCCAAGGGGGAATTGGCCATACCGATGGCGGCGCAGCAGAGAGCACCGGCCCTGAGGAGTCTGACCGTGAAGGGCGTGCATCCTGCCCTCTTCTGTCCCGAATGACCCAAAGCTCGCTTGCGCAGCCCCTTCATGGTCTAACTTCCTGCGGGGTGGATGCGGCAACCCGGTCGTCCGTTGCAATCGGTGCAAGGCGCGGCTCTGCATGGTCGGGGCGCTCTGTCGTCAGCAGCACATCGCCATCGGGCAAGGCAACGGCATGATTGGCCTGTCGCATTCCATCGCGATTACCCGCCAGAGCAAACACATTGCCTCCGGCTGAAGCGAGCGAAGCCGCAGCATCATGAATCATGGCCGCCTTACCCGCGCCATGATGACGGCATGGCTCGGGCAGCACATACACGCCTGCGGGGCCAAAAGAGGCGTTCATGGTGGCCTGCGGACGTATCCCGCTATTCCCTGCGCGTTCGTTTTCGTCACGAGCTGTTTTAAGGGGGGCGGCCTGATCCGTCACACCAATCATGACAGCCTCGTCCTTGCGGGCACCGATCCCTGCGCCGGCACTCCCCCTAAGGGCCGGTTCAGATGGCGCACCTCCTGCAACGAACTGGCCTGATGCCACGCTGTCGGGCGCCGGGCAGCCGCCGGACACGGCCTGTCCGTCAGGCCCGATCAATGCGCCGGCAGGGGTGACGCGATAGGTCTCGCCATTCAGTCCGACCTCTGCCTTGACGGGAGAGGGCCGATTGCCAACGACGCTATCGAGCGTGCCATTGGCCGAGGCCGAGGCACGCGCTCCGGGAGCGAAACCGCCCGCCGATTGTGCTCCCTCCGCCCGCTGCGCGCGGCATGGGTTTACCCCTGCGCCAAGCAGCATGATGCCGGGGAGAACAACAGGAAGCGATGACCGCCAGAGACGGCGAAGAGCATGAGGGCGACGCATGGTAACCGGGCAGGAAGACGAGGAAGGGTTCAGTATATCACCAAACCGTGATCAGTGCTGATCGTTCCAGGTTTTTCTTCCGCCGCCCCCGACCTGTAACGAACAGGCCGGATAACGGGAATACAGGTCTCGAAGCCTGCTCAGGTCAGGCCATGCATCAGGCATGGCCCGCCCGGTAACTGGGCTGGATCAGAAGCTGACGCCAGCCTGCAGGAAGGCATAGCGGCCAACAATGAGGCTGCCATACTGATAGATATTGGTGTTGGTGGCCGCATCCATGACGAAGGGCGGCTTCTTGTCGAGCAGGTTGCTGACGCCTGCCTGGAAGTTCCAACGGTTGAGGCGATAACCCAGCGTGATGTCATGTGTGAAGATACCGGGCGTCTTGTACTGTCCGGCTGTCTTGGCCGTCAGATCGGTCACACCGTTACTCCACACCATGCCGCCGATATAGCGCATCATGTAGGTGAAGCTGAAATCGTCATGCTGCCAGGTCGCCTGGGCATAATCGCTTACGCGTGGCTGGCCGCTTCCCCCAGTGTAGAACAGACGACCGGTGTAGTTGTACCACTTACCATTCGGCACGTTCTGCTGCAGATAGCTGACAAGCTGCTGCATGTTGTTCGACACGGTGAGGCTGTCATGGGGCGTCAGACGCACATGATAGTCGAGGTCGAAATCAATGCCGCTGGTGCGGATTCCGCCCAGATTCTGATAGAACGCGTTGACCGAAGTCAGCTGCTGCGAGGAAGAGCGCGCAGCGATAGCGCCGCAATTGCTGGTATCCGCACCGGTATAGCACTGGTCGAGAATATACTGCGTGCCCAGCGTACTGATCGTGTTGTTGAGCGAATAATGCCAATACGTGACCGAGGCGGAGAGACCCGGTACCCAGCGCGGCGTGACAACCGTGCCGACCGTATAGGTACGACCACTCTCAGGCTGCAGCTTGGCGTTGCCGCCGGAAACCGTCGGAACCTGCCCCGTGTTCTGCGGAACGAAAGTCGCCGTATTGATCCCCTCGCTTGCGCAGCGGGCCTGGACAGCGGCGGCCTGTACGCCGTAGCTGGAAACGGCACTGCAGGGATCGTATGCCGACGGATAGCCGAGGCTCTGACCGCCATATAGCTCGTAGACGTTGGGCTGGCGATAGGACGTTCCGAGTGTCGCACGGAAGCGGATATCGCGCACCGGGGCCCAGTTGATCGAGACCTTCCAGTTCTTGGTCGATCCGAAGGTGTTGTAGTCTGACCAGCGGCCCTGACCGTCAATGGTCAGATCCTTGGCAAGAAATGCGTTCTGAAGCAGCGGAATCTGACCTTCGGCATAGACTTCATTCACATTGAAGCCACCGCCGCTATAGCTTGAGGCATTGCCCGTGGAATCACCGCTCACAACGATCGGGTCGGGCTTGCTGCTCAGCTGCTCGCTGCGATGCTCCATGCCAAAAGCGATACCGACATTGCCGCCATGCTCGTAGGGCATCTTGACGACGCTGCTGTTATTGATGCGCAGGTTGAAGTCGCGCAGCTGATATTCGGCATGATCATGCTGCGTGAACTTGCCATAGGCAGCAGCCTCGGGTGAAAGCGGCGCGAGTGGGTTGGACAAGACGCAGCCCGGCTGGCTGGTGCAGACGGTCGGGTCATACACAATCTTGCTGCCCGGATTGGTGGGGTCGAGCTGACGCACACCGGTCATCTGCAGCAGATGACGATAATTGCCCATGTTCTGCGTGTTGGCGGTCCAGCGGCTCTGGCCGTATGTCATGGACGCATCATATTCCCAGCCACGCCAGATCTTGCCCTTGGCGCCACCGATAACGGTCCAGGTATCGGTCGCATAATCCATCTTGCGCGGACCGAGATCGTTCATACGGCGCGACATGATCGCGTCACGTCCCCAGATATTATAGGGGCTGCCTGCCGGGATGGTCCAGGACGACAGCAACGGAGACGGCTTGATGCCACCGGAAACCGGGGCTGCAGCCATCTGCCGTGCCGTTGTCGTGTGGCTGTACCGCACGTTGGCGTAGGGCTTGAAATGGCTGTCCACATCGTAATGGGCATCGCCGGACAGGGCTGAATTCTGGTTATAATTCTGCACCATCGTGTCTTTGGCAAAATTATACCGATCGGCATTGCTGTACCGGTGAAAGGTGCCATCCCCATTCGAAACCAGATTGGCCCCTGTGCGCGGGTCGGTCACACGGCCAGCCGGAATGATGGACGAGCCATAAAGTGGCGTGCCGGTCACCGGGTTGCTCTGCTGCGGGTTGGCCGCCCAGGCGCGGTCCTGGCTCATGATTCCGCCAGATGTATTATACTGGCCGAAAAGGGTGACGTTGCCCTTGCCGTGATCGAAGTTGAAACCCTTCATGGCGGAAAGCAGGCCCGTCTTGGCATCGCCGTATTGCGAGATCCCGCCACGCATGGTGATGGTCGCCTTGGTGACGTCATGACGCAGCTTGATGTTGATCACGCCGGAGACGGCATCCGCACCGTAAAGCTCGGAGCCGCCATCCTTGAGCATTTCGACGCTGGCGATTTCCTCGATGGGGATCGTGTTCAGATCGACACAGGATGTGGCCGCGTTAATTGCCGTGCGCTTGCCGTCAATCAGGATGAGCACACGCTTGGAGCCGAAATTGCGGATATCGGTGCAGCTCACACCACCACCGCCATTGGTCTGCTGGTTGGGCGTACCCGATGAGCCGACCGAGGGGAGGCGCTGAAGATAGTCACCCAGCGAAACAGCCGAAGTCTGCTGGATCTGCTTGGCAGTCACGATCTGGACGGGGTTGGCCGAGCTGTTGTTCGAGCTGCGCAGATACGATCCTGTTACCATGATCGTTTCTGATTTGGGCGTGGCCTGTTTGGTCTTGACCAGGGTCTTTTTCTTGGTGGCGGTTGCATCCATCGGCACCGTGGCCGCCATGGCTGCCGAGGTAGATAGTCCGGCCACTGCCGTAAACGTCAAAAGGAAAGATCTGCGCAGGCTCAACGCCATAGGTCACACGCTCCACACGTAACGTAATTCATCTGAAACGTAACGCTGGCATAACGAGAACCGGACGCGTGCGACGAAATATTTCTGTTTTGTATCGAACTTTAAAAATTAATTGAATCAGCCTTATTTCGTTATCATACCGTTAATCACCCCATTGGTGTCCGGTTTTTCGTTGCGCAAATGACACGTTATGGAGGGAGGCCTCGCAAAAAATGATCATCCCAGGCGCTCATTTCAGCATGAGAACGACATCTGGCATGAGGCGTGACTCGCCTCCGGACCGGCAGTGCCCCCGCCCCCGGAATCCGGCTGTGTCAGGTGCGGGACTGCACGGCTGTCAGCGTTGCGCAACAGACGCCTGCTCAGGCGCGTGATGGCCGATACAGGCCCTCACCTACGAAAAGTCATGCCGGCATGGTGTCGGTGGCGTAGCCATCACAGGCCACGCATGGATAAGCCAGATTACTGGCTCAATCCTGAACTTCGTCGATCAGATGGCTGGTCAGATCGGCACCGCTCCCGCCCACGAGACCACGCGCATATTCCTGAGCCGAGAAGGGACGCAGATCCTCGACCTGCTCACCCACGCCCACCAGATGCACCGGAAGCTTGAAGGCGTCAGCCAGTGCGACAACGATACCCCCCCGTGCGGAGCCATCGAGCTTGGTCACGATCAGACCCGTTACATTCACGAGTTCACGGAAAACACGCACCTGTTCCATTGCATTCTGTCCAGTCGTGGCATCGAGCACCAGCAACACTGAATGGGGAGCGGTTTCGTCGAACTTCCTCATGACGCGGATGATCTTGGCGAGCTCTTCCATCAGCGCGCCCTTGTTGTGCAGACGCCCGGCCGTGTCGACGAACAGCAGGTCGGTTCCTGATTCACGCGCCTGTTTGATGCCTTCATAGGCGAGGCCTGCGGCATCCCCACCCGGCTTGCCCGCAATGACAGGCGCGCCAGTACGTTCACCCCAGACCTGCAACTGCTCGACAGCAGCGGCGCGGAACGTGTCACCCGCCACCATCATGACCGAGCGCCCCTGATCCCGGAACCATTTGGCCATCTTGCCGATGGTCGTGGTCTTGCCCACGCCATTGACGCCCACCACGAGCACGACATGCGGCTTGTGCTCGGTCTTGAGCTCGAAGGGCTGGGCCACGGGTTCGAGCACGCGGGCGATTTCGGTGGCCAGAGCCTCCTGAATTTCCTCGGTCGTGACATTGCGGCCAAAACGCGACGTGCGGAATTCCTCGATCACACGCCCGGCCACTGCGGGGCCGAGATCGGCTGCAATCAGCTCGTCCTCGAGTTCCTCCAGCGCTGTCTCGTCGAGATAGCGATGGGTGAGAGCAGCATTCAGCTTCTGCGTCGAACGCGTCAGCCCCTGTTTCAGACGTGAGAAAAATCCGGCCATGTCAGTTGATCTCTGCTACCAGCCCTGCTTCGTCAAGGGTTCGGGCGACAAGGGTAAGGCGTGTGCCACGAACTGCCTGCCCGCGAGACAGACGCACCGGCACGAAATGGGCCGAGTGGCCCTTGGTTGCACCCTCCATCAGAACATCGAGAGGGCGCCCCATCATACCGCGCCAATAGGCCTGCCGATTGGCCTCGCCTGCCGCACGCAGAGCCGCCGCACGCGCCTGACGTTTTGCATTGGGGACGCTGGGCATACGGGCCGCCGGGGTGCCTGGGCGCTCGCTATAGGGAAAGACGTGCAGATAGGGCAGTTCATGACGCACGACAAAATCGAGCGTCTCCTGCGCCTGGGCCTCGGTTTCAGTCGGAAAGCCGGCAATCAAATCGGCCCCGATCGCGATATCGGGGCGCAGGCGCCGCACCTGCGCGATCAGATTGGCGGCATCCTGCACCGAATGGCGGCGCTTCATGCGCTTGAGCACCATATCGCTCGCTGCCTGTAACGAGAGATGCAGATGCGGCAGAAAACGGGGCTCCTCGGCCAGCAGATACCACAGATCGGCATCGACGGAGGCCGGATCGAGCGAGGACAGGCGCAGTCGGGGCAATTCCGGCACGGCTGACAGCACGTCACGGCAAAGCGTGCCCAGTGCAGGCGTGCCATCGAGGTCCCGCCCCCAGGAGGCGATATCGACACCCGTCAGAACGATTTCATGATGGCCCGCCTCCACCAGCGCCCGGGCGCGGGCGATCACGTCCCGGGTGGGCACCGAACGCGAGCGGCCGCGCCCATACGGGATAATGCAGAATGTGCAGCGATGGTCGCAGCCCTGCTGCACCTGAAGCAGGGCACGCACATGCCCGCCCGTTTCGACCACGGGCGAGGCGGGAGCGGGTGCGGCCTGCATGATATCAGCAACAGCCCCCTGCTGCTTCAAGGAGGTCTCCGTCCAGCTAGCCGCCTCGAGCTTTTCGGTATTGCCCATCACATGCGACACGCCGGGCAGGCTGGCCCAGTCCTGCGGCGCGATCTGGACCGCGCAGCCCGTGACCACAATACGCTTGCCGGGGTCATCACGATGGGCACGCCTGATGGCCTGACGCGCCTGACGTTCAGCGCTTGTCGTCACCGCGCAGGTATTGACCACCACGACATCCGGCAAATGGCCGGTCAGGGCCTGCATACGCTCGCTTTCATGCAGGTTGAGGCGGCAGCCGAAGGTCAGGAGACGGGCACCGCTCATCCGTCATGCGTCCCGAGGGGATAGAGCCCCTCGAAAACATGGGTCGCCGGGCCGATCATGAGGACATGACCGTCTGCCTCGCGCCAATGGATACGCAGCGCACCGCCATCCATTTCCACCCGGCACTCGCGGTCCAGAAGGCCGCGACGCACACCATTGACCACGGCAGCACAGGCTCCGGACCCGCAGGCCAGTGTCAGTCCGGCGCCGCGCTCCCAGACGCGCAGCCGAATGAAATCACGGGAGACAATCTCGGCGCAGCCGATATTGGCGCGTTCCGGAAAGAGCGCATCGCGCTCCAGCGCGGCGCCCTCGCGGTCCGCACGGTCCATCCCGTCAAAGAAGGTCGCATGCGGATTACCCATCGAGCAGGCCGCAGGGCTGCCCGGCAGGGGCAGTTCGACGGTATCCATCGCCTGTGACAGGGGGATACGCTGCCAGTCCAGCGCGGGCACACCCATATCCACCCCGATTTCACCCTCAGGCGTGATGAAGCTCGGCAGCAATCCCGCACTTGTCTGTAATACCGGCGCATTGCCAATGAGGGCAGCGACACAGCGTGAGGCATTGCCGCACGCCCCTGCTTCGGATCCATCAGGATTGTAGAAACGTACCCGGATATCGGCTCCATCGCGATCTGGCGCATCGAGCAGCACAAGCTGGTCACACCCGACGCCAAAGCGACGGTCACAGAGCTTGGACATGGTATGTAATGTGGCGTCGAAACGCTCGTGGCGCCTGTCGATAATGACGAAGTCATTGCCGAGGCCCTGCATCTTATGGAACCGGATCATCATACGGGCAGTTATAGTGGGTCCGGGCCGCCACGGCACGGGAAACCTCCGGTTTCTTGACGTAAATTTTCAAAGCCGACGCATCGCCCGTTGCGGTGCAGGATAACAGACCCATGTTCATCGCCTCCTACGACACCCCCGCCATTGCACGCCATGTCCGTCTCATCTGGTCGTGCCTTGATATGAGCCGGGAGGCGCTTGAAAAATGCCTGACACAACTGCCCACCGGATGCAGCCTGCTCGTTCGAGATGACATGATCGACTGGATGCGTGGTCACGCCGCGCAGCATAATCTGCTGCGCCAGGGCCCTGGCGGCATTGAACGGCTGAGGCCCGATGGTAGCGTGGCTGAAACCATGGCGCTCTACGAGCACTGCCTGCCATCGCAGATTGTCGACCACCCGGCCCGCTCCGTAGTAGCACTGGACATCGTGCTCAAGGACAGCACGGAAGAGGCCTGGGACGAAACCGAAACCCTGATCGATCAGGGACTCCCTTCGCAGGTGGCTGCCTCGGCGCTCGTAGGTACCGCACAGGAAGTCGCGCAGCGCCTTAATGACTATCGCAAGCTTGGGCTGTTTGATGTCATCCTCACGGCGCCGCCATCCCGTGCGCCCTATCGCGAAGTGAGCGAGGCGCTGCAGCCGCTTCTGCGCCAACAGGCCATACCGGTGGACCGTCACGCCCGCATCGCCGGGATTTCCGATGGTCCGTTCGAATGGCATGGCGCAGCGCTCTGAACCCGGCCTCACATCGCCTTGGCGGGAAGCGCGCGTAGAGAGACTGTCTGCCTTGACGTGTGCCTGTCATGGCGTCATCCCTGCGCGGGTCCTCGCAATGCTGCGAGCACGCCAGAGCAGAGACAGGCAGGACTGGTCCGATGACTGATACCCCGTCAGGGCTGCACCCGGCAGCCTTCACCCGCGCCAATAACGACCCCGACCGCAGTTTTTATGCTGGTCGTGGCGATTCAACGCAGATGGATGCGGGCGCCCGCACCGCGGTCACGGCCCTTTACCAAACCGCGCTTCCTGCCACGGGTGTCGTACTCGACCTCATGGCCGGGACGATGAGCCACCTCCCTGCGGAGGCGCAGCTTGAAACCGTGCTTGGGCTGGATGTGAACGGCAAGGCCCTTGAGGCCAATATCGCCCTGACACGACGGATCGAGCAGGATCTGAACGAAACACCGGCACTCGACCTGCCTGACGATACGCTCGATGCCGTGTGTCTGTGCGACGGGTTTGCCTATCTGACCAATCCGCTGGCCGTGCTGGAGGAGGTCAACCGCGTGCTGCGACCCGGCGCGCCATTCATCATCACCTTCTCCGACAATTTCATCGCGCAGAAAGCCGTGGCCCTGTGGCAGGCTCTTGAGCCCGCCGACCGCACCCGTCTTGTCACGCTCTTGCTCGACAAGGCAGGTTTTGGTGATCTGGACACCGGTGAGGTCGTGCCCCCCGAGGACCTCACGGCGTGGAATGATACCGTCCATGCCGTGATTGGCCGCAAGAAACTCGCGGCCTGATTGGCTGCGGACGACCGCATGTCCGAGGCCGGCCTTTGGGTAAAGCCCAAAAGGGTCACCGTTCAGATATCCATCTGATTAAAGCCGCCAAGGGCCACTGGCATGACCTCACGCAGAAGGGCGACTGATCTCTCAAGCCCTTCCACTGCATCCAGCAATGGGTCCTCATGCTCGATGGACAGCCAGCCATCATAGCCCACCATGCGCAGACGATAGCAGAATTGACGCCACCATAGCGTGTCATGCCCATAGCCAAGCGTGAGATACGACCAGGCACGTGCCGAAGGCAGACCCAGCGGGCCGTTTTCGAGATTCGATGTCACCCCCCGCCTCGCCTCATTGAAACCGGCATCCTTGGCGTGGACATGGAAAATGGCGTCACCCAGCGCATCGATAGCGGCGATCGGGTCAGCCCCCATCCAGAACATGTGCGACGGGTCGAGATTGGCCCCGATCATGGGGTCGAGCGCTTCGCGCAGGCGCAGGAAATTGGGAACGTTATAGGCCCATTGTCCGCCATGCAGTTCGAGCGCGATGCGCGTGATACCGTGATCAGGCGCCATACGCAGGATACGTTCCCAATAGGGCAGCAAACGCTCGCGCAGTTGCCATTCCTTGGCAACCTGACCTTCGGGCGGCCATGAACTCACCACCCAGTTGGGCAAACGGTCCCCCTCCTGCCCTTCCGGCAGGCCTGACATGGTACAGATCGTGCCGATACCAAGATCACCCGCCAGCCGGATCGTCTCCTCAAGATCCTGACCCTGACGCGTATCCACCGGGTGGAGAGGGTTGCCGTTGACGTTCAGGGCGATAATTTCGAGATCGCGCTGCTCGAAAGCACGCACAAAACGCCGACGCGCTTCGGCGCTTTGCCTGAGTTCCATGAGATCGACATGCGGCGCCGGTGACCACCCGCCCGTATTGACCTCCACGCCCGACACGCCGAGCGCAACGGCCTGATCCAGCATGGCTTCGAAAGAAAGTTTGCCGAGACTGTCGGAAACGAAACCGATCTTCATGGCGTGACGACCCTTTCAGTGTGACGGGACTGGTGGAATGGCCCGCATGAGAGAATTTATATTCTCTTCTCACACCCGAATCGGAACATAAATTCGTTATGAAACGATCATTTGGCTGTGATCGACTAACATTCCATCTGATGCCCTCCGGGCAATCCGGTCCTGTGGCGCAGATTACTGCCCGGTCGCACGGGCCAGTTGCAGGCAGCGCCTGAAGTGCCGGTCATTCAGCCAGTCCTGATTGCCCTGCCATTCGTGCCGCACCACGAGCAGGCTCCCGAGCACCTCGGCATAAGCCGGACATTCCGTGTCGTCCGCCGATGCCGCATGCTGGTGAATGGCGCTGATGGCGCTTTCTATCCGCGACGTGAACACGGCCGCCTCGACACCGGGGCCACGAAGCCAATGGGGACCGAGCCCAGTAAAGAACTGCGTAAGAATGTCGCGCAGTGCCGCAGGAAGTGCAGGCCGTGCCGCGACACCACGCAGAAAAAGCAGGTTACGCCCGAGGGTCATGGTGGAGAGCAGACCATGCAGGTTGAGTTCCATGAACGGGGTGAGCGAGGCGCCTGCATAACGGATGACACGTTCCATGCCTTGGGTGATGAGCCCGATCCAGCGATTCTCGGCCGGCAGAAACCGCGGCGTCGCACAGATACGCTGCAATCCATGCAGGGCACGTCGTCGCAACAGGGCACATACCTGATAGATATTGAATGGCAGGATACAACGGAACACAAGCACCCCTGCCCCAAGCCCGAGCAGCAGGGCGATCGTGGCATTGAACCAGGTCAGTTCGTTCATGCGCATATGGTTATCGAGACCGATAAGCGCGGGCAGGAAGGTATTATATGACCCCGCTGCGGTGGCAGTGGCAGGGTTGCGTGCGGCAAGGCCACCAATGAACATCAAAGGGGCCAGAGCCACGATAAGGGCCTCGAACCCCGTCCCGGTTGGGATAAGAAAGAATACCGGCAGGATGGAAGCCAGAGCGGCGAGACAGGCACCGTAGAAGAAGCGGTTGCTGACGAGCACGGTATTATCGGTGGTGGCAAACCGCCCCACCACCACAGCGATGAACGAGATAAACGCTGCCCCCTGTGGCCAGGCCGTGACCTCCCATACCAGTCCGGCCAGACAGATGGCAGCGGCAGACCGCATGGCGTTATGGAATGCCGCATGAAAATGCAGCACGCGTCGCAGCCGATACCGCGCGGGAGTCGTGGCTTCGGTCGGGCGAGCCTCGAAATAGATCAGCAGCGTGCGATATTCCTCCAGAATCAGGCGCATACCCTGAAGGATGATCGCGTCATCGGGGTTGAACCCTTCCCCCGGATGATCGGTCGCGCCAGCTTCGTCATGCAGGATGTCGCAGCGTGCAGCGAGCGCCTCGAGATCCCGACGCTGCGCCAAAAGCGTGTCAGCATCGTCCAGCCTTGCCGGTACGTTGCGGACAAAACGCGCCACCTCGGCTAGCCCCACTCTGGCGCGTTCGGAAAGGACAAGCTGTGTGGACAGTCGCGCCTGCATCCCCAACGCACGCGAGACGAGTCGCGACAGGATGCCGATTGTGGCATAGGCGCAGGCGATTGCATGGTCACTGCGCCCGACCTCAACCACGGTAAATTCGAGTTGCTCGTTAAGACTGAGCGTTCGGCTGAACACGGCACGTATCGCCGCCTCGGGCGGCGGGGCGCCATCAAGCACATCACCGATGACCTTTGAGGCGGCCCCTATGGCCTCGATCAGCCAGCCGCGCATGGTACGTCTGGCCTTGACCGCCAGAGAAGCCGAAAAGACCAGCCCCGCCACCATCTCGCACACGACACCCAGAAAAATATATGTGCCGCGCGCCATGGCGATTTCAAACACATGATCGGGCGCGTTCAGGGCGCCGGTTGCGATAATGGCGCAGGTATAGGCCGCCAGCACAAAGGCATAGGCGCGGAAATTCTGGCACAGCGTCGCCAGCCCCGTACAGAGCCCGGCCCAGAGCGCCAGCGCAGGAATGAACAGCCACGGAGCCTGGGGAAACGCCGAAACCAGCCCCACCGCGCCTGCCATGCCCAGCACGGTGCCGACCAGACGCCACCGACCCTTGGAGAGGCTCTCGCCACGTGAGCCCTGCGCCGTGATCCATACGGTCATGGCGGCCCATTGCGGTTCGCCCAGTTCCATCCAGAACGCGATTCCGAGCGCGACGAGCGAGGCGATGGTATTGCGCAAGGCGAATTCGAACGCATTGCCGCTGGGGGCAAAAAGCCATTTCAAAGGCCATTGCTGCGCATGCAGGCGCAGAAACGCACCCTTTTGACGAGAGAAGAACGCGGCGATCATGCGTGGCGTCTTACCCGAATTTAACGGTTTGTGTGGCAGCAATCGCTTCAATTTGGCGCGCATGTCCCATATATTGGGAGTGTGCCGAGTCAGGTTCCCGCAGAAGCGTTTTCAGCACGGGTGCCGTTTAATCCTAGATTTCAGCTCGCATATTCTTTATTGACCGCCTTCCTTACGCCGCGAGCCATGCTCGAACAGCGCATTCCTGTCTCGGCGTTCTCTCTTCGCACGATCCTGATTGAGTCCGAACCGCATGCCCTTTCCCGATACCGTACCGTCTCTAAGCCGCGCTCTGGCGGCACGCGGTTATGAAACACCGACCGCCGTGCAGGAAGCCGTTCTGCAGCCAGGCCTTGAGACACGGGATCTCCTCGTTTCCGCACAGACAGGATCGGGCAAGACGGTTGCTTTCGGTCTCGCCTTTGCCCCGACCCTCATTCCCGAGGGCAGTGAGCGTCTTCCGCCTGCCAACAGCCCGCTCGCTCTGGTGGTTGCCCCAACGCGCGAACTGGCCCTGCAGGTGCAGACCGAACTTCAGTGGCTTTATGCCGAGACCGGTGCGCGTATCGTCAGCTGCATTGGCGGCACGGATGCCCGTCGCGAAGCCCGCAACCTGTCGAACGGTGCCCATATCGTTGTGGGGACGCCGGGCCGCCTGTGCGATCATCTGTCGCGCGGTGCCCTGAACTTGTCCGATCTGCGCGTGGTCGTGCTGGACGAAGCCGACGAGATGCTCGATCTGGGCTTTCGCGACGAGCTGGAACAGCTTCTGGATGCCGCGCCTGTCGAACGCCGCACGCTGCTTTTCTCGGCGACCATCGCCAAGGAAATCGCCAATCTGGCGCGCCGCTTCCAGAAGAACGCCGAGCGCATCAACACGGTCTCCACGTCCAAGCAGCATGATGACATCACGTATAAATGCGTGCTGACAGCGCCGAATGACATTGGTCGCGGTGTCGTCAACGTGCTGCGTTATTACGAGAGCCCGACCGCCATGCTGTTCTGCAACACCCGCGCCATGGTCGCGCAGGTGCAGGCAGCGCTGGTCGAGCGTGGTTTTGCCTCGGTCGCCATCTCCGGCGAAATGGGCCAGAACGAGCGTTCACGCGCCATCGAAGCCGTGCGTTCGGGTGTGGCACGCGTTTGCGTGGCAACCGACGTGGCCGCACGTGGCATCGACATTCCGGCACTTTCACTCGTGATCCATGCCAATATGCCGAGCGAAGCAGCAACATTGCTGCACCGTTCGGGCCGTACGGGCCGTGCAGGCCGCAAGGGCACCTGCGTGGTCATGGTGCCTGTCAGCCAGCGTCGCAAGGCTGAGCGCCTGCTCTCCTTTGCCAAGATCAGCAATGCCGAGTGGGAAAGCGTCCCTTCGGCGGATGCCATCCTTGAGCAGGACGCCAAGCGCCTGATGGAAGACGAGACGCTTTTCGCGCCGTCGCAGGCCAATGAAGATGCCCTGGCATCGCAGCTGGCAAATGCGCATGACGCGCATCAGCTCGCAACGGCCCTCGTGCGCCTCTACAAGAGCCGCCTGCCGAGCGTCGAGTCGATCCGTACGGTCAGCGTTGACGCCCCTGCCCGTGGCATGCGCGACGATCGTGCACCCCGCGAATTCACAGGCCGGGTGGACCGTATGGGCGGTGAGTGGTTCAGCCTCGCCATTGGTCGCACCGAACGTGCCGACCCGAAATGGCTTGTCCCCCTCATCTGCCGCCTGGGTGGTGTGACCAAGAGCGAGATCGGTGCGATCCATATCGACACGGATCACACACTCTTCGAGATTGCCCCTGACAGCGCCGAGCGTTTCCGCTCCTGCGTTGCCGGTGCCGATGCGGATGAAGCCAAGATCGAGCCGGCTTCCGCCCCGACTGGCCCCTCTGCCCCACCGCGCGGCCCGCGCCGCCCGCGTGAGGGTGGCTTTGCTCCTCGCGGCAAGGGCGGCTTCCGCGGTGGTGACCGTGGCGGCGATCGCGGTGGCGACAGAGGTGAGCGTGGTGGTGACAGGGGTGATCGCGGCGACCGCCCTTCATTCCGCAAGGGCAACTCGGTCGGCAACGGCAAGGGCTCGTCGCGCAAGCGCTATTGATCGGATAAAAAGTGTTCGCCCGGGCGGTTGTGCCCCCGGGCGACGGCTCTCGCGATCTGATGGGATTCTGTCCCGCTGCACCCCGCCTTGTGCGGGGTGTTTTGCGTTCAGGGGCCTGATTTTGCACCCATGATTTGAGGTGACTTCGTTGTTGCAATTAAATTGCAACAACATTTACTGACTCCGCACCAATAGAGAGAGTCATTCTCAACTTCGATACTTCAATACTGAACAACGTTATTTCTATTGCACCCGCTTCTTTTCCATGCTTGAACAGCGTCACACAGCCTGCGGGGAGTGGCCATGCGCCCCTTCTGCGTGCAGGACAGAAAAAGGAGCCAACCATGCTTAAAGATCCGAAGGTTATCGAGCATCTGAACATCCAGCTCACCAATGAGCTGACGGCCATCAACCAGTATTTTCTTCATGCCCGCACCCTGAATCACTGGGGCGTCACCAAGCTGGGCAAGAAGGAATATGACGAATCCATCGAAGAGATGCGTCATGCCGACTGGCTGATCGAGCGCATCCTGTATCTGGGTGGCCTGCCGAACGTGCAGCGTCTGAACCAGATCCTGGTGGGTGAAAGCGTTGAGGAAATCCTAGCCTGCGATCTCAAGCTGGAAGAGAAGGCGCTGGCCGATCTGCGCGAAGGTATCGCCTATTGCGAAAGCGTGCGCGATTACGTGTCACGTGATCTGCTGATCCGTATCCTCGCCAACGAAGAAGAGCATGAGGATTTCATCGACCGTCAGTTCGATCTGATCAAGCAGGTCGGTATCCAGCGCTACATCACGCTGAACTCCTCGCCGGCTCCCGACCAGACCGCCGAGTAAGACAGAACCGGACACACCTGCCCCGGGCTTGCCCGCACAGGACCCCGGAAACAGAAAAACCCGTCAGCGCAGGCTGGCGGGTTTTTTTATGGCCGGTCGGGTGTGTCCGGCCCCCTATAGGCAGATCGACAAGCCTGCCGATATGACGGCCCATCAGCGCAGCCCGGTGCGGGCGCCCTCACTCAGGCGTAAGCGGCGTTGCCAGCACCCTGATCGACCGTGTTGAAGGCCATCGCGGCCTCCTTTCTCTCGCGCAGCAGGCTACGTAGGGCGCACACCACGCCGGGCACGCAATTGCCGCACTGGGCCTTGCACCCCTTGGAGGCATAGACCTCCCGCGCGCGCGAGGCCCCTCTGCTTACGGCATCAGCGATATCATGATTGGTCAGGGCGTTACACGAACAGACGATCATCAGCCATTCCACTTCAGAACGGCGCGACCCTAACAGCGTTTGAGAATAATTCTCAATGATAAATTGCGAGTGATTCTTAAAAAACATGTCACAGCAGTGTTAGACCTTGCCAGCTCAGCTCAGGAGGCGACCGATCACACGGGCCGTGTAATCCACCACAGGCACGATCCGCCCATAGTTGAGCCGTGTCGGGCCAATCACCCCGATGGCGCCGACAATGCGATTCGTTTCGTTGCGCGCCGGTGCCACGACCATCGATACGCCCGACATGCCAAAAAACCCGCTCTCGGCACCGATATAGATCCGTACACCATCCGATTCCTGCGCCAGCTGAAGCAGGCGCAGCATCGTTTCCTGCGCTTCCAGACGCTCAAAGAGCATCTGGATGGTCGTG
The DNA here is from genome assembly GCF_001547995.1 of Asaia bogorensis NBRC 16594. Classification (NCBI taxonomy): domain Bacteria; kingdom Pseudomonadati; phylum Pseudomonadota; class Alphaproteobacteria; order Acetobacterales; family Acetobacteraceae; genus Asaia; species Asaia bogorensis. The sequence continues at coordinate 2,795,664 of NZ_AP014690.1, forward strand.
AGTTTCTCGATTTCGGTGATGTCGGTCAGCAGATTGCCCTGCCCGCGCAGATAGAGCGTGCCATGCTGCTCATCCCACATCGCAAGACCACTCTCGATCACGCTGGTCGCCAGCACATCCAGATCAGAGCGGTTCTGCTGTAAATTCTCCGAGACGCGCTGGCGCAAGGCACTCAGTGTTACATCGCCAAGCAGGGAGTTGAGATAATTGCCCGCCTCGACAAGGGCTGACGGCGGCAGACCCGGTGGCGTTTCAATCACGCGGTTCTCGACCTGACCATCGGCGGCCACAAGGATCACCAGAGCCTTGCCCGGCCCGAGCGCGACAAATTCGATATGCTTGAGGGCGCCATCGCCCTTGGGAGCCAGAACCAGACCGGCTGCGGCCGAAAGCCCTGAAAGCATGGAGGAGGCCTCAGCCAGTGTCTCCTGCATGGATCGCCCCTTGAGCGCCAGACGCCCGGCAATCTGGGCGCGCTCCAGTTCATCGAGCGCACCGAACTGCAACAGGCCGTCCACGAACAGTCGCACGCCTTTCTCGGTGGGCAGGCGACCCGCCGAGACATGGGGGCTGAACAGCAATCCGGCCTGGGTCAGTTCCGCCATGACATTGCGTATTGTCGCGGGAGAGAGCGAGGGCGTCAGGCGCTGGGCAAGCGTCTTGCTGGCCACGGGATCACCCGTCTCCATGTATTGCTCGACAATCTCGCGCAGCACATTCGCCGACCGGGCATCCATGCCACCCGGCAGGTTTGAAAGATCGATCATGCCCTGCCCCTTTTCCCGACGCGCCCGCTGGCTTCCTGTCACTGTCCCGAGCGACTAGACCTGTCACGACGTGTCCTGTCCATCCGCTTCGGAGTCGTGCCGATGACCCGCCTTGCAGCCTTATATATCCATCCTGTCAAAAGCCTGCACCGGGTTGATATGACGGCACTCGAACTCGACCCCTGGGGGCCGCGTGGCGACCGACGCTGGCTCGTGATCGCGCCAGACGGCCGCTTCATGACGCAGCGTCAGCATCCGGCCATGGCACGTATCCTGACGGCGCTGAACGGTGAGACACTTCACCTCACTGGTAGCGACGGCTCGGCGCTGAGGATCGATCCGCCTGCCCCTCAGGCACCCGCAATCACAGTAAGCGTCTGGAAGGACCATGCCATTGCGGCACGGGATGCAGGAGACGAGGCAGCGGCATGGCTGAGCGCTATTCTCGGCACAGCGTGCAGGCTCGTGCATATGGCCGACCCGGCCCATGCCAGACCGACCGATTTCGGCAGTGTGAGCTTTGCAGACGGGTTTCCCCTGCTCGTCACCAACACAGCGTCACTCGAGGACCTCAACGCCCGTCTAGATCAGCCCGTACCGATGGAGCGTTTCAGGCCCAATATCGTCATCGAGACCGATCAGCCCTGGGCGGAGGATGAATGGCGCTCCATCCGGATCGGTACAGTTGAACTCGACCTGGTCAAACCCTGCAGCCGCTGCATCGTCACCACCATCGACCAGGAGAGCGGGACGATTCCTGTTCCGCGCGAGCCTCTCAAGACCATGACCGGGTTTCGCCACCGTCCCGGTGGGGTCATGTTCGGCCAGAATGCGGTCATCCGCCACGCAGGGACCATCCGACTTGGGGATGCGGTTGAACTGATCGACTGAGCGGGTCGGCTGGGCACGACGCCGTGCCCGGTTATCCTGACAATCTGCCCCTGGTCGGAGGACGCGTGCCTTACCCGTTGCCTTCGGTGATGGCGGTAACGGCAGGGTCCCGGACGGACCTGACCCGCATGGTTCTGCCTTGTCATTCGGCTTTGTCATTCAGGGCCCCAGGCGCTAAAGCTGCACCCGACCGCATCTCTGCGCTTGAAACGAGGAAAACGCTCCATGTCCAGCACCCGCCCTTCAGGCCGCAAGGCCGACGAGAACCGCGTCGTTTCCATCGAGCCGGGCTTTGCCCGCCATGCCGAGGGCTCCGTGCTGATCCGCGTGGGTGGCACCGAGGTTCTTTGTGCAGCCTCGATCGAAAATCGCGTGCCGCCTTTCCTGCGTGGTCAGGGCCAGGGCTGGATTACCGCGGAATACGGCATGCTGCCGCGCGCGACGCATACCCGTGGCAACCGTGAAGCAGCCAAGGGCAAGCAGTCGGGCCGTACGCAGGAAATCCAGCGCCTTATCGGCCGCGCCCTGCGCGCCTGTGTGGACCTGCGTGCCCTGGGCGAGATGACCATCACGCTCGATTGCGACGTGCTCAATGCCGATGGTGGCACGCGCTGCGCCGCCATTACAGGGGCCTGGGTGGCCCTTGCCATTGCTCTCGACAAGCAGATCAAGGCTGGCGTGCTCAAGCGCTCGCCCCTGCGTGCGCAGGTGGCTGCGGTCTCCTGCGGTCTGACCGATGCCGGCGCTGTGCTCGATCTCGATTACATTGAAGACAGCTCAGCTCAGGCCGATACGAATTTCGTTCTGACCAGCGAAGGCGGCATTGTCGAAATTCAGGGCACCGCAGAAGACGCACCGTTCAGCGAGAGCGAATTCGCCTCGCTGATGGCGCTTGCGAAGCTGGGCACGTCGCGCCTGTTCGATGCCCAGCGCGAGGCGCTTGAGAGCGTGACAAACAGCAGCGCTGCAAACGGAAAAACAGCGTGAGCAGCGCGGCGCCTGCCGACATGACCGAGCCCGGCCAACGGGTTCTCAGGCGAGGCGAGCGCGTTGTGCTCGCCAGCCACAACAAGGGCAAGCTGGCTGAATTCCGGGTTCTGCTGGCCGATAGCGGCATCGAGATCGTCTCGGCAGCCGAACTCTCTTTGCCCGAGCCGGAAGAGACGGCTGACAGTTTTGAGGGCAATGCCGCCATCAAGGCACTCGCTGCAGCGCGCGCGACGGGGCTGCCTGCCCTGTCTGATGACTCCGGATTCTGCGTCAGCGCCCTTGAAGGGCGTCCCGGCGTCTATTCAGCCCGCTGGGCCGGCCCGGGCGGTGACATGCAGGTGGCCATGCAGCGCGTTCATGACGAAATGAACGACGCGGCCGATCGCTCGGCCTCCTTCGTGGCTGTGCTCTGCGTTGCATGGCCGGATGGTGTGACACGCTACGCCGAAGGCCGTTGCGAAGGGGCGGTCTGCTGGCCGCCACGCGGCGCGCACGGCCATGGTTACGACCCGATTTTCATTCCCGAAGGTGATTGCCGCAGTTTTGCCGAACTCTCGGCGGAAGAAAAGAACGCGACCAGCCATAGAGGTCGTGCGTTGGCCCGGTTTCTGGAGACCTGCGTCGCACCCGATGGCGACTGAATTCCAACAGGAGTACCCGTCATGAAGAAAGGCTTGTTCCTTTTTCCGGCCTGCGCCCTTGCCTCCTTTGTGGCGGCAGCCCATGCGGCGCCCGTTTTTGATCCGACCGGCTTTGACCTGCGTGAAACAAAGGCCTTCAGCATGTCGGTCCTGCCCGCCACTGCATTAGGGCAGCCCAAGGCCGATGCCCCGTATCGTCTGACGCCGGGCGGCATTGCCCTGAGCAGTGAAGCGCGCAAGCCAACAGCCTATCACGCACGCCAGCCCCGGACAGAGTTTTCCGAATCCCGTCCCTGGCGTGTGGCTGACGCCGAAGCCATGCTTGATGCGACGATTCATATCGATCGTTTCCCCAAAAGCGGGAATGTCGTGTTGGCCGAACTGACCGCCGATGAGGATGCGACCCCGATCCTGCGCATTCTGGTTGATGGCGACCGTCTGGTGCTGCATGGCCAGGTCGACAATGCGCCAGAGAATGGCGTTGTGCTCGGCACGCTGGACGACACCCACACCGCCCATATCATGCTTCACACACGCCCTGACGGCATGATGACAGTAGCGGCCAACGGAACGCCCAGCACATTCCGCCTGTCACCTCAGGCGATGGCAATCCCAGTGATGTTCCGCACCGGCGCCCACGCCATCAATGATATTGGCACGACGCCAGACCAGATTGCGGTGACGCTGACAGGGCTGAGCGTTCATCATGGTGCCGCGCAATCAGGCCTTCGCTCGTAGGATCACGATCCCGAAGGCGACAAACACGATGGCGGTCAGACGATTGAAAGCCCGTCTGACCGGCCGGCGTGACAGAAAACGCGAGAGCGACTGGCCGCCCAGTCCGTAAAGGGTGAGCCACAACCCGTCCGAAAAAAGATAGGTCACAACCAGTATGCCGAATTGCGGCAGAACAGGCTGATGATGATCAATGAATTGCGGGAAGAAAGCAGCCGCAAAAAGCAGTAATTTGGGATTGCTGATACCGACCAGAAACCCGGTGCGGTACAGAACCCAGCGGCTCACGGGCGCGGCTTTTCCTGTTTCCGTATCTGGCACCTCCGGCGTATCACTCGCACGCCAGGCCTTGATCCCCAGATAGACCAGATAGGCGGCGCCAGCATAACGGATGATGTTGAACAGCCGAGGCATGGCCACAAGAACGGCGCCGATACCAATCACTGACAGAACGAGCGCGAGAAGCAACGCGGTAATACAGCCCGCCATGGCGGCAATACTGCGATTGAAGCCGACCTGAACACTGCGACTGAGCGCATGCATCATATTCGGGCCAGGTGTCGCTGAAATGAAAAATACCGTGACAACGAATAGCCACCAGGTTTGCAGGGTCATATGAGGCACCGCGAGGAAAGGGTCACGAATTCCTTTGAAGGATAGCGGATTATATCCTCTCGCAAAGGAGAAAGATGTGCCTGCACAGAGCACTGCTTTCGCCCTCGATCTCATGAAAAAAATAGCAATTTTTTCGTAGTAACGACGGAAAGCGCATGACCTGAAAAGCATCACTATGCGGCGTAAGTGTTGATATCTATATGTAATCTCTCACGATATATCCGCATTGATTACTGGATTTGTCACGATGGATCGCGCTTAGTTCATCGGACTGACAATTGTCGCGCCCATCGATACGCGCCAATATTGAGTTGGGCTTCATTCAACGGCCTTCACGGCAAACAACAAGAGAGCCAAAATCATGCGCGAACTGAACTCAACTGAAATTGAAACTGTCAGCGGAGCCGGTTTCTTCAGCAATTTCGGATTCCAGCTTGGCAGCGCCATCGGCAACATTGTCGATTGGTCCACAAAGGCGATCAGTGGCAAGGCGCCCGTAGCCAGCGCTGTCGCAGGTGCTTCCAACCTCGGCACGGGCATCGGTGAAATTGTCGACTCGATCGCCTCCAACAGCCTCACCGGCGTGCCGCAGGCTGTCCAGACAACCGGTCTCGGGATCACCCAGATCGTTGCTACGGCCGTAGCTAACGCACCGGCCAGCAAGCCTGCCTAAAGTCTGAGCGTTCACTCCCTGCCAGTCTGAAATGCTGGCAGGGATGAACCTTTTCTGAGCCCTCCCGTGTTCCCGATTTTTCTTCCGATTGTCGTCTTTTATGACTTCTGACCTCTTCAGGCGCGAAGTTCTTGAAGCCCGGCGACAATCCTGGCTCGGGCGGGTTCAGCTTCTCCAACCCCTCTCCTTCCGACTTGTCGCTCTGGCGACAGTCGCCCTGTGCATCGCGGCAACGCTCTATGCAGCTTTTGGTGTCTATACACGACGCGTGCATGCGACAGGCTATATGGCCCCACCTACCGGGCTGATCACCATTGCAGTCAACACGACGGGGGTTATCTCGGCACAAAAAGCCAGCGAGGGCCAACATGTTCACAAGGGCGACGTGCTCTATGTGATCAATATTGAAGCGACATCGAGTTCAGGCCCGACCCAGGCCCGTGTGCTCGATCATCTGCGCGAGCAGGCCGACATCCTGAAAAAACAGAAAGCCCTGAGGCTACAGGACGCACCCATCGAGAAAACCTCGATTGCAACGCAGATCCGTTACCTCACGCAGCAGCACGATGAAATCCGGCGTCAGATCGAGAGCGATAACCACGTCTTGCCGATTGTCGAATCGGCGATGAAGCGGATGCAGGCTGCCAAGTCACAGCACATCGTAACCGAAACGCAGTTCCAGAATCAGCTCTACACCTACGCACAGCTACTCAGCAGCCATGCCCAATTTCTGCAGAATATGAGCGGAATCGAGGGGCAGATTGCTGATCTGACCTCAAAGCTGGTGCGCTACGACACCCAGCAGGCGCGTGACCTCAACGACCTCGACAAGGAGATCGCGCGTATCCAGCAGCAGATCGTCGAGAGCGAAGCCCAGAAATCGAGCGTAGTCATTGCACCCGATGACGGCATCCTGACGGCCATACGCAGTAATCTGGGTCAACATGTGCAGGCAGGGCAGACACTGGCCACTCTTCTGCCCACAGGGCACACGCTGGAGGCGATGCTCTTTGTCAACAGTGCCTCGATCGGGTTCCTGCATGAGGGTGAGCCGGTCCTGCTGCGTTACGATGCCTTCCCCTATCAGCGCTTCGGGCTTTATCGCGGCAAGGTTCTCGAAGTGACCCGCGCCCCTGTCTCGATCACTGAAGCCAGTCCTGCCCCCACCGCCGCAGGCAAAGGCACCGGGACTGAACGCGGCTCGGACCCGTCTCTCTATCGCATACGGATCCTGCCCGATCAGGATTACGTCAACGCCTATGGAAAACAGATGCCGCTCCAGGCCGGAATGGCCGTGCAGGCCGATATCGCCATCGATACCCGCAGACTCTATCAGTGGATTTTCGACCCGCTGATCAGTGTCCGTGATGACATCTATATGGTGAGCGGCGGCATGGTGAGTGGCAACGAGGCGACCGGCAACAGGGTGACGGGGCGATGAAGGCCCTCAAATCCCTCGCCTATGGTTTCCAGCCCCGTACGCCGGTCATTCTGCAGGTTGAGGCCGCCGAGTGCGGCATGGCCTGTCTGGCCATGATCCTTGGGCATTATGGCAACCGCATCGATTTGCCGACGCTCAGGCGACGGTTTGCCCTCTCGATCAAGGGCAGCACGCTGCGCGACCTGATGGCCACGGCCGAGCGTGTGGGCCTGACAACGCGTGCCGTGCGTCTGGAACTGGACGAATTATCGGGGCTCCGCCTGCCCTGCATCCTGCACTGGAACATGAACCACTTCGTGGTTCTTACTGCCGTCAACGGCAAACGGGTCACGATCCATGATCCCGCTTTCGGGCGGCGCAGCCTGCCCATCGAGACGGTCTCGCGCGAGTTCACGGGTATCGCGCTTGAGGCGTTCCCCAATGAGAATTTCCGAAAGGAGGATGCCCGGGAGACCCTGCGCCTGCGGGATCTGTTCAGGCATGTCGCCGGACTGCGCTCATCCCTGCTGATGCTGGGAGCATTGTCGCTCGGGCTCGAAGTCATTGCGATCATCATGCCGATGGTATCGCAGGTGATTATCGACGAGGTTGTTGTCACCTCGGATCGCGAGTTGCTGAGCACGATCGCCGCTGGCGTGGCGCTCTTGCTGCTCCTGCAACTCCTCATTGCCTGCGTGCGGCAATGGTCCGTGCTTATCATGGGCACCCGGGTAGGGCTCCAGTGGAATACCGGGCTCTTCAACCACCTTTCCCGCCTGCCGCTCGATTATTTCGCCAAACGCCATGTGGGCGATATCCTGTCGCGCTTCAACGCCATCGCCTCGATCCAGAAGACCATGACCACCGATATGGTTCAAACGGTCATGGACGGCCTCATGGCCGTGGGCATGGGCGTGATGTTGTTCATCTATGGCGGGTGGCTGGCTGTCGTGGCGCTGATCGCCGTGACACTGGATGTGACGCTGAGGCTCTTTACCTACCGTCTCTATCGCGAAGCGAATGAAGAGCAGATCGTTTTTGATGCCCGCCAGCAAAGTCATTTCATCGAAACGCTACGCGGCATGGCCAGCGTAAAGCTGCTGGGCCTGCGCGAGAGCCGTCGCATCTCATGGCTCAATCTGGTGATCGACAGTATCAATGTCCGGCTTCGCATCCAGCGCTACGACCTTATTTATGGCAGGCTGGCTGAGCTGATTTTCGGGGCAGACAGGCTCATCATGATGGTGCTCGGCGCGATGGCCGTCATGAAAGGGGCCATGACTGTTGGCATGCTCGTCGCATTCCTGTCCTACAAAGACCAGTTTGCAGGGCGTATCGGCAGCCTGATCAGCAGCGGCTTCCAGATCCGCATGCTCAGCGTGCAGACAGAACGCCTGTCAGATATCGTCATGACCCCAACGGAGCCGTCCGAGCCTACGACCAGCCTTGTCCCCCGGCCCGACGGGGGCGGCCAGGGAGCTCTTGCCTGCCAGGGCCTCTCCGCCCGCTATGGCGCGCATGATGCCTGGGTCTTTCGCGACATTTCCCTCGATGTCCCTGCCGGACAGATTATTGCGGTCGTGGGGCCTTCGGGCTGCGGCAAGACGACTTTTCTCAAGACGCTCATGGGGCTGATGGAGCCGTCATCAGGCAAGATCACGCTTGATGGCGAGTCGATCGAGGCCCTGACGCTGGAGGGGTATCGTAGCCGCATCGCCGGCGTCCTTCAGGATGACGGCCTCTTTTCGGGGTCGATCGCCGATAATATCAGCGGCTTCAATGAGGAAATCGATCAGGCATGGCTCAGGGAATGTGCCAGCAGAGCCGCCATATTGCAGGATATCGAGCATATGCCGATGGGGTTCGATACCCTGATTGGCGATATGGGCGCAGGACTTTCCGGTGGACAGAAACAACGCATCATTCTGGCGCGCGCACTCTATCGCAAACCCGATATCCTGTTTCTGGACGAGGCCACCAGCCATCTGGATGAAATGACCGAGGCCCATGTCGCCGCTGCATTGCGCGCCATGAATGTCACCCAGATCATCGTGGCCCATCGACCGGCGACCATTGCCCATGCCGATCGGATCTATGTTTTCCAGCCAGGTGGCGTGCTGCAGGAATATCTCCCCCAAGGCCACGATGCCTCGGCACCTGCTTAAAGTTCGATCCCATCCCCCAAGTTATTCTGCCTTGAGGGCAGAGATGACGCCTCAGCCCTCGAGCGACTGCAACTCGAACAGGCGGCGATAGATCCCCCCTTCACGCCGCACCAGCTCGGCATGCGAGCCATCCTCCTTCAGCGCGCCCTTGCTGAACACGAGGATACGGTCCAGCTCCATCACCGTGGACAACCGGTGCGCCACCACAATCACTGTGCGACCGGCCATCAGGCGATGCATGGCGTCCTGCACCAGAACTTCGGACTCGGAATCGAGGCTGGACGTTGCCTCATCGAAAATCAGCAGGGGGGCGTCGGCCAGAAACGCACGGGCAATCGCCACGCGCTGACGCTCACCGCCCGACAGCTTGACCCCACGCTCACCAACGAGCGTAGCGTAGCCTTCCGGCAGACGTTCGATAAACGCACTCGCATTGGCCAGCTGCGCGGCACGCTCGATTTCGGCCTGCGTTGCCCCCGGTCGGGCATAAGCGATATTTTCCGCAAGGGAACGATGGAACAGCATCGGCTCCTGCGGAACGATGGCGATGTGGGCCCGCAATGAGTCCTGTGTGACATCGCGCACATCCACGCCATCGATCAGCACCCTGCCCCCAGTTGTGTCATAGAGACGCTGGATGAGCTTGGTGAAGGTCGTCTTGCCCGAACCGCTTGGCCCGACGAGAGCAACACGCGAACCGGGGGTGATCGAGACATCCAGATCACGATAAAGCGGCGTATCCTGACCGGGATACTGGAACGTCACATTATCGAAACGAACGTCACCTTGCGTAAAGGCGGCCTTGCCCGCGCCCTTGTAGTCCTGAACGCCGGGCGCCTGATCAAAAATGGCAACAAGCTCTTCCATCTCGTTGACAGAACGCTGGACCTGGCTGACCTGCTGGCCCAGGTCACGCAGATAGCCCTGAACAAGAAACACCATCGTCAGCACATAGGCCACATCGCCGGGTCCGGCCTTGCCCTGCCACCATTGCCAGACGATCAGCGCCACCAGAAGCATACGCATGACCAGCGAGGCAAAGCCCTGCAGGTTGGCGCTGTTGGTCCCCCTGATCCAGGTGCGCGCCGTGCGCCCGCTCCAGGCGCGCAACACGCGGTCCAGCCGGCGTTCCTCGCGATGTTCGGCACCGAAAGCCTTGACCACGGCGTTGCAGGTCACGGCATCCGCAATGGCCGCGCCCACTTTCGTATCCCAGCGATTGGCCGCGCGGGCCGAAGGCGCCACGTAACGCAGTGTCAGCACGACGGAGAGCCAGGTGAACAGCACAACAGAAAGTGCCAGCACGGCCCCCATAAACGGAGAGTGCCATGCCAGAACAAGCGTGGTGCCGGTCAGGACCAGCACCTCCGGGGCAATCAGCAGCAGCAACGTGTCGTCAAGCGTGTCGATGGCCCACATGCCACGGGTCAGTTTGCGTACGGTCGACCCTGCGAAATTATTGGCGTGCCAGTCGGTCGAAAAGCGCTGCACACGCGCAAAGCCCTGAGACAGGGCGCGCTGCATGATGGCAAGGCTGAGATGCGTAATGCCAAGATAGGAGGAACGCCGCCCCAGAAGCCCCACCAGCCCAAGCGCGATCAGCCCACCCACCATGAACAGCGCATCATTGCGCAGGGCCATTTGTGCGGCATCATGAGGGGCACCGCCAGTATGGCTGGAGATATCGGTTACCAGTCGACCCGACAGGACCGGCGTTGCCACGTCGGCAATGGTGGCGAGCGCAATACCGAGCACGGTGCGTGTCAGAAAGGCCGGATGCTCGAGCCATCGGCGCATCACGAAGCGCACGATATCGACAAAGGCGATATCGTGCGGCCGGGTCGGGGTGTTGTCGGTATTGGACACGAGAGAAAGCTCCTCCGCCAGACGTTTGGCTGGGCGGGCATACTGGTAGTCTGGGGCGGGAAGCGCTTATTGTGGGGCTTCAAACGCCCTTATGCAACATGATGAAATGGTTCTGATGTCTCTCCCCTCGGCCAAAAGACCCATGACACGTGCTCAGACCTGTCAGTTCATCACGGCACTGGCCGAGTCCATGCCCGATGCCGAGAGCGAACTGGACTATACAGACGCTTTTTCCCTTCTCGTGGCCGTCGTGCTCTCGGCGCAGGCCACGGATAAATCGGTCAACAAGGTCACGATCGGCCTGTTCCGTGACGCGCCGGATGCGCGTGCCATGGTAGCACTGGGCGAGGAGGGCATTGCCGCACATATCCGCACCATCGGGCTGTGGCGCGCGAAGGCGAAGAACGTGCTCAGGCTCTCCGAGCAACTTCTCGCCCTGCATGGCGGGCAAGTGCCCTCGGATCGGGCTGCACTGGAGGCTCTGGCCGGGGTCGGGCGCAAAACGGCGAGCGTCGTGCTGAACGTCATGTTCGGTGAAAGCGCGATGGCTGTGGATACACATATCTTCAGGCTTGGAAACCGTACCGGTCTGGCCCCGGGCAAGACGACACGCGCCGTGGAAGAGGGGCTGATCAAGCGGATTCCCCCTGAAATGCTCCGCCCCTCACATCACTGGCTGATCCTGCATGGTCGTTATGTGTGCAAAGCCCGCAGCCCCGAATGTGGACGCTGCGTGGCCTTCACGCCTTGCCTTTTCCCGCTCAAGACCCAGATCAAAAACGGCAACAAAGGAGAAAATACTTGAGCAGCTATATCGTATTCACCCGCGAAGAGACGCTCGACCAGAGTGAACTCGACACCTATTTCTCGCTCGTTGCCGAGACGTTTGAGGGCCATCCCTTAAAACCTGTGGTTGCCTATGGAGCGCAGAAATCATTGGAAGGCAGCGAGCCGGAAGGGATCGTCATTGTCGAATTTCCCGACAAGGTCTCGGCGCTGGCCTGGTACGATGGCGACGCCTATCGCAAGGTGCGCGAACACCGCTTTGCTGGAGCAAGGTACCGCGCCACGCTCGTCGAAGGGGTGTGACAAGACCCTGACCGGAATTCGGGCCGCTTACAGTCGGCCCGAAAACCCCTAGTTTCCACTTAGCGCCGGCACCGCTCCCATGGCGGCGAGGTCCCACCGTATCTGGAAGGCTTCCGTGCCCTTATAGGCACCGACATGAACATGCGGGTTGCGCGCAAAACCGTTATTGCTGTCTAGCGCCACGACATCACCCGCTTTTACGTGATCCCCTTTCCTGACCCGGATATTGGCAATATGGGCATAGATTACATTCATGCCGTCAGTTCTGGTGAACATGATGGCGCTGGCCGGGGGTTTGCCCATATTTCCCGGGCTGTTGGTGACGGGATTCACATGCACATAGGTCACGACTGAATCAAACGGCGCATGCACGGTCTTGTGCCAGCCGTACCAGTCCGCGTTCTTTTCTCCGAGGCCGCGATAAAGCTTGTTGTAGCCGTGCGTAGCATCAGCGGCACCGCCTATGATCATACAATCAGTACCAAGCGCATCACCTGTACCCAGAAGCTGTCCTACCGGATGCTCCGCGCAGGCAAATGGCTCGTGAAAGAGTGGCGCAAGCGTCACCTGCTGAATCGGACCGACGCGTGATGCCTTCTCTCCTACCCCGGGGGGTAAGCCCATCGCCTGCAACTGCTGATGCCAGGCATCGGCACCCGTTTCAGCAGTTGGCACGGCAAAGCATTCTGGTGGGGCGATCAGCAGCCCTGTCGCCATAATGCCGAAACGACTGAGGGCAGTGATGATCCCTATCTTACCCATAAAAGCCTCCCTCCCTGTCCGGCCAGAGGCAAACCCTCACTCCTGAACCGGGAGAGAAGCTATCTTCATATGATACGACATCGCAATAGATGGCGATGGATATGGCCTCTAAGGGTCAGGCATTGTGTTTACGGCGTGAAAATGAGGATGACATAATGTGAGAAGCTGGACGAAGGACGTGCGTTCACGTTCTCATGCGGTAAAACGGCTCATCCCGGCATCATCGGCAAAGAGATTTCATGTCCTCCCTCAGCCTCTTCGCGATTCTTCTTACACTCTGCACGGCCTGCGGCATTCTCAATTACAAGCTGCTGCGCCTGCCCATGACGATTGGCATCCTGCTGATTGCCTTGATCGTGTCGCTTGTGGTCAAGGGGCTGGACATGGCCCTGCCCAGTGTCGATCTGCACACTCTGCCCATGACGCTTCTGGCCTCGGCTGACCTGCCTGGCAATTTGCTGGACGGTGCCTTGTCTTTCCTGCTTTTCGCCGGTGCCCTGCAGGTTGATACACGCCATCTGATGGAGCGGAAATTCTCGGTATTTTTCCTCGCCATCGTGGGGACGATACTGGCGGTGTTCATGCTGGGCGGGGCCATGTACTGGGTCATGGCGCAGGTGGGACTGCCCGTGCCATTCCTCTGGTGCGTGGTGCTAGGGGCCATTCTCGCGCCAACCGACCCCGTTTCGGTGGTGGGCATGTTGCGCCGGCTGGGTCTGCCAGGACCCATTCAGGCCATTTTTGCCGGAGAAAGCCTGTTCAATGACGGGGTGAGCATCGTGATTTTCGGCCTTGCCATGACACTGGTCACGGGCGAGGCGCATCACCTGACCCTGATGGATGCCGCCGAAGCTTTTGGGATCGAGGCTGTAGGAGGTGCGGGTCTTGGTTTTGTGGCCGGTCTGATTGCTCTGCTCTGCTTTCGGGCTGCACGCGACAGCCACTTGCAGCTTCTGGTGTCGCTCAGCCTGGCGGCAGGCACATTCAGCCTTGCCCATGCGCTTGGCATGTCAGGCCCGATCGCCGTGGTCGTGGCAGGCCTCTGCCTGGGGAGCGAACGCGCCAAGAGCAGTATGGACGACCATGCGCGTGAGGAACTCAACAGCTTCTGGACACTCGTTGACGAGATTCTGAACGCGCTCCTCTTCCTGATGATCGGCTTTGAGGTGCTGGCCGCCATTCCCAGCCAGCGTGCGCTCGTGGCCCTGCTTCTGGGTATCCCGCTTTCAATTGCAGCGAGGGCGCTCAGCGTGTTTCTCGCCATCCTGCCGATCCATCTTTATGGAGAAGATCGCGGGCGCATGCTGGCCGTGCTGACCTGGGGCGGATTGCGCGGTGGCATTTCTCTGTCGCTCGCGCTCACTTTGCCTGCCGGACCGATGAAGGAGGTTCTTGCCCCGATCTGCTACGGCATCGTGGTCTTTACCATTCTGGTGCAGGGATTGAGCATGGAGCGTGTCGCTCTTCATTTCTATCCAAAGAAGGGCTGAGGGCTACTCAGCCTTTGCCAGAGGCAGATTGGGTACGCCCCTGAAACCAGGGCGCGGTACCCATAGCCGCGCACCGCGCCATGAGCGGTCTGATATGATCTGCAAGGCTTCCCCCCTGCTTTGACTCGCGCCATCGCGCACCATGACCGCGCCATCGCGCCAGACCGTGAAGCGATCGACATAGATGCCCCTTTTGCACGCCGATGGAAGGGGAGCAGCGCTGACCACGAGCGCGTTGCCCGTACACTCGAGAGGTGGGTCTGCTGAACGGAGGCGGGAGAACAGGATGGCGATTTTCTGGCCTCCCCGCTCGATATGGCACCGCTGAGCATCGCAATCCGGCAGCTGTGCCGATGATATGACAGACCGGGGCCAGGCCTGAACCCAGGCAGAAAGCGTATGGGCTGAAAGGCTGCCATGCGGCCCCGCGACCCAGGAACCCCCCTGTCGGAAAGCGATGAGACCGGCATCGGGTGAGACGAGCAGCACAGGCGCTGACAGACAGAGCGGTGACGCAACCCCCGTCAGCATGAGAGACAGCGCCATGAAACGGGCCTTGCCACGCCAGAGGCACAGGATTACCAGCCCGGCCATATACAGGACCAAGGCCCAGCAAGGCATATGGGGCACAGCGATATGGGCCATTGGCCATGCCGCAACATGGGCTGCCAACGACGAAACCAGCCCGATCCCCTGCCCCATGACCCAGAGAGGCGCACCAGCGGCCCCCAATGGCATGAGCAGCAACGCGCATAGCCCTGCGGGCATGATGCAGAATGCCGCTATCGGCACAGCGACAAGATTGGCCATGATGAACCAGGGCTGAAAACTGCCAAAGCCCGCCATGACGAGTGGCAGGGTTGCCCCGCCCGCCAGCGCACTGGTGAGAGAAAGCAACACGAGATGATGGCCGATGCCGCCCTGATGCCCCTGTTCGGCTCGCCGGACAAACCAAGGCCGCATGGCCTCGTAGCCCGCAATCAGGGCCATGACGGCTGCAAACGACATCTGGAATGAAAGATCGAGCACCAGCACCGGAGACGCCATGAGCAGGACCAGCGCCACCAGAGCCAGCGAGCGCATGGAGAGCACGCGACGCCCGCTCAGAAGGGCAAGGGTTGCCAGACCCGCCATGCCCAGACTGCGCAAGGCTGGCAGATGGAACCCAGTGAGCGCCACATAGATCACCCCCCCTGCCAGCGCCGCGAAAGCAGCGATTTCCCGACAGGGCAGACGCAGGCCGAGCCACGGCCAGAGGACGAGTCCCATCCGCACAGCCGCAAAAAGGGCGCCCATGACCAGACCCAGATGCAGCCCCGCGACGGCAAGGATATGGGCCAGCCCCGATGCCGCATAGGCCTGTCTGGTCTGCTGGCTTATCCCCTCGCCATGCCCGGCCAGCAGGGTGGCGGCAATGGCGGCGCGCTGCCCTTGGAGATGGTGCATGATTTCTGCCGTGATCGCGGCGCGCCAGCGCCCCAGCCTGTAGCCCTGCGGTGCCGCGAGGATCTCTGGCGCGCCCAGCACTCGTCCGGACCCGGCGAGGGCATCGAACCACGCCTCTCTTTGCCGATCGCGCGCACCGGGGAAATCCGGCCAGTCGGGCGGACGCAATACAGCCCGCAGGCGCAGCACCATGCCCGGAACATAGGTCTGGCCCTCGTGAGTAAAGAGCAGCAAATCACGCTGAAGCGGGGCCATGCCGATATCGACCCCGCTCTCGAACACGGCATCCCTGAGGCGCAAACGCTGAAGGATCTGGCCCGGCTCTGTGGTCGTAGCGACATCGATCACCCGGCCATGCAACACGACCGCCAGTGAGGGAAGTGCAGGCATGGGAGGCTGCCGCCCTGCCTGCGCCCGCGCCAGCAGAAACCCCGCGCCAGCCATCACCATGACGAAGCCCAGGCCTCTGGCACTGATACGGGACCACCCTGACAGCACTATGCCCAGCCCCGCGAGGACGCAGGCACTGGCGCACCAGAAACCGGGCTCGTAACGGGGCAGGAAATAGATCAGGCATCCTGCGGCCCATGCTACGGCAAGCCAGGCTGCAAGCCCGCGCCCCTGCGAGAGCAGAATGGTCTCAAGAGACCCGGCAAGGCGGGAGAGCGTCACCTCTCCCTGCCCCGACAGGGCCACATCCCTCCGCCCCGACAGGGCAAGGCGCACCTGTCAGAGGCACCGTGTCCAGCGCCTTCAGGGGGCGGAGGGAACATGGTCACGATAGTGGTCCCAATGACGGACCAACTCCGCCACGACCGGGGCCCCGACGCGCTCATTATTGTCGAAAGCAATATTCTGGCCGGGTCCCTCATCGCCCATCGACTGGGTCAGGGAAACATGTGGGGGCGGCATGGAAGGGTTGGAGCCCGAACGCAGCACCATCACCCGGTCCGGATCGACATAGCCCCATTTCGCCAGCAGGCGCATCTGCTTCTGGTTGGTCTGGCTTTCCTCGTTGGTCATGACGAAAACGCCCTGGTTTTTCGTCCAGAGTTTCACCCAGTCCTGCGCCCAGTCATTGCGTGCCTCGCCATGCCAGTAGCGCAAGGCCCCCAAGGTCTCGCCCATCAGGATCATCGGGGGCTTGCTGGCCGGAAGGCTCGCAGGCCAGACTGCGCGTCGGCGGGCAATTTCCGGGTCGTCGGCCAATTTGACATCCTTGCTTAAACCATAGGCCCACCGCGCCAGACCCTGATTGAGCGCATAGGCCTTGGTCAACTGCGCGACATCCGTCACCGAGCCATAGTGATTGGGATCTTTCGGCAGGGTGTTCGGGCGGTCTGCCCCAATGGCGTAAAGCCCATAGGGCCAGTCCTTGGGAATGGTGCGGTCATCGAGTTCGCGCAGGGCATCGCCATCCACCACCCAGCGCGCCCAGGCCACGCTTCCGACCGAGGCCACATTGGGGTTCACGCCGGAAATGCCGGTGAAGATCCAGTAGGTCCTTTTCAGGTCAAATGCCGGGTCGAGCGCCAGAGCCATGAGTTCCGACGGGCCGGAACGCAGCACAATGCCGTACACTCCGTCGTTATTGCGTCGCAGGATGGGCTCCTTCACGCCACGCACTGGCACTGTCTCGCTCAGATGCTCGCGCTCGACCCAGTCCTGATATTCGCCCGGTGCATCGCCTGTATCTGCGCCGTTTTCCCAGCCTGCGACAACAATGACGCGCGGTGCGACGGGTGCAGCGTGGGCAGACGCCACCCCCAGATCGAGAACGCAGGCGAGAGATGCGAGGCAGGCGGGAAGCAATCGTTTTTTCATATCGGGATCGTTACATCGAATACAGGTTTCTGCAAATACTGTTCGTAGGATACTGCTTCGATCTGGAGCCTGACCCGGCAGACATCTGGCCGATAGGCCCCTTGCAAGGCAACCGGCAATCCGCAGCTTCTACGGGGCTTGGCCCGCTGCCCGGAAGGGGCGTGCTCCCCCCGTGCCAGATTTTCACCAGACAGGATTCCATGAGGGTGAGTGTCCTTTGTCGGGGCATGGGGCAGCGCACTCGCGAGGCATGACTTGCCTCTCATGATACCCGGACAACAAATCGCCATCCGGTAGTGTGGCGCACGCAATCATGCTATGGGAGCACCATGACCGTTCGCACACGCTTTGCCCCTTCTCCCACCGGCTTGCTGCATATCGGCAATGCCCGTGCGGCCCTCTTCAATTTCCTTTTTGCCCGCCATCACGGTGGGCAATTCCTGCTCAGAATCGAGGACACGGACCGCGAGCGCTCGACGCAGCGCGCGGTGGATGTGATTTTCGAAGGGCTGGCCTGGATGGGCATCACGGCGGATGAGGAGCCTGTATTCCAGTCCACGCGTCAGGGCCGCCATACGGAAGTGGCACAGGAACTACTCGAAAAAGGTCTGGCCTATCGCTGCTACTGCACGGCAGACGAGCTGAAGCAGATGCGCGAGGACGCCATCGCGAATGGCCAGCCGCCGCGCTATAATGGCATGTGGCGTGACCGTGATCCCTCTGAAGCTCCCGAGGGAGCGCCTTTCGCCGTGCGCCTCAAGGCACCGCGCGAGGGTGAGACAATTATCAACGATCTGGTCCAGGGCGAGGTCCGCGTCGCCAATGCCGAAATGGATGATCTGATCATCCTCCGTTCGGATGGCACACCCACCTATCTGCATGCCGTGGTGTGTGATGACCATGACATGGCAATCACCCATGTGATCCGTGGTGACGATCATCTGACCAACACGTTTCGTCAGGCGATGATCTATCGCGCCATGGGCTGGGATCTGCCGCATTTCGCCCATCTGCCGCTCATTCACGGACCGGACGGCGCGAAGCTGTCCAAGCGTCATGGTGCGCAGTCAGTGGTCGAATTCCGCGATGAAGGCTTTCTGCCGGAAGCGCTCTGCAATTACCTGCTGCGTCTGGGCTGGGGTCATGGCGATGCCGAGATCCTCAACCGTGAGGAGCAGATCCGCCTGTTCGATCTGGATGGCGTTGGCCGCTCGCCGTCACGCATGGATTACGTCAAGCTGACGCATCTGAACGGTGTCTATATGCGTGAGGCTGATGATACCCGTCTGACCGACGATGTGATCGAACGCCTGAAGGAGCGCGAGGACGTGACAGTGGATGATGCGCTGCACGCCCGTGTGCTGACGCTAATGCCGGGCCTCAAGGAGCGCGCCAAGCTTCTGACAGACCTCGCCGATAGCGCCGCGTTTCTGGGTCGCTCCCTGCCCTTTACCTATGACGCCAAGGCACAGAAGCAGCTTTCGGAAGAAGGCAAGGATGTGCTGCGCGGTGTGGCGCAGGCCCTCGCTCTGGTGGAGCCATTCGAGGCATCGGCCATCGATGCCGCACTTCGCGAATTCGCCGAGGCGAAAGCCATCAAGCTGGGTCAGGTCGCCCAGCCCCTGCGTGCGGCCATGACCGGCAGCACGGTATCGCCCGGTATCGACCTGACCCTGCAAGCCCTTGGCCGGGACGAGGTTCTGGCCCGTATAGGAGCCGCGATCGCGCATGGCTGACATGCTCACCCGACGGCATCATCTGCTCGGCCTTGAGGGCATGAGCGCCGAAGAGATCACCCCCTATCTCGATCTCGCGGCCAATTATGCCCTGCTGAGCCGTTCGCGCACCGCCCCGCGTGATGCGCTGCGCGGCCGGACGGTGATCAACATGTTCTTCGAGGACAGCACCCGCACACGCACGAGTTTCGAGCTGGCGGGCAAGCGTCTGGGGGCGGATGTCATCAACATGACGGTCGCCACCTCCTCGGTGAACAAGGGTGAGACGCTGCTCGACACGGCAGCCACGCTCAACGCCATGCGCTGCGACCTGCTGGTGGTCCGTCACGCAGCCTCGGGTGCGCCAGCCCTGCTGGCCCAGAAGGTCGAGGCCAGTGTGGTCAATGCCGGTGACGGCATGCATGAGCACCCGACACAGGCCCTGCTCGATGCCCTGACCATCAAGCGCCATCTTGGCACGCTCAGCGGGCTGACTGTCGCGATCTGTGGTGATGTCGGCCATAGCCGTGTCGCGCGCTCGAACATCCATCTGCTGACCGCGATGGGCAGCAAGGTGCGTCTGGTGGGACCGCCCACCCTCGTTCCTGCTGCAATGGCGTCGCTGGGTTCGGTCTCGATCCATCATGATATGGAAAGCGGCCTGCGTGATGCCGATGTGGTCATGACGCTGCGCCTGCAACGCGAGCGCATGGGCGCCGGGCTGGTGCCGAGTGCTCGCGAGTTCTTCCGTTTCTATGGCGTCGACAGCCGCCGCCTCGCCCTGGCGAAACCCGGCGCACTGGTCATGCATCCGGGTCCAATGAATCGTGGTGTCGAAATTGCCTCGGACGTAGCGGACTCAGCGCAGAGCGTCATTCAGGAACAGGTCGAAATGGGCGTGGCCGTGCGTATGGCCGTGCTCGACCGACTCTCACGTATGCGGACAGCGTCATGACCGATCTCATTTTCGAAAATGTCCGGCTGATCGATCCGGTAACGGGTCAGGAGGCGCTTTCGCGCCTGCGTGTTTCGGATGGTCGCATCGCGGGGCGTGACAAGGCTGGTGCCGAAGGTGCGCCGGAAGGTGCCCAGAGCATTGATGGTCAGGGCGCGGTTCTCTGCCCTGGTCTCGTCGATATGCGTGTCGCGATTGGCGAGCCGGGTTTTGAATATCGCGAAACCATCGCCTCCTGCGCCCGCGCCGCGGTTGCCGGTGGCGTGACAACGCTGGCGGCCCTGCCCAACTCCAAACCTGCCATCGACGAACCCGCTCTGGTGCGCCTGCTGCGTGGCCGTGGCGAGGAAACAGGCCTCGTCACCATCCTGCCCTACGGCGCGCTCACCAAGGGCTGCAAGGGTGAGGAAATGGCCGAGCTTGGCATGTTGCGCGAGGCCGGGGCCGTTGCCT
Organism: Asaia bogorensis NBRC 16594; assembly: GCF_001547995.1. Taxonomy (NCBI): domain Bacteria; kingdom Pseudomonadati; phylum Pseudomonadota; class Alphaproteobacteria; order Acetobacterales; family Acetobacteraceae; genus Asaia; species Asaia bogorensis. Next base: position 2,816,161 of record NZ_AP014690.1, read on the forward strand.
TTACCGATGGTATTCATGCCATTGCCGACACTAAGCGCATGCGCCAGCTTCTGGCCTATGCCAAGGGGATTGGCGCTCTGGTGGTGCAGCACCCGGAAGACCCGTCTCTGGCAAAAGGGGGGGCCGCCACGGCGGGAGCGCTCGCAACCCGCATGGGCTTGCCCCAGATACCCGCCGCTGCTGAGGCCATTCTGATTGCCCGCGATATCCGTCTTGCGGAAATGACCGGCGCCCCCTTGCATTTCGGCCATGTCTCGACCGGCGAAGGGCTCGATCTGATCCGTCAGGCCAAGGCCCGGGGTCTGGCCATTACCTGTGACACGGCGCCCCCCTATTTTGCGCTGAATGAAGAGGCGATTGGCGAATTTCGTACCTACGCCAAGCTTTCGCCTCCGTTACGTGCGGAAGAGGACCGTCTTGCGGTCTGTGCGGCGCTCGCGGATGGGACAATTGACGCCATTGCCTCGGACCATGCGCCGTGGGACGCCGATGACAAGCGCCTGCCTTTCGCTCAGGCCTGCGCCGGCGGGACAGGCCTGACCACGCTGCTTGGTGTCGGTCTGTCTCTGGTGCATGACGGCGTGCTTACCCTGACGCAACTCATTGCGCTGCTCACCCGCCGTCCTGCCCGGTTGCTGGGCAGCGAGGCCGGAACCCTGGACGACGGCGCCAGCGCCGATCTGTGCCTGTTCGACCCCGCAGCTGAATGGGTGGTTGAAGCAGGCGAACAGCCCGGACGCGCGCAGAACACACCCTTCGACGGCAAGCGCCTCAAGGGACGCGTTCTGGGAACGTGGAAGAACGGACAGCGCGTTTTCGATGGTGCCGCATCATGATCCATCATCTGCTCACGCCCCCTTTTCTGCTTTGTGCCGGTATCGCCTATCTGCTGGGCAGTATCCCTTTTGGATTGCTGATCAGCCATGTCGGCGGGGCGGGTGACATACGCAAGATAGGCTCGGGCAATATTGGCGCGACGAACGTCCTGCGCACAGGTCGGAAAGGACTGGCTGCGGCAACCCTGCTGCTCGACGGGCTGAAGGGCGCACTGGCTGTGCTGGTTGTGCACCTTCTTCTCGATGGCAGCATCCAGACAGGGATGGCTGTCGCCGCAGTCTGTGTCGTGATCGGTCATTGCTTTCCGGTCTGGCTCGGCTTTCGCGGAGGCAAAGGCGTTGCGACCGGGCTGGGGGCGCTGTTTGCCCTGTGCTGGCCCGTGGGCATTGCCTGCTGTCTGGTCTGGCTGGCGGTTGCCAAACTCTCCCATATCTCGTCAGCAGGGGCGCTGGCCGCTTTTGCCGTGGCACCGTTCATCATGGCGCCGCTGAGCGAACAGCCCGTGCACAGCCCGCTTTCCATCGCGACACTCATCCTGACACTCATCATTCTCCTGCGTCACACGAGCAATATCCGGCGTCTGCTCACGGGACGGGAATCGCGAATCAATATCGACCCGCCGCCCCAGACCAAGCAGGAAATCTGACCCATCATGTCGGCCGTATCCCAGGGAAATGAACGGCTCGACATTGTACGCCTGGCCCGCACGGACGGCATCGGCCCCGTCAATTTCCGACGCTTGATGACCGAACACGGGACAGCCGGCGCCGCCATCGAGGCATTGCCCGAGCGCGTGCGCAAGGCGGGACGGCGCGCCACCATTGCCATCCCGTCGAGAGACAGTGTCGAAGCCGAGCAGGAGGCTCTGACACGACTCGGTGGCCGCATGCTGCTCCTTGGCGACCCGGACTACCCCGCCCTTCTCTCGCGCATTACCGATGCGCCCCCCGTTCTAAGCCTATGGGGCCAGGCTGAAAAGCTTTCACAGCGGGCCATCGGAATTGTCGGCGCACGCAATGCCTCAGCCGGAGGATTGCGCATTGCTGAGAGCCTGAGCGGCGCTCTTGCTCATGAGGGCTGTGTGATCGTGTCGGGCCTGGCCCGCGGGATCGATACTGTCGCGCATCGTGCCGCCCTGCATCAGGGCATGACGGTTGGTGCCGCAGCGGGCGGCCTTGACTGTTTCTATCCCCCCGAAAACGAGGGGCTCTATCGCGCCATTGCTGAACGGGGCTGCGTTGTGACCGAGGCCCCTCTCGGCACGATTCCCCAGGCCAGTCATTTCCCGCGGCGTAACCGTCTGATTGCCGGCCTTTCTTTAGGTGTCATCCTGATCGAGGCCGCGATGCGCTCTGGCACGCTCATCACCGCGCGCCTTGCCCTCGATTACGGACGGGACGTGTTTGCCGTTCCCGGCTCGCCACTCGACCCGCGCTCACGCGGTGGCAACGACCTGTTGCGACAGGGCGCGATTCTGACCGAGACGGCGCAGGATGTCCTGAACCAGATCGAGAGCGGCGCCAGCACCCGTATCGAACCCCGATGGACAGGCCTGCCGGGCTTTTCAGAGCCCGAAAGCGCAGGGTTTTTACCGCCTCCGGACCCCGAGAACGTCAAAAAAAGAATATGTGAGCTTCTCTCTCCGACGCCTGTGGCAGTTGACGATATCGTGGCGCACTGCCAGTTCTCGGTTTCCACGGTGCTGTCCGCCCTGTCAGAACTCGAACTTGGCGGCACAGCGACCTTCCTTCCCGGGGGGCAGGTTGTCCTGACAGCCTGATCCACCGGTTACGAACAGGCCGGAGCGGTTCTGGAGTAGAGATGACTGATGTCGTAGTGGTCGAAAGCCCGGCGAAGGCAAAGACCATCAACAAATATCTGGGCGATAACTTTATCGTTCTGGCATCCTTCGGCCATGTCCGCGATCTGCCGCCCAAAGACGGCAGTGTGCGACCTGACGAGAATTTCGCCATGGACTGGCAGACCGACGAGCGTGGGGCGAAACAGATCGCTACTATCGCGAAAGCGGTCAAGAACGCCGACACACTCTATCTCGCCACTGACCCGGATCGCGAAGGCGAGGCCATTTCCTGGCATGTACGTGCCGCACTGGAAGAGAAGAACCTGCTGCGCGGCAAGAACGTGCAGCGCGTCACCTTCAATGAAATCACCAAATCAGCCGTGCAGACGGCCATGGCGAATCCGCGTGCGCTCGATCAGCCTCTGATCGATGCCTATATGGCCCGCCGTGCGCTCGATTATCTGGTCGGGTTTACCCTCTCGCCCGTCTTGTGGCGCAAACTGCCCGGCAGCCGCAGCGCCGGTCGCGTGCAGTCCGTCGCGCTGCGTCTGATCTGCGAGCGTGAGGCCGAGATCGAGGTTTTCAAAAGCCGCGAATACTGGTCGGTCACGGGGTCTTTCGCGACACCGCGCAATGCTGCCTTTTCGGCAAGATTAACGCATCTTGACGGCCGCAAGCTCGATCAGTTCGATCTGGACAATGCCGAGAAAGCCCATGCGGCGCGCGATCTCGTCGCCTCAACAGGTTTCAAGGTCCGCTCCGTCGAGCGCAAGAAGGCCAGACGCAACCCGCCTGCGCCGTTCACCACCTCGACGCTGCAGCAGGAAGCCTCGCGCAAGATCGGCATGAGCGCGCAATCGACAATGCGTGCTGCCCAGCAGCTCTATGAAGGTGTCGATCTGGGCGGCGAGACGGTCGGTCTGATCACCTATATGCGTACCGATGGTGTGACGATGGCGGCCGAAGCCGTTCACGCCATCCGCGACATGATCGGGAGCAGTTACGGAGCGCCCTATCTGCCGGAGAAGCCGCGCGTCTATACCAGCAAGGCCAAGAATGCGCAGGAAGCGCATGAGGCTATTCGCCCCACCGATGTCACGCGCACGCCTGAATCGATGGCCCGGCATCTCTCGGGTGAGCAGATGCGTCTGTACGAGCTGATCTGGAAACGCGCTGTCGCGTCACAGATGCAGTCGGCGGAGCTCGATCAGGTTGTGGTCGATCTGTCCGATGCCGCGCAGCGCACCATTCTGCGCGCCAATGGCTCGATCATCGCGTTTGACGGTTATCTCAAGCTCTATAGCGAGGGGCGTGACGATACCAAATCGGATGAGGATGAAGGCCGCGTCCTGCCAGCCATGAGCGAGGGCGATGCGCTCTCGACCCGTGGTGTCGAGGCTGACCAGCATTTCACCCAGCCGCCGCCACGCTTCTCCGAAGCCAGCCTGGTCAAGCGTATGGAAGAGATCGGCATTGGCCGTCCCTCGACCTATGCCTCGATCCTGACCGTACTGCGCGACCGCAATTATGTGCGTCTGGATGCGCGGCGCTTCATTCCCGAGGATCGCGGCCGTCTGGTCACGGCATTCCTGACCTCTTTCTTTGAACGCTACGTGGACACCGATTTCACGGCGACGCTCGAAGAGCAGCTCGATGACATTTCCGATGGTCGTGCCGACTGGCACGACATCATGGCTGCGTTCTGGCGCGATTTTTCGGCGGCCGTAGCACAGACCAAGGACCTCAAGATCTCGGATGTCATCGATGCGCTCGATGAGGATCTGGGCTCGCATTTCTTCCCTGCGCGTGAAGATGGCGGTGACCCAAGGCAGTGCACGGCCTGTGGTACGGGGCGCCTGGGGCTGCGTCTTGGCAAATTCGGGGCCTTTATCGGCTGCTCGAACTACCCGACCTGCCAGTTCACCCGTCGCCTCGTGGCCGAGGATGGCGGCGAGGGCGAGACGCTCAAGGAAGGGATGAAAAGCCTCGGTCAGGATCCGGAAACGGGTGAGGAAGTGACCGTGCGTCGCGGGCCTTACGGTCTTTATATCCAGCGCGGCGAGGCCGACCCCGGGAACAAGAAGATCAAACCCAAGCGCACCACCATTCCCAAGGGGCTGGAGGGCGACAAGCTGACGCTGGACAAGGCGATCGGCCTTCTCTCCCTGCCACGCAAGCTGGGCCCTCACCCTGAAACCGGCGAGATGATCGAGGCCGGGCTGGGGCGTTTTGGCCCCTATGTGAAGATGGGGTCCATTTTCGGTACGCTTGATGCCGACGATGACGTGCTGACGGTTGGGCTCAATCGCGCCATCGACTCGCTGGCCAAGAAACTGGCATCGATTCGCAATCTTGGCGCTCATCCCAAGGATGGCGAGGCCGTGATGGTCCGCAAGGGACGATTTGGCCCTTACGTGCAGCATGGGCAGGTCGTGGCCAATCTGGCCAAGGGCCAGATGATGGATGACGTGACCCTTGATGAGGCGCTGGCGCTTCTGGCTGAAAAGGGGAAACCCCTGAAGGCCAAGGGCAAGACCACGCGCAAGACCACGACAAAGGCTGCGTCGGCCGACGCCGCGCCCGAAAAGGCCGCGCCACGCAAGAAGGCCGCCCCCAAAGCCGCTGCCAAGAAACCGGCAGCCAAAAAGGCGACGTCAGCCGGGAAAAAAGCCCCTGAAAAAGAGGGGGTTAAGAAACCGGCAAGGAAATCGCGCGCTTCAGGGACAACAGATGGTGATGACGCCGCGTAATTTGCGTTTTTGATGCCACAGACCGTGGCAAAAACGTCGCTCCCCCTGTTAGGCTCCCTATCGCGGTCCAGGCAGGACCGTTAAAGCGGCACTCGATGGGGAAAGCCATCGCCCTGATGGTCAAGGTCACCGGCTCTGAACAACGTTCCTTTCCTGACTGGCGCGCCCCCGCGAGGGCTTATGGGCGCAATGGGGCTGGCCGTTGCCGTGGCCACGCTGTCCGGAGCCATGCTGGCCGGTATCACGCCGGCCCAGGCCGCACGTTCGGGTGCCAGACGGCCTCAGCCGGCAGAGCTGGCGCAGGCCGGTCCGCCTGCGGCCGTCACGCCAACCCGCGCGACGCAGCAGCCAGAAGGCGGACAGGGGGGCGCAACGCTCGATACCGGGCTCCTGTCTTCGGTATTATCCAGCGCGTTCCGTTTCCTCACGCCCAGGACACTCGATGCTCACTCAAGCCGTACCTATAGTCTGTGGGGGCTGGATGGGCTGACGGCAATCGACCCGTCGATCACGATCGAGGAACCGACCCACGGCCCGAAGGAAGCTGCTTCGCTTCGCCTGAGCTTGAGCCAGAAGACCGTTGCGGAATTCCGCGAGCCCGGAGAGAACGAGACTGGCGAATGGGTCCGCGTTCTTGTGTCGATCATGGATGCAGCGTGGCGTGCCTCGCCGGCACTGAGAAGTGCTGGCCGCGATGCGTTGCTCCAGAGCTTTTTCGACGAGCTGTTCAATCACCTCGACCCCTATTCGCGCTATGTTGCACCTGCGCCCGCGGGCAATGACCGGGCCAATCGTACGGGCGATGTGGCCGGGGTGGGTCTCTCTCTCCAGCGCGATGGAACGGGGCTGGTTATCGGTGCAATCAATGCCAATGGCCCCGCCTGGGCAGCTGGCGCCAATATCGGGCAGAAACTTCTGGCGGTTGATGGCCATTCAACGCGCAATCAGGACGCGGCCACGGTTGAAGGCTGGCTGAACGGCGCACCGGGCAGCAAGGTCAGGCTTCTTCTTGCCGATCCAGGGCATCACGGCGCCATCATGCGTCTGGAACGCCAGATCGTGCCCCCTCAGACCGTTTTCGCCAGCGGGCATGACCATATTGCCGTCATGCGGATCGCCTCGTTCTCATCCGATACCGCTGAGGAGCTGAGCCAGAATATCGACCAGGCCCTTCAGGACAAGAAACTTGTAGGGCTGATCATTGACCTGCGCGGCGATCGCGGGGGCGTGCTGCAGCAGGCCGTCACCGCGACGGCTCTGGTGCTCGATCAGGGCATTGCGGTGGTAACAAAAGGCCGGGACCCGAAATCGAACCACATATGGGCGGTTCAGGGTGGCGATATGACCCATGGTCTGCCGATCACGGTGCTGGTGGACGGGCGAACGGCCAGCGCCGCCGAAATCATGGCGGCGGCCCTATCCGATCATCGACGGGCTGTGGTGATTGGCAGCGCGACACTGGGCAAGGGGCTGGTGCAGGCCATTGGCCAGATGCCCGACGGGGGTGAGCTGTTTGTTACCTGGAGCCGCGTGATTGCGCCTTTGGGGTGGCCGCTTCAGGGTCTGGGTGTCACACCACAAATCTGCACCTCACGCGGGGCCCTTTCGCTCGAACAGCAATTGAGTGCTCTGGGGCAAGGCAAATTGCTGGATGCCGAGACGGTGCGCGCCAGCCGCGAGATCCGTTTCCCGGTCAGCGTCTCGCGCATTCTCGATATACGCCGCCATTGCCCCGCTGCCCTGGGCACGGATGCCGATCTCGACACGGCCGCTATGCTCCTGCACCGCCCGGACAGCTATCGCGCTGCCCTCGCCGCCATGCCGGATGATATGGACGACGCCTCGCCATGACGGAAGCTCGCCTGAAAACAGGATTATGGGCACGTGCGCTCATGCGTCTGGTGCAAGGGCAGGGCCACGGGGCCATGCTGCTCAAGAAGGGCGACGAGGACGCCGGCGCCCTGCTGATCGTCCTGACAGACAGGCAAAACCAGCTTGTTGTTCTACGCGTCGCGGCCCTCGGGCAAGGCTGGGAACGCCTTCCCATGGATGATGCCGGCGCCCTCGATGCGTATCTCGAGCGCCAGAGACGCTACGATCCTGATCTATGGATTCTCGAATTTACGGTGCACGATGTGGCCGAGCCCATCGAGACCACCCTGCCCGGCAGGATGGCCTGAACCCGCACCATCAGGCACCTGAACACCCTCAGCACAATACAGGGGAGTGTTGCAGCCATCCCACACTCGGTGCAGGAAGAAGGAAGCGCCTCACATGGTGAACGCACCGGGACAGGAAACATGCGTTGCACAGGGATGACAGTTCAGCGAAAAGACGGCATTCAGATCGCTGCGGACGGCCAGGAGACTGGCCTTCTCTCAGTCTGCCGCGTGAAAAGGATGGAGAAGACGATATGACGCTGGAACACCGAACGCGCGGTGAGACCGTTTGCCGCCCGTTTTACGATGTCCGGCAGGTGGTCGGATCCTTCTCCCGCCTCATGCGCCGACAGGGATTGAACCTGACCGCGCTTGCCGGCTTCGGATTTGTCGGTTTCGGCCTCGCTGCAGCACCAGCCCAGGCACAGGTTGTGAAGGGTCTGTATGTGGCGGGCTCCGGTGGCGCGAGCTTCAATCAGGATCAGACCGTGCGCCTGTCACCCGTTCTGCCGAGCGGTCGTGACCATTATGATGCTGGCGTGACGGGTCTGGGCTCGGTCGGCTGGGGGCTTGGCAACGGCTTCCGCGTCGAAGTCGAAGGCAATTACCGCAACAATCGCCTGCAGCAGTTCAAGTCCAGCTACTTCCCTTCAGCGGCGGGTGGTCGTCAGCAGGGTTATGGCGTGATGGCCAATGCCCTGTTTGACATGGATATCGGTGCCAACTGGGTCTATCCCTATTTCGGCGCTGGTATCGGCTATGGCTGGCAGGCCATGAACGCATCTGTACGCGCACCGAACAACTATCTCAGCCAGAAAATTGGCGGGACGACGAGCAATTTTGCCTATCAGGGCATCTTCGGCCTGTCCTTCCCGGTGCCTTTTGCCGTCGGTTTATCTTTCACCACCGAGTATCGCTTCTATTCGCTGCTTGGCCCCAACGGCCATCACGCAACGGGATATGGCAGCATCGGCGGTTACGACACGCCGCGCCCTGCAGGGGCGATGGATGGCAATCGTGTCACCCGCAACGATTTCAGCCACTCCCTGCTGCTGGGTCTGCGCTACGAGTTCAATCCTGCCCCGCCGCCGCCGCGCAGCGTTCCGGTCATGACCGCCCCTGCCCCTGCACCAGCGCGCAGCTATCTGATCTTTTTTGACTGGGATCGTGCCGAGCTGACCGAAAGGGCACGCTCGATTGTCGGTACGGCCGCGCAGAACTCGACCCACACGCAGCTGACCCGCATCGAAGTGAATGGCTACACGGATAACAGCGCCGCTCATCCGGGCGCCCGTGGCGCCAGCTACAACCTGAAGCTTTCACAGCGTCGTGCCGATGCCGTGCGTGCCGAGCTGATCCGTGACGGCGTTGCCGGTGGGCTGATTGCCGTCAAGGGCTATGGCGAGAGCAACCCGCTTGTCCAGACCGGCCCCAACACGCGTGAACCACAGAACCGCCGTGTGGAGATCATCCTGCACTGATCAGGGCCATCACGCTGCCTGATGGGCCGCGTGATGGATCGACGTGCTACGGACATGGTCGGATGACAATGAAACAGGCCCTGAGCCGCTTGGCGGCTTCAGGGCTTTTTCATGCCCGGTGATCAGACCAGCCCGTTGAAGAGTGACGTCGAGAGGTAGCGCTCCGCAAAGGACGGCACGATGGAGACGATCGTCTTGCCGGCGTTTTCCTCGCGCTGCGCCAGCGCCAGAGCGGCATGGAGCGAGGCCCCGGAAGAAATACCGATGGGGATACCCTCAATGCGGGCACAGCGCCGGGCCGCAGCCATCGCATCGCGCTCGGACACCGCCAGCACGCCGTCGAGCAGTGAGGAGTCGAGCGTGTTCGGACAGAATCCGGGGCCGATACCCTGGATACCGTGCGGACCGGGATCATCGCCATTCAGCACCGCACTTTCGGCGGGCTCGACGCCCCAGAACTGCATCTCGGGCTTTCGGGGACGCAGGGTGCGGGCGATCCCTGTCAGCGTGCCTCCTGTGCCGACACCTGCCACCACCAGATCGACCTTGCCCTGCGTATCCTCCCAAATCTCCTCGGCGGTGGTCAGGGCATGGATTTCCGGATTCGCGGGATTATCGAACTGGCTCGGCATCCAGGCATCGGGCAGCGAGGCGACGAGTTCCTCTGCGCGAAGAATGGCCCCGGCCATGCCGCGGGCTGCGGGCGTCAGTTCAAGCTGGGCATCCATCATGCGCAGCATCTTGCGTCGCTCGATCGAGGCACTCTCGGGCATGGTCACAATCAGCCTGTAGCCCAGAGCCGCCGAGGCAAAAGCCAGAGAGATACCCGTGTTGCCTGAGGTCGGTTCCACCAGAACGGTACGCCCCGGTGTGATGTCGCCCCTGGCCTCGGCCTGCTGGATCAGGGCGAGGCCGATACGATCCTTTACCGAGCCGAGCGGGTTGAAGAATTCCAGTTTAAGCAGCAACCGGGCATGGAGCTTGTCAGCCTCGGTCAGGCGCGGCACGGCCACGAGCGGGGTACCGCCTACCGTTTCGAGAATCGACTCATAGACACGGCCCCTCGGTGCGGCATAGCGCGACGCCAAACCACGCGCCTCGTCCTTTTCGTGTCGAATGGTCATAGATGGGTCCCTCGTATCAGATGGCAGGACGATGATTCCTGCAATGTCGGCTTTCCTGCGATGCCGGTCTGTGATTTGCAGGCAATAACTGCTACATTACGCGTAATTTGTCATTGAGGAAAAATCTGCATGTATCTCCGCAGGGACAGGGCGATGGTTGCCGTGATCATCATGGTCGATGTGGCCTTCCATGCAGGGCGCTCAAGCCTGGTGAGCGGTGGGGATATCGCCGAGCGCGCGGGACTGGCCCGCCGTGGGATCGAGCCCCTGCTCCAGGCTCTGTCGCGCTCGGGATTGCTGGAGAGCGTGCGTGGGCCCCGTGGCGGCTATCGCCTCGGGCGGCCGCAACGCGATATCGGCCTCGATGAGATCGTTCGAGTGGTCGTGTCAGACGATGCGGGGACCGAGGAGACAGCTCAGGGAGCGCTCTTCCGCAGCGTTATCGAGCCTTGCTGGCAGGTTCTGGATGAGACGGTTCGCAGTGAAATGGCCGCCCTGACCCTTGAGGAAATGGTGCGCCGCGCCGAGGGTGCAGGCCTCCGACGGCCCGTCCACGAGCCGATTTCGTTTTCGATCTGAAGAAAACGCAGGGTCGGGCAGATAATACGTGCGGGGGAGACAATCCCGCCGCACTCAGGCCCAAGGGCTGGCACCGCCCCTGGAAGGGTCGACCGGTGGGGCTCCCGAAAAAGCCCCCCCGGCTGTGACCCTTACTTCTTGCTGGTCTTGCGACGTGTAGCCGTACGCTTGGCAACCGGCTTCTTGGCAGCAGGGGCCAGAACAGGCGCTGGCGGGGCAGCAACGGTCACGCCGGTCGCATCGACCATGGCATTGACGGTCAGCTTCGTACGCGGCTCGGTACCGCCAGGGATCAGGATCGCCGTGAAGCTGTCCTTGCCTGCATAAGCCGTGCTGGGCGTGTAGGTGATGTAGGTGTGGTCGTCGAAATTATACATGAATGCCTTGCCGTGCTCTGGAGCAGGCGAGACACCGAACGAACGGTAATTGGTGTTGCCCGGCTTTTGCACGGACAGGGCACACAGACCGTCATCGCTACGCACGGTCATGTCGACCGTCATGCTGCCATCGGCCGCCGTCTTGACCGGTGTCGTCTTACAGACAGCAGAGACCTTCTGGTAGCCGAAGGGATTGGGGGGCACGACGCGCTGCACGACAGGCTTTGTTGCGCAGGCCGCCAGGGTCAGGGCCGAAACGAGAGTAATTGCAGAACCACGCAGTCGCACCATCAACTCCACTGATCACATGTCATCGAAAATCGATTCTGCCTTCTTTGTACCAGCAGGCCCGACACAAGATGTTCAGACGCGCGCCGTGCGCACCTGAAAACAAATTCATCAATGGCCCTAGCGCAAGCCGCGCCCCGCAGGAAGGGGGAAGCGGGGGCTGAAACAAAAGAAAAGGGCGCTCAGGTTTTTTTTTACAAAATCGGCCTATACCCTTGCCTACGGGCATTTTCTCGCCGCAATTGCTGCGACATAATCGAATAAAGTTCCGTATTGCAGCGCACCGCGTGATCCGGTGCGCTGCCCGCCTGCCCTGCCCGGAGCATTTCCGGCTTTCCAGTTTGTGCCCTTGTGGAGTCCCTTGATGTCGTTTTCAGCCCGGCAACGTCTCCTGCGCCCGTTTGCGCGTCTCACCGCCTGCGCCTTTGTCGCTGGCAGCTTTTTCGCCTCCGGTGCCGCTTACGCCGCCGGGTGCAGCGAATCACCCGCCCATGAAGCCTTCAATGTGCAGGGTCTCAAGAGCGAACTGATGGTCACGGCGCTCTCGTGCAGCGCGCAGGACCGCTACAATGCGTTCGTAGCGAAGTTCCGCCCCAAGCTGGCTGCCGAGGAAGAACGCCTCAACACCTATTTCAAGTCAGCCTATGGCCGTAACGCCATGAAGGCGCATGACGACTACATCACGCAGCTTGCCAATGTGCAGTCGGAAGGCGGCCTCAAGGCCGGTACGATCTTCTGTCAGCAGCGGGTCGCGATGTTCGACGAGGTCGATGCCCTCGATGATGGTGCCGATCTTGCGCATTACGCTGATGCGAAGGACGTGGTTCAGCCGGCCTCGTTCGAAACCTGCTCGGCCCCCGAAGCTGTCTCCCATAGCCGCAGCACGACCACACGGCGCACCCATCGCAAGACACGCGCCTAAAATCTGATCCTCTTCCTGCACGGGGCGCTTGACGACGCCCCGGCGAGGCCGTCAAGAACGCAATATGAACGACGACCTCTTCAAGAGCGATGAAAAGCCCGTGCGTCGGCCTAGAAAGGCCGCGCAGGCCCCCGTGCCGGAAAATTATGGCGCTGACCAGATTGAAGTCCTTGAAGGGCTCGAACCGGTCAGACGGCGTCCGGGCATGTATATCGGTGGAACCGACGATACAGCCTATCATCATCTCGCGTCTGAAATTCTCGACAATGCGATGGATGAGGCCGTGGCAGGCCATGCCAGCGTCATCGACCTCGCCCTTGAGGGCCCCCGCCTTTTGATGGTGCGCGACAATGGTCGTGGTATCCCGGTCGATCCCCATCCCAAATTTCGCGACCGCTCAGCCCTGGAGGTGATTTTCACCACACTCCATGCTGGCGGCAAGTTTTCAGGCAAGGCCTATGACACGTCAGGCGGTCTGCATGGCGTTGGCTCATCGGTGGTCAATGCCCTTTCGGACCGGCTCGAAGTCGAGGTTGCCCGCGAAAAGCTGCTATGGCGTCAGGATTACGCCCGCGGCAAGCCGGTGACGCCCCTGCAGCAGGTTGGCAATGCGCCCAACCGCCGGGGGACCACCATACGCTTCTCTCCCGATCCCGAAATCTTCGGCGGGCTCAGCTTCTCCCCGCTGCGGCTCTATCGCCTTTGCTGCTCCAAGGCGGCGCTGTTTCGCGGTGTCACGATCCGGTGGAGTGTCGATCCCTCTCTGCTGAAGGCAGGGGACGAGATACCCTCCGAGGCGACCATTCACTTTCCCAATGGTCTGGCAGACAGCCTAAATGCAGAGCTGGGTGCCAGCCCCGCCCTGCTGGCACCGGTCTGGGCGGGTGAGGCAGAGTTGCCCCAGGCCGCTGATGGCCGGACCGGGGGCAAGCTGGAATGGGCCGTGGCGTTTCTGGAGCAGGGAGCGTCGAGCATGACCTCCTATTGCAATACCATTCCGACCCCTCAGGGCGGTACGCATGAGGCCGGCTTCAGATCGGCCCTCGTCAAGGGGCTGCGCGCCTGGGGTGAGAGCCGCAACATGAAGCGTGCGGCGGCAGTAACGGCGGAAGATGCGCTCGGTGCGCTGGCGGTCAAGCTCTCGGTCTTTATTCGCGACCCGCATTTTCAAGGTCAGACCAAGGAGAAGCTGACGACGCAGGAGGCCAGCCGCCTTATTGAGGGCGCCTTACGCGACCGGCTCGATCACTGGCTGGGCGGCAACCCGGCTCAGGCGGATAACCTTCTGGCTTTCATCATCGAGCGCGCCGAAGAGCGTCTGCGCCGACGCGAAACCAAGGACACGCCGCGCAAGAGCGCCACGCGTCGCCTGCGCCTGCCCGGCAAGCTGACAGACTGCACGCGCGAAAATGCCGCCGACACCGAAATCTTTCTGGTCGAGGGCGACTCGGCTGGTGGTTCAGCCCGTCAGGCCCGCGATCGTGAAACGCAGGCGGTGCTGCCGCTGCGTGGCAAGATCCTCAATGTGGCTTCGGCCACGGCGGACAAGCTCAAGGCCAATCAGGAACTGCGCGATCTGGTCGAGGCGCTTGGCTGCGGATCGGGCTCAAGCTTCGATGTCACCCGACTGCGCTATGGACGCGTGATCATCATGACCGATGCTGACGTGGATGGGGCGCATATCGCTTCTCTGCTCATGACCTTCTTCTACCGCGAAATGCCCGATCTGGTGCGCAAGGGCCATCTCTACCTCGCCCAGCCGCCGCTCTATCGCCTGACGCATGGGGCCAAGACCATCTATGCGATGGATGATGATGACCGCGTGCGCCGTCTCAAGCGCGACTTCAAGCAAGGCGCAAAGGTCGAGATCTCGCGATTCAAGGGGCTTGGCGAAATGCCCGTGAAGGATCTGAAGCAGACCACCATGGACCCGGCCAAGCGCACGCTGCTGCGGGTTGTCACCCCGCCGGAGGACAGGGCACTCACGAGCGATCGCGTAGAGAGCCTGATGGGACGTAAGCCTGAACTGCGCTTTCGCTTCATTCAGGAGCACGCCCGCACGGCGGAATTGCTCGACGTCTGATGGCTGCTTTCGATCACCCCACTTCGACCCGTCTCGACAAACTTGGTGGCCTTGCCCTTCTGATTGGTGGAATTTCCTCCTTTCAGGTTGGCGCGGCGCTCGCCAAGAGCCTGTTTCCGCTCTTCGGTGCGGAAGGTATGGTGGGGTTACGCGTCTGTCTGGCCGCCGTCATTCTGCTCACCGTCATGCGACCCGGCCCGTCCGTGCTCAAACCGGGCATGTGGAAGCTGCTGCTGCCTTATGGCGCCTCGATGGCTGTCATGAATTTTGCGTTCTATATCGCTCTGGTGCGACTGCCGCTTGGTCTCGTCGTTGCCTTCGAGTTCATGGGACCGCTTTCGCTTGCGCTTATCGGCTCACGTCGCCTGCTCGATCTGCTGTGGGCGGGTATGGTTCTGGGTGGCCTCTATCTGCTGCTGCGCCCCGACCATGTGGAAGGCCATCTGGACCCGATTGGCGTGATCGCAGCGCTCACCAGCGCCGTTGGTTGGGTCGTCTATATCCTGACAGGAACACGTATCGGACGTGTCATGCCCGCGGCACAGGCCACGACACTGGGAATGACCACAGCGGGCATCCTGCTGCTGCCCTGGCTGATACCGGCCATCTCTCCTGCCATCACGCATCCGCATCAGGGGATGCAGGCCGTGGGTGTGGCGGTTCTCTCCTCCGCCGTGCCGTATATTCTCGATATGATGGCCATGCGGCGCCTCGGGCCGCGCGATCTGGGTATTCTCCTCAGCCTGGAGCCCGTACTGGGCTCCATTTCCGGCCTCCTGCTGCTGGGTGAATCACTCTCTATTGCGCGCTGGATGGGCGTGCTGTGCATTGCGGGAGCTTCGGCAGGCAATGTTCTGACCTCGCGCAAGCCCCCTCCAGATGGCGAAACCGTTCCTCCCACCTGAAGAAATACAGACATCCGGGTTATGATGGTGTCGTGTTAACAGCCTTGTCATGCAACAAGCCGGTCGAGACATCGTTCTGATCCTCGAAATGCCGCTTTGCGGGATATGTATTGAGGAGATTACTGATGCATCGACTGATGAGTGCAGGTGCTGCCCTTGTTGCACTGTCCGCCGGGTTTGCTGTTACGCCGGCTTCTGCTGCCGCCCCCGGTGATGATAGCGCTGCTCGCAGCGTTGCCCTGATGAAGGCAGATCAGGTGAATGCCACCCGTGACTTTGGCCGTCTATCCAAGGACGGGCAGAAGGCATTTGCCAACATCCTTCTGGCGCAACAGGCCCTGACAAACAACCAGAACGGACAGGCACAAAGCCTGATCAACGACGCCGAGACCCGCCTGGAAAAGGCCGCGAAGGATAGCAAGGCCTTCATCAAGGCCGAGGATGCCATGCAACCTGTCCCGAGCCATGGCATGCCCAAGCGCGTTGCCGCCAGTGGCGTGCCCCTGCACTGGCTGCCCGTTGGTGGCGAATATGCGGTGACCGATACGCTGGCTCCGGCGCAGCAGACTGCTCTTGCCAGTGCGAACCAGCATCTCAAGGCGGGTGACACGAAGCTGGTCAATCAGGATCTTCATGTCGTAGGCACGAGCGTGCAATACGTCGTGGCTCTGGCACCGCTGGAAATGATCTCGGGTGACGTGCATCGCGCTTCCGTATTCATGGATGGCGGCGATACGAAATCGGCTGCCGATGCGCTGCAGAACGCTGTCGACTCAATCCTCTTCGTTTCCGGTGATGTCGTAGCAGTCACGCATCCGTCTGCCGCCAAGCGTCACAAGATGGCTCATAGCCCCTCCTGATCTCCTGCCCCTCCCCTCTGGCTCTGTGCACCCCGCTACGGCAGGGCGTGCAGGGTCGGGTTTCAAGGGATAGAAATCAGCCTAGCGTATCCGGCCGAAAAGCTTTTCCAGCTCGTCCCGTCCAAGGCGCAACCATGTTGGCCGACCATGCGAGCATGTGCCTGCGCGCGGCGTCTGCTCCATCTGTCGCAGGAGCGCCGCCATCTCGTCCTGCTGTAGCCGTCGTCCGGCACGGATACTGCCGTGGCACGCCATGCGAGCAATCACGGCATCGATACGACGCTCCAGGGCTGCGCTGTCACCCGGTGTCAGGTCGGGATCTGCCACCAGTTCTTCCGAGAGATCGCGCAGCAAGGCGCTCCCGTCACCGCCCTGAAGCAGTACGGGCATAGTGCGCAGCAGCACACTGCCCCCCCCGAAAGATTCGATCTCTAGTCCCAGCGCCTCGAGCGCCTCTTTCCACTCCATAAGTCGGCCCGCCTGACCGGGCGGCAGGTCAATGACCTCGGGAAGCAGGAGGCGCTGCGCCTTGAGCGACCCACTCGTGTACTGAGCCAGCAGTTTCTCATGGGTCAGACGTTCATGGGCGGCGTGCTGATCGACAAGGATCAGATCACCATCCTGACCAACAGCGAGGATATAGGTATCGAAAACCTGTGCGACCGGCGCACCGAGCGGAAAGCGCGCCATTTGAGCGGCATCTGGCTGAACCAGCGGGCGGGATGAGGGCTCGAATGCAGCCAGCGACGCGACAGGTGAGCGGTCATCGCGAGGATTGTCCGGCTCTTGAAAGCCATCATACGGGCTGACAGACCCCGTTGCCATGGGAGCGCCATTCCCGATGAGCGCGGCATGGCTCGCCAGAAAACCCGGCGTTACGCGCATTGGGTCTGGCGGTGGATAGTGGATGGCCTGACGCGACGGGGCGGCAAAACGTATCCTCACGCCGCCCTCACCCGCGCCATGCCCCAGAGCGCGTTGCATGGCGCCGATCATCAGACCGCGCACATCCGCCTCATCGGCAAAACGCAGTTCGGTCTTGGACGGGTGCACGTTCACATCGACGCGGTCATGAGGCAGTTGCAGGTGGAGCGCCAGAACAGGATGACGTCCCGGTTCGATGACAGGACGATAGGCGACACGTATGGCCGTCTTCATCAGCGGATCAGCAACGGGGCGGTTATTCACGACCAGAAACTGGGCGGCTGCCGTGGCCCGCGTGGCCGCAGGCCCACAGATGAAACCGCTCAGATGCAGGCCATTGCGCTCCTCATCCAGTGCGATCAGGGAGTCGCTTTCACCCAGAACCGCCTGAACGCGGGCGATGGTCGAATGGGCAGGGAAGTCGAAAACCAGACGCTCATCCAGCGTGAAACGCATGGCACAATGCGGAGCAGACAGTGCCAGTCGGCGCATGACCGCCTCGGCATGGCTGCCCTCCACACGGGCAGATTTGAGGAACTTGCGTCTTGCGGGTGTGGCAAAGAACAGATCGGCCACCACCACGCGCGTTCCGGGCGCGCCGGGCGCGGGGGATGGGGGGGTCAAGACACCTCCCTCAAGGCGCAATTGCCACGCGGTATCGGCATCATGCGGGCGTGAGGTCAGGCTCAGTCTGGCTGTGGCACCGATGGAGGGCAAGGCTTCACCACGGAAGCCCAGCGTGACGATACGGGTCAGTGTCTCATCGGATAATTTGGAGGTGCAGTGTCGCTCGACAGCCATGAGCATGTCATCGGGCGACATGCCACAGCCGTTATCGAGAACCTCGATGCGGTCGCATCCGCCGCTGACCAAAGCCACCTCGATACGGGTCGCGCCAGCATCGAGCGCATTCTCGACCAGTTCCTTCAATGCAGCAGCCGGGCGCTCCACCACCTCGCCTGCCGCGATCAGATCGATCACATGGCTGGAAAGGCGGCGTAATCTGGGCTGAAGCTGGGGGCGCTCAGACGGCGTCATGACCAGGCATCAGAAGACGCCGAGGAATGCGCTCTTCGACTTCTTGGTAGGCGTGGCACCGGTGGAGGGGTTCTGACCCAAGGCAGAAGCACGCTGGATGCGACGATTTTCTGCCTCGCTATCGACAACGCTGCCCGCATTGCCACCACGCCAGAACATGAGCTCGTCGGTCAGACCCGCACCGGCAGAGCCGAGCTCGGCATTGTTGGGGGCCTTCGATGCCTGATCCACCTGCCCGACCAGAGCCTGCTGACCGGCGCTGTTGCTGCCGGTAGTGGGGTGCAGGGCCGCATTGGGCGAAAGCGTTTCAAGCGCTTGGATACGGGGGTTTTCCTCCGCCGTATGGTCACCCTGCCCCGGCAGGCTCAGCTGCTCTGACGGCGGCATGGAGAGGGGCGCACGGGTCGTGACCGTATACTCATCCGGCATCGAGCGTTCGAGACCGAACGCGCGTGAGACGTCAGAGCCGGAGCAGGCCGGAAGGAGCGCTGTCAGGCCGAGAACCGGCAGGACGCGGAGGACGGACGGAAGGGAGAGCTGAGCCATATCGGACCCGATCCTAAATGAGCGTTTCGGCATCGACAAGAGATCAATGCTCGCGATGTACCGAACCGTGATCGGAGGCGCTACCCGAAACAGGTGAGGGCTTTCCGCTGGACGCTGATTGGCGACGATCTGCCAGAATGGAGTCGATCACCCAGGCAACCACACCACAATCAATGGCCGAATCGGCAATGTTGAAAACATACCAGCTCCAGCCATAGGCATGGACATGAATGAAATCGACCACAGCGCCAAAGCGCATACGGTCGATGACATTCCCGACCGCGCCGCCGGCAATGGCAGCCGAGGCAATAGCCACGACCATGCGCGACGTACGCAATGTCTGCCATAGCAGGGCCAGCACGGCGACGAGGGCCACTGTGCAAAACAGCAACGGCCCGTAACGGCCGACACCGCCGAGCATCCCAAACGTCACGGCGTGGTTCCACACCATCGTGAAATTTAGCCCCGGCGCAATGACCACGCTCCCTTTTGCGGGAAGGTCAAAGACGTTCAGGATCCACCATTTGCTGCCCTGATCGGCGCAAAGCACGATGATGAACGCTGCCAGACCAGCCAGCAAGGTTGCCGGCCGACCGAAGGAGAGCGTGACTTTGGCTGATTTCACGCTGTCACCACATCGCTACAGCGCAGGCAAAGACCCGGATGAGCCGTCTGGCTCCCGACTTCGGGCAGGACACGCCAGCAGCGCAGGCACTTGCTGCCCTCTGCCTCGCCCACACCCGGTCCCGGATGAGCGCTGACAACGCCCTCGTGCTCGGTGGTGGCGCTGTCATCGATATAAAGCGACGGCACATTGGTCAGGAGCTGGATATCGGCCTGCGAGACAATGGCGAGTTCAGCCCAGTCGACGTCCCCAAACACGGCCTGTTCCTGTTCGGTCAGGGGCAGGCTGAGACGGGCTTCGAGAGACGAGCCGATCACGCCACCCCGACGCGCTCCCTCAAGCTCGGTCGTGATGACGCGGCGCAGAGCACGGATACGGTTCCAGCGCTCGCCCAGCGCCGTGTCATGCCATGCAGGATCGGGCTCGAGGAATGTCTGCAGATGCACCGAGCTCTCTTCGCCAAAGCGCGATGTCCATGCTTCTTCAGCCGTGAAGACCAGAACCGGCGCAAGCCAGGTCGCGAGGGCACGATGCAGGATATCGAGCACGGTGCGGGCAGCACGACGACGCAGTGAGGACGGCGCATCGCAATAGAGCGCATCCTTGCGCACGTCGAAATAGAAGGCCGAAAGATCGGTCGTGCAGAACCCGTGCAGCATCGGATATACGCCCACCCATTGATGGGTCTGGACCGCCTGCTTGAGAAGACCGCCCAGATCGCTCAGGCGATGCAGGATATAGCGCTCCAGCTCGGGAAGCTGCTCGAAAGGTACCGCCTCCTCAGGGGTAAACCCGTCGAGCGCGCCCAGCAGCCAGCGCAGCGTGTTGCGCAGGCGACGATAAAGCTCACCCTGCTGCTTGAGGATCTCGTTGCCGATACGCAGGTCTTCGTTGCTGTCGGAATTGACAACCCAAAGGCGAAGGATATCCGCGCCCAGCTTGTCGGTCACTTCCTTGGGGGCAATCACATTACCCAGCGACTTCGACATCTTGCGGCCCTGCTCATCAAGCACGAAGCCATTGGTGACGATGGCCTTCATGGGGGCCACGCCACGTGTGCCGACGCTCTCGAGCAGCGAGGACTGGAACCAGCCGCGATGCTGATCGGAGCCCTCAAGGTAGAGATCGGCCGGGAAGTTCAGGCCATCCTGACCCAGCACGAAGCTGTGGGTCGAGCCGCTTTCAAACCAGACATCGACAATATCGAACACCTGTTCGTACTGCGCAGGGTCACGTCCCTCACCCAGGAAGGTGGCAGGGTCAGCGCTGTACCAGATATCGGCACCATGCTCGGCCATGGCATCCACGATACGCTGCATGACCGCCGGATCACGCAGCACCTCGCCCGTGCTCTTTTCCACGAAAACGGCAATCGGCACGCCCCAGGCGCGCTGTCGACTGATGCACCAGTCAGGGCGCTGTTCGATCATGGAGGTGAGGCGGTTGCGAGCGGCCTCCGGGACGAAGGTGACATCTGCCAGCGCATCCAGCGCCTTGCGACGCAGGGCCTGATCACCATCCATGCGGATGAACCACTGCGGGGTGGCGCGGAAAATGATCGGCTTACGCGAGCGCCATGAATGCGGATAGGAGTGCACGATGCTCGACCGGGCCACGAGGCCCGCAGCGGCATTGCCATTGGCAGCCCAGCGCTGCGCCGCCTCGGTCAGGGCATTGCAGACCGGGTCAGCCGCCTTGAACACGTGGATACCGGCAAAATGGGGAACCCACGGCGCGTAGGTGCCGTCATCCTGCACGAGTTCGGGCACTTCAATGCCGTATTGCCGTGTCAGCAGGAAGTCGTCCTGACCATGAGCCGGGGCCATGTGCACAAGGCCCGTACCGGCATCGGTCGTCACGAACTCGCCGGGCAGCATTGGCACGTCGAATTCATAGCCACAGCCACGCAGCGGGTGGGCACAGATCGTGCCCTCGAGCGCCTCGCCGGGCAGGGTGTAGAGAATGTGATGGTCCTGGATACCGGCCTGCTTGCAGAAATCGCTTACGCGCTCTTCGGCGACCAGAAAACGTGAGCCGGGAGCAACGAGGCTGTTCTCTTCCATAATGTCGGCACGCAGCACGACATAGGCAATTTCAGGCCCATAGGCGATGGCGCGATTGGCCGGAATCGTCCAGGGCGTAGTGGTCCAGATAACCGCAGAAGTCCCCTGAAGAGCCTGACCGGGCGTCGGATCTGCCTCAATGGGGAAGGCCACATGGATCGTGGTGGAGGTGATGTCGTGATATTCGATCTCGGCTTCAGCGAGCGCTGTCTTCTCGACCGGGCTCCACATGACCGGGCGCAGGCCGCGATACAGTCCGCCATTCAGCAGGAACTTGCCGATCTCGCCCACGATGGCAGATTCGGATGAAAAATCCATGGTGGCGTAGCGGTTCTTCCACTCGCCCTGCACGCCCAGACGCTTGAATTCTTCGGCCTGGATGTCGAGCCAGCGACGCGCGTATTCGCGACATTCGGCGCGGAACTGCAGAACAGGCACATCGTCCTTGTTCTTGCCTGCCTTGCGGTATTCTTCCTCGACACGCCATTCGATCGGCAGGCCGTGACAATCCCAGCCAGGCACATAGCGCACACGAGCGCCATTCATGCGCTGGGCACGGTTGATCACGTCCTTGTTGATCTTGTTCAGGGCGTGACCGATATGCAGGTGACCGTTTGCATAGGGCGGGCCATCATGCAGGGTGAAAACCGGCTTGCCCTTGTCTGCCTCGATAATGCTCTCATCCAGCCCCATCGACTCCCAGCGCGCCAGAATTTCCGGCTCACGCGTCGGCAGATTGCCACGCATCGGGAAGCTGGTACGGGGCAGAAAGACCGTGTCGCGATAACGGTCCTGAGGATCTTGGCTTTTGGAATCAGGCATTTTCGATCAATCGACGGAGTCAGGGAACCGGGAGTTATGCGAATAGGGAGGCTCGCGGGTCAAGTGCCGAGGTGCAATGCGGCGATGATCGGGGCTGGATAACGGTCAGCCAAGGAATGGATCTGGCGACGATATACGCTGCCTTCACTGTCAGGAGGCATGTTATCAATCTGTATTTGATGTTACCATTACTGAAAATACGGGAAAATCCGATAAAGAACCTTATCCTGCTCGCTCTTTCGATCGTGTCATGCCTGGCATGTACAGAGTCTCGTGCTGGATAGTTCAAATTCGATACTGAAATCACGATTGCACAGATCGACAGGGTGGTTGCCGTTCTCAACAAAAAAGCACCCGATTATGAAAATGAGATGGAAACGATCACGGCGGCCAGTCGCGATGGGCGGATTCTCGTTGAGGAAATCGAACTGACCCGGGAGGCTGACAACTGTATCCAGGCGTTCTCCAGAGACAAGCTCAAACAGCTTCTCTATGACGCGACAGCCAATCGTTACTGCAACACCAATCTGAAGTTTCTGATGGATGGAAATATGTCGCTAAGACTGATTTTTTTCCTGCATGGCAAGGAGTTCTATCGCGTTCTCCAGACCCCGTTTTCATGCACGATCGTCAACTGACCAGGCGCACCCCGATCACAACCCCAGCCCGCTCTCTATCGGCCTTACGAGCGGCGAATTCTCGTCGTCGGAAGACCAGGCCCGGAACAGACGGCATCGAGTGTCGTGTCGATCTGCTCACCAAGTGAAGCCAAGTCCTGCCGCAGGAAATCGCGCAGGCGCATCAAGCGTGAAACGCTCTCACGGCGGCGGTTCTCTTTTTGGGCAATATGCTGTTCCATTGCCTGCATCTGATACATTTGCATCGCACCGAACATGACAGCCTCCCACGCCTCATTAACCGTGGGTAATCTATAACATCAAGTCATGTGAGATAAAACATATAAAACTTCACAAAAAAGGCAAGTCCTCCTCAGGCCTTTCCTGTCGGGGTCATCGTTCAATGATCCCCGCCTGATGCGGCCTGGAGCGATCGCAAACGGGTCGAAAGCGATCCCACATGGATTTCGAGCTTGTGACCATCAGGATCGAGAAAATAGAGCGAATCGCCTTCGCTTCTGTTCTGCTTCCAGAGCGTTACTTTGCCGAGGAGCCTTTCACACATCGGGGCAAATCCTGCGGGCTCGACAGTGAAAGCCAGATGGGAGTCATCACGCCGGGAAATGGCTTGCGAGTCAGGCAGCAACTCAAGACAAAGCCAAAGGGAGCCAGCCTCGAGATACGCTCCCTTCTCCCATCTCTCACGAAGGGCGCAGCCAAGAAGATCGCGATAAAACGGAATTGACCGATCAAGATCGCGAACACAGAGCGTGACGTGATTGATGCCCCTGATCAGACTTCTGTCAGACAAAACCAGGGTCTCGCGTGTTCAATCAAGGAAGAGCGGAAAGCACGAGACGTGCGCTTGCAGCATCCTCGGCAATCTGTGCCTTCAGTTCGTCAAGGCCGTTGAACCGACGCTCATCACGCAGAAGCTTGTGCAGGCTGACCTCAAGCGTCTGACCGTAAAGATCTTCATTCAGGTCGAAAAGATGCGCCTCGAGCCGACTTTCCTGCCCGTCATTGATTGTCGGACGGCGGCCAATATTTGCGACACCCGGGCTGATCCTTCCGTCAGGGTGGCGCACTGTCACGGCATAAACACCACGTGCGGGTTCAATATGTCGTCCGAGGGGAATATTGGCCGTAGGAAAACCGAGAAGGCGCCCGCGTTTATCGCCATGGGCGACCTCGCCCCGGATGAACCATGACCGGCCGAGTTCCTCAGCGGCGCGCTCGGGGTAACCTTCCTGTAGCAGACGCCGGATTCGTGAGGACGAAAAAGGACCGCTGATATCGGTCAGGGGCGGCACCACAGTCAGCCCGATACCGAGCGTCTCGAGCTTGCGCGCGAGGTAGTCGATATTGCCCGCTCTGCGATGGCCAAAAGCGAAATCAGGCCCGCAAGCCACATGCTGAACGCCCAGCGCGCTGTGAAGCACATCCTCGACAAACTGGTCCGGGCTCAGATGACTGAAATCGGCATCGAACGGCAGCTGGAAGATGGAGCGTACGCCCTGCTCATGCAGAAAGAAGGCTCTTGTCTCGGGCAGCATGAGACGCAGGGGGGGGTCCTGAGGACGAAAATACTCGCGCGGATGCGGCTCGAAGGTGACTGCCCCAAGCGCCAGGTCGGGCCGCGCACCGTGAAGGGATCTGAGAAGATGGACATGCCCGAGATGCACACCATCGAAATTACCGAGAGCTACGGCGGCACCACGGGCTTTTGCGGGTATCGCCGTCCAGTTCTCGTACAGGGTCATGAAACCGGCAGCTCGAACTGTCGGCTGACACCTGCCAGGTCGATAGCCTGACGAACACCTGCATGAGGCTGGGTGCCATCCTCGGCACGAACAAGCTGGCAAACCTTGAGCCCGGCCTCAAGAGCGGCGTCGAGTTCGGCCCCCACATCGGAAAGGAACAGGATCTCTTCGGGGGCAACACCTGCCCGAGCAGCAATCTCGCGATAGCTTTCGGCAATCTTCTTGCCGCCAATATCGAGGTCGTAAAATGCCTCAAACAGATCTGTCAGATCACCCGCATCAGAATAGCCATAGAGCAGGCGCTGTGCGCTGGCAGAGCCCGAAGAGTACACCGCAAGGCGCAACCCTGCCTTGTGCCACGCCCTCAGGGCAGAGGGTACGTCTGGGTAGAGACGGGCCTTGAGTTCACCGCTTTCGAAACCCGTTTTCCAGGCAAGGCCTTGCAGGGACTTCAGAGGGGCCACCTTCTCGTCGCGTACCGTCCAGTCATGGAGCTGCGCCACAGGATCACATCCTGGATTGGCCGCCTCGATATCGGCCAGCGCGACCTTGACCAGCGGATCGCTGGCCTTTTCGCGCAGCAGATCGGGCATGACCTTGTCCGAATACGGAAACAGCACATCCTTGACGAAGGAAATCGGCAGGGTTGTTCCCTCGATATCGAGCAGAATCAGACGAATAGCGCTCATGCGGCAATATCCGGAATCGTGACGGGAAAACGACGGGCAATCTCGTCACCGGTATAATCGGCAACCCAGCCTGTCGTGTCTGTGAAGACGCGCAGCGCAACGACGTCGGGCGACAGACCAGCATCGAACCAGTGAGGCGTTCCCGCCGGGACGGAAATCAGATCACCCTGGACACAGAGCACGGAATAGACCTTGTCGCCCACATGGAGCACGAAGGCCCCCTGCCCATGCACGAAGAAACGAACCTCATCTTCGCTATGGGTATGCTCAGACAGGTATTTCTCGCGCATGGCGGCAATCTGGGGGGTGTGGCGGTCAAACCGCACCACGTCGGCACTGCCTGCACCAGTCTCACCCATCAGCCCGTCGAGATAGGGGCGATACGCCTCCAGAATTTCCTCAGGGGGCGCGTCCTTCGCCGGCGTCACGGGGGACTGCCAGCGCTCGAAACGCACATTCAGAGGGCGCAGCGTCTCTACGATTTCACGTCCATCCTGCGTATCGAGCAGAATGGTCTCAGGCGCGTCATCGCGATAGATCGTCAGTCGGCTCATGCTTTCCGCCTTTCGAGTTCGCAGGCCAGCAGGAATTCCAGCCCTTCGAGACGGGCCAGCGCCATCGCCATGTCCCGCCCCCAGACATAAACACCATGTCCCCGGATGATATAGCCCGCAGGCATTTTTCCGAGTGAGGGCGCGACGACGCCTGCCAGCCTTGCGATATCCTGGTCGTTGTCGAAAACAGGCACGTCAATGGACGTCGCGTGGGTCGATTGACCCTCGAAAACCTTCAGCAGTTCGTAACCCGCCAAAGTGAGGGACGCCCCCGGCATCACCATGGAAAGCACGGTTGCTGCAACAGAATGACCATGCAGCACTGCCCCGACCGAAGGATCGAAAGCGTAAAGCTGTGTGTGCAGCAATGTCTCGGCACTGGCCTTTTGCGTCGCATCAAGCGGGTGCCCCTGCGGGTCGATCTCGATCACATCCTGCTCGGCCAGGAAGCCCTTGTGACCTCCGGAGCGTGTAATCGCGATGCGCCCGTCAGACAGGCGTCGGCTCAGATTGCCCGCCGTGGCAGGAACCCAGCCGCGCTGGTCCATTCGCTGTCCGGCCCGGATCACATCCTGCACAGCACCCGACCAGAGCCGGTCAGAAACCTCGGTCATGAACAGCTCAGTGATTGGTGTTGTTCACACTGCCGCCGGAAACCGGAGGCGTGTACTGGGGTGCCTGAAAATTCCCGTGGGGAACACCCTGAGACGCGCCCTGGGCATTGCCATGCGGCGGGGGGGCAATCTGCCCGTTGGGCTGGGCCGGATGGGTGTCCATGGATTCGTCTTCGGCCATGTTCTTCTTGAAGGATTTGATGCCCTTCGCAAAGTCGCCCATCAGCCCGCTGATCTTGCTGCCACCACCGAACAGGATGAGCACAACGGCAAGCACTATCAGCCAGTGCAGGGGACTCATGCTACCCATAATCTCTCTCCTTGTGTGACGGGACCATCCAGCCGTCTTTTTTCTCGCTTCTCACATGGCGTGATCACGCGCCACTTGCAAGCGCGCAATATCGTCCAGATCACGCGGTACGATAAAGCCGTAAGTGGGATAGGCACGCGCACCAAGGCTCCTGATGGGGGCCCAGTAAACGCGCACGAGAGACCAGTCATTCCCGGGAGAGACATCAATGACCGGCACGGATCGATCAATCCGGCCCGGCTCCCAATTGGCATGTTCCACGAGGATCTTGCGCGACGAGACCGTACTGCGCACCACAGAAACATGACCTGATGGCAGGCGCCCGGTCGAACGAAACACAAGGATCTCGCCCTGCGCCGGCGTCTGCGTTCGCCGGTATTTGCCTGAGGCACCACGCCACCATGATGATGCAGCCCCATAAAGTGCCACGCCTGTCTTGGCTCGTGCATAAGGTGCGCACTGGAGCGGGCCATTGAAACTGGCGCGGCTATATTCCCGCGGGCCACCCCCACAGGCTGCGAGCCCCAGACACAGGCCCAGCCCAAACCCACGCCCCAGAAACGGGCTCAATTTGCGCAAGGTCTTTCTTTCCAACCCAGTGTCTCTCATGACGATTTGAGCGCCATGACGCGATCCTCCGCTTCTGTCAGATCCAGAGCCAGCGCCTGTTCGGCCACATCTCGGCCAAATCCGGCGCGGGCAAAAATCGCCAGGGCCCGCTGATGAACCTCCCCTGCGTCACTGCGGGCCATCTCGCCCTCATCCCGGCTGAAGGGGCCAAGCCGACGCTTGCGGGCCAGAACAAGGGCTGCCGCCAGCTCACGCTCCTTTGCTTCGTCGTCATGCCGATGGCCGAGAGCCTCTTCCATCGCTTCGCCCAACGTCTCGGCCCCGATCCCTTTCTGGGTGAGGCTGGCCGCCACGGCACGGCGGGACCGCCCGGACCGGGTCAGGCTGAGTGAGCGGGAACGCGCGAAGGCGGCATCATCCAGTGCGCCGATACGACGCATATCGCTCACGATTGCGGCAATAACGGCGCGGCTTTTCTCGCGCTCTGAGTCGATCTGGTCTGTCTCGCCTCCCTGTGTGGCGAATTTACGCGCCCAGCGCATCACGGCGCGGTCGAGCACCTGCGCAAGCCCCTGTTCGGTCGCGGCAAAGCGCGCCAGATGACGCAGGGCCGCCTCACGCAGGGTTTCCGCTGTCGGCGGGGGAGTCTGATCCGGAATCGCTGACATGAAAGGATTGTGCCATAATTTCATGGCAGCAACATGGTAAAAACCCACCGGAGATTCCCCATGCCTCACGCTCTGCTCGATCGTGTTCTCGCGACCCTGCCCTCTGCCTATCCGGGGCCCGGCGGGGCAGCAGCGGTGATCCAAAAGGGCGAGATCATTGCGCGACATAGCTGGGGCTTTGCCAACGCCGAAACCCGTACGCCATTCACGCCGCAGACACTGTTTCGCATGTGCTCGATCACGAAGCAGTTCACCTGCGCCCTGCTCGACGCCGTAACGGACAAGGCCCGGCTGGATGCCGTCATCGCCTCTCGCCTGCCCTTGCTGCAGGAGCCACCGCCGGACATTTTTCACCTCGCTCACAACCAGTCAGGTCTGCGTGATTACTGGGCGGTGGCCATGCTGCATGGCGCCCCTACGGAATCGGTTTTTGGCCTGGCAGAGGCACGACGGGTGATTGCCGGCACCAGATCCCTGCATTTCAGGCCCGGCACCAGCTACTCCTACGTCAACCAGAACTTCCATCTCATTTCCGAAGCGCTTGAGGCCTGCACAGGACAGAGCTTTGCCGAATTGCTGCGCACACGAATTTTCGAACGCTATGGCATGAAAAGCGCCTTTCTAGCGGCAAACACGCAATCCATGCCGGACGGAACGCAAGGCTATGAGGGCAGTGAAGCCACCGGCTATCGTCAGGCGGTCAACAACATCTTCTGGACGGGCGATGCCGGGCTGGGGGCCAGCCTGGACGATATGATTGCCTGGGAATGTGCGATCGACGCCCAGCGCGATGATCCCCAAGGGTTTTATAACCGGCTCAGCGCGCCCGTGACCTTTGGCGATGGCACCCCTGCCCGCTACGGCTTCGGGTTGCAGCGCGGACGCCTGTTTGGCCACGCCATGACCGGACACGGCGGCGCCCTGCGCGGCTGGCGTAGCCACAGACTGCATCTGGCACAGGAACGGCTGTCGGTTGTGGTCATGTTCAACCACATGTCAGAGGCACATTCGGCGGCGGCAGAACTGGCTGGGGCCGCGCTCGGCATCCCCCCATCCCCGCCTGCCAGGGTGCCCGGCAACCCGGCCATAATCGGGCATTATCTTGACGCGCAGACCGGTCTTTCGGCCACGATCACGTCTTCAGATCAGAATGGCGCGTCAGGCAGCGCTCTGGCACTTCGTTATGCCTATCCGCCCGAGCGCCTGGATAACTGGACCCAGAGCGGTGCCGGTCGCGACGGCACCACCCTGACATTTCAGGATGACAGGCACCCCGAGCACGGACTGATCATGGACCGTCCACAGGAAAATACCCGGCGTATCCTGTCGCGTCTGGCCATGACACAATCGCATCAGGATCTGGCAGGGAGGTATCTGTGTGAGGAACTCGACAGCATCCTGACCCTGTCCGATGCAGGCGGCGCGCTCTATGGCGCCTTCTCGGGCATGCTGGGGCAAGGGCGCATGGAGCGGCTTCTGCCGCTTGGGGATGATGTCTGGCTTATCCCGTGTCTGCGTGCGCTCGATCATTCGCCGCCGGGGTACTGGACGCTCTCTTTCCAGCGGGATGCGGCTCAGGCCCTGCGCGGCATACGTGTCGGATGCTGGCTGGCGCGCGACCTGTTTTATCACGCCATAACAGACTGAATTTGACGAACCGGGGGGATTAACCCCATCATGGTAAGGCAGCAGCCCGTGCCCTGCCCTGATTGCTCAGGTGCGGGGATCTTGTTGTTGCGTCTTTCCAATCCATTTCAACCGGGCTCTCATATCGCCATGATTTCCGCTCTGATGCCAACATTCAAACGAGTCGACCTTGCTTTCGAGCATGGTCAGGGCGCTTGCTTGTACACGGCTGACGGGCGACGATTTCTCGATTTCGGGGCGGGTATTGCCGTCTCGTCGCTCGGGCATGGTCATGAGGGGCTGGTCAAGGCGATCGCCGAACAGGCCGCACGCGTCATGCACGTGTCCAACCTGTATCGCATCCCGCAGGCCGAGAAACTGGCCGACAGGCTGGTTGCTCACTCCTTTGCCGACAGCGTCTTCTTCTGCAATTCCGGCGCAGAAGCCAATGAAGGCATGGTCAAGATGATCCGTAAGACCCAGGCAGGTCGCGGTCATCCCAAGCGTACGCGCATCATCTGCTGCAACGGAGCCTTTCACGGGCGCACGCTTGCCATGATCGCCGCCACGGGCAACCCGGCCTATCTCGAAGGCTTCGGTGCCCCTGTCGAGGGCTTCGATCACGTCCCCTTCAACAACATGAATGCGCTGCGTGCCGCCATCACGCCCGAGACAGCCGGCATCATGATCGAGCCCATCCAGGGCGAGACAGGCATCAAGCAGGCTGATCCGCAGTTCATGACCGGGCTGCGCCAGGTTTGCGACGAATTTGGCCTGATCCTTGCGCTGGACGAGGTTCAGACCGGCATGGGCCGCACCGGCAAACTCTTTGCTCATGAGTGGTATGGCGTCACACCTGATGTCATCTCGGTGGCCAAGGGCATTGCTGGTGGTTTCCCCATGGGGGCCATTCTTGCCAGTGAGGAAGTTGCTGCATCGATGGGTGCAGGTTCGCATGGCACGACTTTTGGCGGCAATCCGCTGGCCTGTGCTGCTGGCAACGCCGTGCTGGATGTCATTCTTGCCGATGGCTTCCTCGATGAGGTCGCGCAAAAGGGCACCATGCTCGGCAATGAACTGGCGGCTCTGGTGCATGATCATCCGCGCGTATTCGAGCTTGCCCGTGGCCGCGGTCTGATGTGGGGTCTGAAATGCAGAATGCCTGTTGCCCAGGTTCAGGCTCAGGTCTTGGCTGAAGGCCTCCTCACCGTGACAGCAGGTGAGAATGTGCTGCGGCTCCTGCCGCCGCTGGTTGTGACCCAGGAAGACTGTCGCGGAGCCTGCGGCATTCTCTCACAAGCGGCCCGGGCACTGGAAGCGCAGGAAGACGCGACATCAGACAACAAGACGAACAGCCGGACGGAGAGCCAGGCATGACCATTCAGACGAACGCCAGCGCTCATACACCGATCCGCCACTTCCTCGACCTGCGCGACCTCGACAGCGCCACGCTGCGCGACATCATCGATGTCGGTCGTGCGGTCAAGGCGATGCAGAATAACCGCCGCGCTCCGATGCATCCCGCGCACCCGCTAGCCGGACGTACGCTTGGGCTGATGCTGTCCAAGCCTTCCACACGTACACGCCTCTCTTTCGAGGTTGGCATGCGTCAACTGGGCGGCGATGTCTCTGTGCTGTCGCCGTCAGACATGCAGATCGGCAGAGGCGAAAGCCTCGCCGATACGGCGCGAGTTCTTTCGCGCTTTCTGGACGTTCTCGTTGTCCGCACCGGCGAGACGGATATGCTGGGCGAACTGGTGCGCTGGAGCTCCATTCCCGTCGTCAACGGGCTGACTCCGGACTCGCATCCCGTGCAGATCCTGGCGGATATCATGACCTATGAAGAGCATCGCGGTCCTGTCGCGGGCTCGCACTGGGCATGGATCGGTGATGGCAACAACGTGGCTGCATCCCTGATCGAAGGCGCCGTCCGCTTCGGGTTCTCTCTCACCCTTGCAACGCCCGAATCCATGAAGCCCCGTCAGGACGTTCTGGACTGGGCGCGCGCTGAAGGGGGGAACATCCGCCTTGTTCATGACCCCATCGAGGCCGTCAGGGAGGCGGGCTGCATCGTAACCGATACATGGACCAGCATGTCCGATGAGGAATCGGCGGTGCGTCTGAACACTCTGCGCCCTTTCCAAGTCAATACGGCCCTGATGCAGAAAGCGCCCGGAGGGGCCCTGTTCATGCACTGCCTGCCTGCCCATATCGGTGAGGAAGTGACCGAAGACGTGTTTGAAAGCCCGGCCTCCGTTGTGTTTGACGAGGCCGAAAACCGCCTCCATGCCCAGAAAGGTCTTCTGCTCTGGGTTCTTGGGGGCGAGAACTGGCGCGACTTCGGTAGCCCGGCCTGATCCGGTCGGGTGATGGTTTCACCCTGAGTATGAAGTAATTGTTGAAGCACAGATGATCGAGACACCTGCCTTTCTTGATACGCAACGCCCGGATGAAGTGCCTGATCTCGTGATCTCGCATGGCATCACGCCATTTCATCTGGCGAAGCGACCGGTGCGTGGGCGACTGGTACGGCTTGGCAAGCTGGCTGACATCATGCTGACGCGTCACGATATTCCGGATGACGGCCGCATTCTTGCCGGCGAAGCGCTCTCGCTTGTTGCCGGCCTGAGTGCCGGTTTGAAGTTCAAGGGATCATTCTCGCTACAGATCAAGGGCGATGGTCCGGTCTCCATGCTGGTGACCGATTGCACCGACGCCGGTGAATTGCGGTTTTATCTGCGGTCGCCCGACACGCTCGAAACCGGGTCGGCCCGCTCGCTTCTCGGCGAGGGATATTTCGCGTTCACGATTGATCAGGGGGCTCACACCGAGCGCCATCAGGGCATTGTAGCGCTCGAGGGCGAAACCCTTGCCGATATGGCCATGCATTATTTCGCCACCAGTGAGCAGCATCAGTGCTGGATGCGCCTTTATTGCGAAAAGACCCCGGATGGCTGGCAGGCCGGGGCTCTGCTTCTGGAAAAGATTGCCGAAGAGGGCGGAATTTCATCAGGGGCCGATAGCGATGAGGATGCTTGGGAGACGGCGAGCGTTCTGGGCAATACCCTGACCTCCGCCGAGCTTTTCGACCCCAAGCTGAGTGCCACTACCCTTATCGAACGCCTGTTCGGCTCACAGGATGTCATCGTGGATCGTCCGCGAGCGGTCAGTCTCGGCTGCCGGTGCAACCGTGCGCGTCTGGCAAGTGTGCTCTCTACTTTCCCGGAAGATGATCTCGACCATATGGCTGAAGAGGGTCAGATCACGATGAACTGCGAGTTCTGCAATGTCGGATTTCGTTTCGACCGCACCGAGATCGCACGATGACGAACGCCGAGGCTTTTCTCAAAACGGCCCAGATCGACGGTGAGACCATAGGCTCGCTTTATGATCAGTGGCTCCCGCAGGAGCTGATCTCCCTTGCAGACGATATTACCTGCGTCACCTTCAGCGACGCCCTGAGCGACCGCAAGGCAGTATGGTATTTTAATGAGAGCCGTGAGTATTGCGGCTCTCATGTCGAAGTTGTCCAGAGGCTGCAACCCTCAGATATTCTCTCCAGCGTCTCACCCTGGTTCGACGCCTTGTTCAGAAATGCGCTGAGCGCAACCCCTTCCGCTTTGGGTGGCGCCCGCCCCTTGCCGCTCTTTCTCGCGACGCAGCTTGCCGCCGCCTGGTCGGTGCGCATGATGGCAGACCTCAGACAGGTACAGACCGCGCTCATCGAGCAGGATCGCGAAATCGCCCGCGTCGATGACAAGCCTCTTTCCGCGCGTGACGTCAGACGACTGCTTGGCGCGCGCATAGGGCCGGAAACCCTGGTCGTTCTTTCGCCGTTTTCCGGGGCGCCTCTGCGTTCCCAGATCTCGTTCGTCGTTGATCATCAGCTGATCCATCGGTTTTACGACCCGGAACTGGATTGCGCTTTTTATCTGGCATGGTGGGAAAGGCAGCTCGATGCACCGCCGTCTTTCTACTGCCCCAAGGCCAATGTCGTTGTCAGCGACGAGACTTTGGCCGGTATGTTGCCCTCTCTTATTCTGGGCTGGTATCTCGGCACGCCCGAGCACGCCGAGATGATCGCCCAGGCGCAGGCTTTCGAGGCACGCGACTACGGCCTCGGCAAGGCCTCCTCGCTCATGAGCGAGGTCAACGCACCTTCAGCTCCCCTGCCCGCCGTTCCCGATGCCGCATCTGCCGACATGATTTCCGAATCCTGGGCGTTTCTGCACCAGCATCAACCGGCGGGGCATAGCCCAGCTGACACGAGCAAGGATCCCAAGCCATCGGGTAAACTGATCGATCGGCTGCGTTCTCTCGTCAAAAAGAAATAACAACCGCCCTATCCTCAGGAGCAGATCATGTCGCGCAGCCGGTCCCGCATTCAGTCTTTCCTTCGTTTTGGTTCAGTCTGTCTCTTGCTGGGCAGTGTCTCGCCCCTGCTCACAGCCTGCGGCGACAGCGAGCCCCAAAGCTTCGCGCCGCTCGACTATAGCTATCTGAGCAAGATGCATCTCAACGTGGCGCATATTGAAGTCGTGGATTCTGCGCCTCCCGGCAGCACACCCGGCGACATCTCCGCCAAGGCGCCCACGCCCCCTCAGCAGGCGCTCGAGCAGATGGCGCGTGACCGCCTTATTGCAAGCGGTTCGGAAGGCAATGGCACATTCACGATTACCAAAGCCAGCATCCTTCATGCACCCGGGGGAACGCTACTCGGTGAGCTCGAAGCTCATGTCGATCTTTCCGCCCCCTCCGGCGGTCGCGCTGGCTACGCCCTGGCCCATATCACCCGCAGCCTCAATCCTGGCGACAAGGATCCGGAATCCCGCGCGGTCCTGTACGATCTGACCACCCAGATGATGCAGGATATGAATGTGGAACTTGAATTCCAGATCAAGAAATCGCTGCATGACTGGCTGGTCGACGCGAGCGGCGCCCCGCTTCCGGGAGCTATCACACAACAGGACATCGGGCCGGGCACCGCACTGCCTGCCCCGGCTGCCATCAGCGCCGTCACGAACGCCAATGCGCCAGTGGCTGCACCGGCCACCACCAGCGCGACGCCGGCTGCATCTGTCAAATCTGCTGCACCTCAGGAGCCAGACGCCATCTTCCCTCTGGGAGATGACGCTTCTTCAGCAAGTGCGCCTGCGGCAACACCTGCTGTCAAATCCCCCAAGCCCGGCACGCTCTCCCTGCCCTCCAAACATTCCTGAGCCAGCGCTATCAGGCCAACCGGTGTACGCTTGACCCGTCTCACCGGTTGGTTCTTCAGAAAGCGGCTTGCATTTCCCCCGGCAATCGCGAAGAAGGAAGTTGCGCCCAGGATATGGGAATCACGCAGTGTCGTTCTGTCAGGAGAACAGATTGAGCGCCCATTCATCCTCACGCCGACGCTTCGTCAAAAACGCAGCGGGCACGACGGCCTTCTTTCTGCTTGCCGGACAGGAATTTCAGGTACCAGCCTTTGCGGCCTCCGCCAGCGAGGATGAAGGCAAGCGCTTCTTCTCCCCTGCTGAACATCGCTTTCTCGATGCCGCCTGCGATTGCATCTACCCCAATGACGCGTTTGGCCCTGGCGCGACCGCATTGGGCGTGCCGACATTCATCGACAGGCAGATGCAAACCCCCTACGGCCGCGGCGAACTCTGGTACATGCAAGGCCCATTTCAGGATGGCCCCGCCAATCTGGGCTACCAGCTTCCTTTGGCACCTTGTGATCTCTATCGACAAGGTATCGAAGCGGCCAATCACTACGCTAATGCAAAGCGTGGTAAGGATTTTGCCGACCTGACGCAGAATATCCAGATTGAACTTCTGAGCGCGTTCGAAGGTGGCGCGGTCCATTTCCCCGCCTTCAATGCCCGTCTGTTTTTCGAGCAGCTGCGCCGCAACACGCTTGAAGGTGCTTTTGCCGACCCGATCCATGGTGGCAATCGTCATATGCAAGGCTGGATGTTGCTGGGCTTCCCCGGCTCACGCGCCGATTTCATGGACTGGGTCAATCAGGAAGGGGCGGCCTATCCCTTCGGCCCCGTATCAATCGACGGCCAGAAGGCCTGACCCCGTTTATTACCGAGTATCAGACGCATGACTTCAAAACGGACTGACGTTGTCATCATTGGGGCCGGCTGGGCAGGCGCCATCCTCGCCAAGGAAATGCGCGAGGCAGGGCGAGATGTCGTCATGCTTGAGCGCGGACCCGAGCGTAAAACAGCCGATGAAGGAACATATCCCGGCTCCATCGACGAATTGCGCGGGGCCATTCGCCATCGCCTTTTCCAGAACCCGGCCAAAACGACCGTCACCATCCGCAACACCATCAATCAGACAGCCCTGCCCTACAGGCAGCTGGCCGCATTCCTTCCAGGTGAAGGCGTCGGGGGTGCCGGTCTGCACTGGTCCGGTGTGCATTTTCGCGCTGCCCCGGATGACCTTCGACTCAAAAGCCACGTCATCGAACGCTATGGCGCAAAATTCATTCCTGAAACGATGAATCTGCAAGATTACGGCGTCACCTACGAGGAACTGGAACCATTTTTCGACAAGGCGGAAAAGGTTTTCGGCACTTCAGGTGAAGCTTACAAAATCAACGGGCAGATTATCGGAAAGGGGAACGTTTTCGCCCCGTCCCGCAGCGACAACTTCCCACTGCCTGCGATGCGGGATGTCTACACCGCCAGCCTGTTCCGAAAGGCAAGTGCGGAGGCTGGCTATCATCCCTATTCCCTGCCAGCCGCAAATGCCTCGAAACAATATACGAATACCTACGGCCTTCAGATGGGGCCATGCAATTTCTGCGGTTACTGTAGCGGCTACGACTGCTACATGTATTCCAAGGCATCACCCAACATCAATATCCTGCCCGCGCTCCGCAACGACCCCGAATTCACCCTGATTACCGATGCTCATGTGTTGAGGGTCAATCTGGACAGCGATCGCCGCAAGGCGACCGGCGTGACCTATCTCGACCAACGTGAAAACCGCGAGAAAACCATCGAGGCGGAACTGGTCATTCTCGCGGCCTTCCAGTTCCACAATGTCCACCTCATGCTTCTTTCCGGTATCGGCAAACCCTATGACCCGGTCAGTAATACCGGCGTGGTAGGACGTAATTTCGTCTATCAGACCATCACAACGTCCCGGGCATGGCTTTCTGAAAACCAGTATACCAACCAGTTTATCGGGGCAGGCGGCGCAGGCGTCGCCATAGACGATTTCAACAGCGATAATTTCGATCACGGCCCGCTGGGCTTCATCGGCGGGTCACCCATCTGGGTCAACCAGGCCGGTGTCAAACCGATCGCTGCCGCCATGACAGGCGGCGGGAAATCCGCCCCGCGCTGGGGAGCCGGCTACAAGGCGGGGCTTGTCGACACCTACAGGCATTCGATGGCCATGGACGCGCATGGCAGCAACATGGCCTATCGCGACGTCTATCTTGATCTGGATCCGACCTGGAAAGACAGTTACGGCCAGCCACTTCTGCGCATGACCTTCACGTGGAAGGAAAACGACATCCGCATGAACCAGTATGTCGTGGGCAAGATCGAACCGATCATGAAAGCCCTTGGGGCCAGACGCTACGAGCTGGGCAGGCTCGAACATGGGGAGGCCTTCGATACACGACGCTATCAGACCACCCATCTGGGCGGAGGGGCGGTTATGGGTACAAGCCCACAGGACAGCGCCCTGAACCGCTACCTGCAGAGCTGGGATGTCTCGAACGTTTTTGTCATCGGCTCCAATGCCTTTCCCCAGGGCATGGGTTACAACCCGACAGGCACCGTTGCGGCCCTGGCTTACTGGGCGGCGTATCATATCCGCACCCAGTATCTCTCACAGCCCGGCCCGCTGGTCTCGCTATGATGAAGCGCCTGTCTTTCCTGCTCGCCACGGGCTTTACCCTCATCGGTACATTCGCGGTCCCGCCGATGGGTCACGCCCAGACTACCGATCACCGCGGCCTGATCGATCAGGGACGTTACGTGGCCGAGGCGGCCGATTGTTCAGCCTGTCACACCCACGACCCTTCTGCCCCCTATGCGGGTGGCAATCCTTTCGTCCTGCCAATCGGCACACTCTATGCGCCCAACATCACGCCTGATGCGCAGCATGGGATCGGCACCTATACTGAAGCCGACTTCACCAGAGCCCTCCGTAAGGGCATCGGCAGAAACGGCAAACCCCTTTATCCGGCCATGCCGTTCCCGTCCTACGCGCGCATGACCGACGCCGATATCCATGCGCTGTGGATCTATTTCCGCGAGGGTGTCGCGCCACTCGCCAAAGCCCCGCCAGCAAATACCATACCCTGGCCTCTCTCAATGCGTTGGCCCATGACGCTATGGCGCTGGGCCTTTGCGCCCACGCCCAAGGCTGCGATGGCCAATGCCAACCGCTCCTTCGGCTCCGCTGAGATCGCGCGCGGGGCCTATCTAGTGGAGGGTCCCGGTCATTGCGGGGCATGCCACACGCCCCGTGCCCTGACCATGCAGGAAAAATCGCTGTCCAGCGATCAGGGCTCCACCTATCTGGCAGGTGGTGGCGCCGTGGATGGCTGGACGCCGGTCAATCTCCGGCAGGACGATAGAACAGGTCTGGGGCGATGGAGTGAGGAGGACATTGTGGCCTTCCTTGCCACCGGTCGAAACCAGCATGGATCGGCATTTGGTGGCATGAGCGAAGCCATCGTGCATGGCACACAACATCTGAGCGATGCCGATCTCCACGCCATTGCGCGCTATCTCAAGACGGAACTCCCAGCGCGCAAGAAAGAGACACCATGGCAGGCCGATATGACCGTAGCCAATGCGCTGCATGAAGGGCATCTGCCGGATCATGGCGCACAGGTCTATGTCGATCGGTGCGCCGCCTGTCATCGCACTGATGGACATGGCTACGCACCAGCCTTCCCGCCTCTGGCAGGTAATCCCACCCTTATGGACAAGGATCCCGGATCACTCATTCTGATCGTCCTGCGTGGCGCAAGCGTACCCGCTACCGCCAAGGCGCAATCATCACTGACCATGCCGGGATTTGGTCACGTCCTGACCGATCAGGATATTGCCGATGTCGTGACATTCATACGCCATAGTTGGGGCAACACGGGTAGCGCTGTAACGGCAGACGATGTCCGCTCTTTCCGGGCACACAACGCCGAGTGGATCAGGAACACGGCGTCCAATCCACTGAACTGATATTCCGGCACTGAAGATATGCGCTAAACATCTTCAGCGGCCTCAATAGAGAAACCGATAGATCAGGCACCCCTGAAAGCCCCGCCCACCGGCTGTCACCTCTCCCGCTTGGCGGGCCATATAAGCGCCTCCGCCACCTGCCCCGTATTTGGTGGCAGTCAGCCCGAGCAACGCCCCTGCCTTGCCACCACCGCCCCATGGTCCATCGGCACCGTTCCCGGCGAAAACCAGATTGCCGAACTGCCCGTCACTGCCTGCGCCACCATTCTGGTTCCACAGAATCCCGCCAGCAGCACTGCCGCCGCTGCCTCCGCAGGAATTCCGTGCGGCCGAAAAATATCCAGCTTCTCCCCCATCGGCAGAAAGAAGAGGCTGGCCGCCATAGGTTACGTAGCTCGGCCCACCTTTCTGATCCGGACCGCCCCCCAGACCGATCGTGACCGACAATGTGCGGTCGTGCGCCGGATCGAGCGCATAGATCCCCCATGCATCGCCCCCGGCACCACCACCCGCTCCCGAAAAAGCCCCGGCATCAGGTGAGATAACACTGCAAGATGCACCGCCACCGCCCGCACCAATAAGCCGCAGCTCAACCTGTTTCGCCCAGTCCGGAATAGTCAAAAGACCGCTCGTCGCGCAAACAGCATAAGGCTGACTCACCTGCTGGGCAAAATCCATCGTCGCAAACTGGGTCAAATGCGGCATGAACGCTGCCCCCGGCTGTGCCACAACCCCCGACAGGGTTTGTGCGCCCGCAGGAATTGTCACCTCGTAAAGGGGCACAATCACAGCACCGGCGACGGCTGGCGGATCGGAAGCCATGACAAACGCGATGCGCCCCGTCCTGCGCGTAGGCAGCGCCTTACCGCGGTTATCAGGCCCCGCCATGGTCTGGTCCGGCTGATCGGCATTATAAAAAGGCAGAACATCCGGACTGTCATCCTGCTCGCTGCAGATCGCAAAGAGCGTTAACGTAGCACCAGTCAAAGAAACAGGAATGTGCTGGACTTCGTCGTTATAAAACAGGCTCGGAACAATCGCGGGCGCCGCTGCGAGCCCCGCAGAAACACTTCCGATATGGGAGCCATCCAGCGCATAGGGCGCAATGATCGTTCCCGGCCCGACAGAGACCGACAGATCCGATAACGAGACCACACAAGCAAGACCCGATGCCATAACCGTCTGGCTACCCAGCAGGATCTCTGCAAGTCGTCCCACACCTTCCTTCGCGTAGCGGCCAAGACGCAGGAGATCCGTATCAAAGGGCACGGCGCCTGAATAGATGATTGGACGATCCATTAAGCTTCCATCCTTACCCATGCGATCACGCCGCACGCCTTTACCGCCTTGATTGCGGCATACAGTTCGAATTGCTGAACCGGCAGTTTCGGAAAAACCTCAATGACAAACTGCCCGCCATGTCGCGCCCCATACCGGCTGCGCACAGCGCCATAGCCACCCAGATGACACCATGCACCGCAATCACGCGCTGTCCCCGTTTCGATGATCCGAGGGGCTGCACCAGAGATTTGACGCACAGCCTCCGACACCGCCTGTCGTGTGTTGCGTGGCGCTACCAGATCTGCAGCAATGCGTCGGCGCAGATGGCTGTCCTTTTCGAGGGGCAGGCGCGCAGTTTTTCCGGATCCGAAATAATCAATGAGCGCCATATCCAGAAAGGCACCACTCGTCGTCCCAAGGCGTGTCTGGGCTCGCACAACCCCCATCAGCTGCCATATATAGGCCAATACCGCTCCGAACCCGGTCAGAAGCGCCTGCAACACCGGCGCTTCTTCCAACTCATCGCCCCGATAGGCTGGAAACCATCCCTGCGGTAGCAGAAGGCGCATACGGCGAGCGAAATCGCGCGCCGTACCGGGTGCTATGCCCGTATCATACAAAAGCTTCCGGTCGGTTGCCTGAAGCCCATCCAGATCCCGGTCTCGCAGAAGAGCCATCAGCCACCCACCTGCTCAACAGTGAATAGCGGGACGCGATAATCCGTGCCGTTCACGTTCAGATGCAAAAAACCACCTTCTGCCCTCGCAGGTACCGCGGCTCCCGGGCTGGCAACGGGCGATGACATCTGTATTTCTCCACCCGCAGCTGGGTAAAGGCCGAGATTGGGCGATCCGCTATCACCCTTCTGCACATATAGTCCCGCAGCACCGAGGCCACTGCCGGCCTGTATATTGAGCGTATTGGTGGGCGACAGATTGGGCGACACCGAGAAGAGCAGTTGCCCCGCCATATTGGTCACAAGCAGACCATCATCCGAAAACTGCACACGCTGGCCGTTTGCAGTGCGCGTCACCGTCGAAAACAGCATGGCCCCAGCATCCAGCCCCTGCACATGCTCCCGCGTCTCTGGTGTGCGCCACTCAATGCCCTGATTACACGCCATCGAGACCGCGTTTCCATAGCCCCCGTCATTACCATTCGTTCCGGCAAGCGACGTGTTGCTGAACAGAATACCGGTTTTCCAGGAATCAGGATTGTTGACGAACACAATCCCGGCCTCACAATCAGCCGTTCCTTCGGTCTGCCCGCCACCAGCACCGATCTGTATGGCGTAGGTGCCGCCACCGCAATTCGGATGATAGGGTGTCGACACACCGTAAGCTGGTCCACCCAGATTGACGGCCTCAAGCTCCATGACAAAGCTCGGCTGGTAATTGACGCCCGGCATACGCCAGGCCTCACCGTAATAAGCGTAGGCTGTGGTCTGGGTCGGGCTCGTCGTATCATCAGCGATCCCCCAAGCTGCCATCCCGATCGAACTGGGAACATGACCCAGCTTGTCGCGTGACTTGAGTGCATCGGACGTACGTGATCCTGCAACAAAGGCACTGTTGCCAAACCGGGCGAGGCATGCCGCCTGGGCATTTTCCAGCGCCCAGGGCCCGATGGACGTCGTCGCCATCAACGCTGAAAGCCAGTCCTGTCGGTCTACGTCACGCGTATTGAGCGCCGGGTAATCGGCGGCAGCGCCGATAAAGAACCGGTCGCCATAGCGACTGACCTTGGCACCCTCCTCGGCAAAGAATTCACCGCTGGCCGGTGAGTCGGCTGGTGCGCCGGCAATTTGGCTTGCTGTGGCATTGAGCGTCTCGACACCATCTGATGTCGCAACGACAAGAACTTCCGCCCCACCGATAGAGGGGATTGGAAAATAACTGTTGAATTTCGGCATTACCCCTCCTGAACGATCTGTACGGAGATCGTGCCTGGGAAAAGCGATTGACTGGCTTCCCCCACAATATCTTCCTGCGCGTTATTCAGACGTATCTGCGATATCGACAGCACTGCATCACCCGCCGCCGCATAGGCCACATAGCCAAGCCGACTATAGGCGTATCCGCCCCCGATACGTGACGCCCGGATATCAGCGCTGATGGCCTCGAGCAGAGTACGCTGCACCGTATCGGCATCAGCGCCGAGAGTTATGCTCACAACCATCGAAACCGAGACAGAAAACATGACGGGTCGCTGGACGGCAAAGCCAACACCAAGGGCCTTGCAGGCATCAACCTGAGCATACACACGGCGTAGCACCTGGTCAGGCACTGCATCGCTTCCATCGTCGACAACAACCGTGAAATACCCCTGACGCGTCGTCCCATCCGGCGCCACACCATCAAAAATCGCGTAGTCCAGATTATTCTGGGTTTCAGCAATGGCGCTTTCCACTGCGGCCCGTGAGGCGCTTGCCTTGGCGGCAAGCCAGAGCGGGAAACGCTGCCGAAGCTGGGCGTCAGTCTCCTGATCTGCCCCATTGGCAAAAGCGGCTTCATTGGTGACGATATCAATCCCGGCAACCGACGTGCCCATAAGCGATATGGCACCTGTCGCAACATTACCCTGAACGCCCTCCAGAAGGGCCTCTACGGGCAAGGTAAGCGAGGCTACGCCAGTCGGGCGGACATACCCCCGCGTCGCACTCGACCAACGTTCGTGGGTTGTATCGGCAATAACCTGAAACGTCACAGCCGCCGCTGTTCTTACCGTGACGCCAGGTCGCACCACAGCCGAGATATCCTGAAAGGAAAAACAGGTCATGGTGACGGATCCCAGCGCCTTCACGCCGGGCAGTCGTGTCATGCCAAAATCCCCGACGAAGCTGTCGCAGTCAGCGCCACTCGATGTCGCAAGCCGTGTCCGACACAGTACCTGCATCAGCATGTATTGCAGCCAGAGCCCAAGTCCCGAAACGCTCTCGACAAGCGCACGCCCTGGCGTTCCTATATCGAGTGTCAGTTTTCCTGCGCAGCTCGCTTGCGCCGTAACAACCGCCGTCTGAACAAGGGATGAGAAAGAACGCAGAGAAAACGCCATGAGCTTCCTGATTCCATGCCGGCGCGAGCCGAGCTGGGCTCAGATCGTGCCATCCTGATTGAATGTGAATGTCTGCCGGTCTGATCCATCGCGCCCGCTATAGGTGATCGTGCACAGATAAGTACCCGGCGCCTTGGCCTGCAGTTCGACTGTCACGGGCTGGGTCTGATCGACACCGGCTTCAAGGCCGAGCTGACTTGTAATCAGCCCCCGTGTTTCGACCTCGGCGATAGGCATACCGATACGGGCAGGCAGGCCAGCCCCATAATCGACATGCCAGAGATAGGCACCGGGGTTTGTACACAGTCGGCGCAGGATGGATTGTCGTGTTAGCAGATCTCCCGACGCCTCGCGCAGGCTGCCAGCAGGATCACAAAACAGATCCTCGCCAAAAACGTGATAAAAATCGCTCATCCGACAGGCTTTCCCGTCATCCCGTTGGCATAGGGGTGCACATGGGCGTCGAGACTATGCAGATCTGTGCGCACATCACCGCCCGAAACAGAAAGATTACCCCCCGAAACCCGTACACCCGCACCGGATATCTCCAGTCCACCTTCTCCCAGACTCATCTGCACCGTCCCGGCACGCAACACGATGGATGATTGCCCGACGACACAGCGCAAGTTCCCTGCCCCGAATGAGACACCCTCGCGCTGGATATGAAACCACCCCCCTTCCCCGGACTGGCCCTGCCCCTCTTCAGAAGGGGCACCGCACCCTGTACGCACAAGCAATTCCCCGGGCTGCGCCACCTTGCCCGTCTGGGGTGAAATCGCGGGACCAGCCACCACGTCGAAGAGTACCGATGTGATGACGAAGTTTTCGCCATCCCCCTCAATCGGCATCAGCAGAACATGAGTGCCGATCGCGCAGGGACATGACAAACGCAGGTCGCCAACTTGTGTCAGCGCCGCGTCGGGCAGCCAGCCTGTTTCAGTATCATCAGGCTGCAGACGTACCTTCACCGCATGACTTGAGGGGTCTACCGCGCAAACGATCCCATGCACCGCATGGGTTACACGCATCTGGTGAGCTGCTGCCCATACCGGATTATCCATCATACCCCCTTCAGAAAATACGGTCCCGAAGCGTGACTTCCTGCCGATATCCCTGGGAGAGATCGAAAAAATGATCGACCGCATCCACCGACAGTGTCCTTGGTCGATCTATCATCTCTCCTCCCAGCTTAATGAAATGACGCGGCTCCAGCTCCGCAATGGCTGGCAATGAGAGCCTGGCTTCACAGGCATGAGAGACGATCCGACGATGCTTCCCCTGCGCCAATCGCCTAATATCGTCCATGCGCAGGCCAGGCCCCCGAAACGTATAAAGCGCTGCACCCGATGCAGGGGGCTCTGTGGAAAATTCCTGCCCATCATAAAAGATTTCGCTTCTCGCGCGCTGGCGCGAATCCCATGAGCGCACACCGACCGATACCGCCCCACTCAGACCGAAATCATAACGAAAATGCTGCATCGTCATGCCGTCCGGTTCAAAAATCTGACCACTATCGGCATCTGATGGACGGTTGATGATGATTGCTCGTCCACGGGCCTGACATTCATAGCCGTGATCACGCGCCAACGAAAAAGCCAGATCAAAAGCCGTCTGATAG
This sequence comes from Asaia bogorensis NBRC 16594, assembly GCF_001547995.1. NCBI lineage: Bacteria > Pseudomonadati > Pseudomonadota > Alphaproteobacteria > Acetobacterales > Acetobacteraceae > Asaia > Asaia bogorensis. Next base: position 2,860,912 of record NZ_AP014690.1, read on the forward strand.
CGATGCTGCGCACTGGCGGACAAACGTCTGTGCTCCAGCTGCCAGAACTGCCCGCAATAATAATCCCCAGCGATATCGTTCCCGTTCAGGTCGCTCTGAAACTCCAGTCCGGCAGCCCGCGCAGCCTGCTGGACAATCTCGATAGCTGTCTGATTGCTCCACGAGCGTGTAAGACGCGTATCCAGCAAAAAACAGAGATAGTCCCGACACTCCAGACGAAACGATACCGGATCATTCTCTCGCGTTATGGCATCCAGTGCCCCGTGAAACACACTGCGCCATCCAGCCTCGCCCGCAAGGCGATCAATCACCTGTAACTCTATATCCGGCCTGTCAAAACCACTCCGCCCTGTGAGGCGGGAAAACAGGGCAGATCCATCCTGCGCGGCGATAACAATATGCGCCGTGTCGCACCGTTCATATCGCGTGCATTGCAATCGGAAACCGCAAACATGCACGCCCTCCGGGCTCGTTCCATCGAGAAGAAGTCGAACCTGCCAGCTTCGGATCCTGCCCGTCATACCTCTGGCAACCCTCCCGTCTGCCCGACTGACGCCTCATCCGGCAGCAGGATCTGCACCGGCACCTCAAAGCCGGACAGATCCGGGTCGCTCATCCCGTTGCACGCGGCAATCCGCCACCATTGCAAGGCATCACCAAAATAGCGGACCGCCAGATGGAAAAGCGACACATCGTCGCACGTCACCTGTATCTTCATCGCAATTCTCCCGATTCATATTCATGACAGGCCGAAACCCAACGCCATGATTTCAACCGGCCAGAGTGCGCAGTGCCCGGTTCGCATAACTGCTGGCCTCGACACCCAAAACAGACGCCCCGGCATTTTGTGAAAGCAAGGACAGAGCGCCCGCGCCATTCACCGCGCCGGCTTCCATTGCCGCTCCAGCGTCCTGCGTGACTTGTCCTAGTTCACGAGCGGCAACAGAAAGCGGCGCCGTCACCGAAACTGCCGCCGTTGGCACCCGCGATACAGACATGGCCGTCTGCCAAAGCGCGCTTGCCTTACCCAAAGCAGCCTGCGCACGCGCCACCCCACCACCCGCGCCCAGAACCTGCGCAACCGGCATGATTTGACCCGTCAGTGAGGTCAGCATGGTCGTACCAACCCATCCAGCCTCCGACATCTCCCCCAGCAGGCCCGCTATCGTGCTCAAACCGCTACCCAGATCAGCCCCCGCTATTTCCCCCATGCTCAGGGAAATAGCGGGCGGCAAAGCCTCGCGCTCCAGCACAAGCCTGTAGGGACAAATCGTGCCCCGCGCCTGATACGACCAGGTAAATTCGGCAATCCAGACCCTGGCCGATAAATCCGCAACCGAGAAGGAAAGCGCTCGCGAAGCCTCACGCATGGCCTCGACCCGTCTCGCCCGCAGAGTCGCCAAGGGACCGACAAAGCGACCGGTCAAGACCAGCCGTGTGGGATCATTCCCGACAGCATCGATAACGCGGCCGCCACCGAGAAGCCGATGGATCACCAGTAATTGCCGGCCACCCATCACAAGTTCGTCCGGGACTTCCGCCCCACTGAGGATCAGATCACCCAGCACGACCGGTGCTGACCTGTCGATCAGTCCTATTGCTCCAAGGGCATTTTCCATCTCGAGAAGCGACACACCCATGCGTAACCCTCCTACTTCAGCCCGATGCTCATATTCGGATATTGAGGCGTGGCGATCTCATCAATCATTGCGCCGTAACTCCGCATGGATAGCGCGCGGGACATACTGGTCAGTATCGGCAGATATTGCCCATCACTCTGAGAGGATCGTTCGGCGGCGGCCCACCCCTCCTCATGCTGCAAATGCCCGGTTCGTCCAGCCCCGCTGCCAACCGAACTCCCCTTCGCACCCGGCAAGGAAAAGGGTGGCAAGACTGCCAGATCCCTGTCTCTAGCAACCGGTAGTCGCATTGCGGAAATACCGCGCTCCCGCGGCCCTGAAGCCACGCGAATGACAGAATGAGTCGGTGGCCGCGCCACAGCATCTAGGGCCGGGCCTTTCGGCCCAGTCCCCGATGCCGGAGATAACGGCATAACGCCGACAAATCGCCTGGCATGTGCCCGCAGGCCTACCCCGACATGACCTGTCAAACTGCCCCTGTCTGTGGAGACAGACGGCTTTTCCCGCGCACCCATACCCTGCAACTGCCCATACGATATCAAGCCAGATCGGCGTCGCAACGTAGTATCAGAAAACGCGACAGACTTCGTTGTCGCATCTGAATACCTGAAGGACGAAATATCAGAACGGACCGGCATAACAGATGAGAGAACAACCCCCCTTCCAGCTTCCGACATGGCCGGGTGACCAATCAAGGGTTTGAAAGGACCCAACAGATGAGCCCCCGCAATGGCGGAAACGTCCAGCCCTCGCGATCTCCGCGCATCCGATACCTGCGATACCCCCGTGTTTCTCGCTCTGGTGGATAAGGACAGCACAGAACGCGACACTGTTCCCGCAGGAAAAAAAGCCGAAGCGCGGCTATCGCGTAATTGGCTCGACCGGGCCAAGAGGGCCCTGCGCCGCAGCGGCACAAACGAGTGGCTCCCCCCCGAACGTCGCAGCACCGAGAGCCATACATCCCCGACCTTGCCCCTGAATCCAGGCATATGAAACTGCATGATTTTCCCTCAGCGTGATCAGGCTTGGTCTTGCCGGTAACAGCACGCCTCCCAGTCAAACTGGAATCCGTCCATTTCTGCCATGACAATGCAGGCGGCCACACGTCTGGCCCGTGTCCACCCCATGACGACCGACCACGGCACCCCGTTTTTCACGAGATAAAGCGTCTCACGAAAAACAGGGTGCCGCGTCAGTTTTTTGCTGGCGCCATAACGACGTCATTTTCTTGCACCGCCCCGTCATAGACAGATTGCAATGCTGCAAGCCCATCATTGCCAATCCTGCGCGCCAGATCCTTGATCTCGTCCTTGGTCTGGGGCATCTGCACCGGCACACCATCAACGGCGCGAACCGAACAGATCATCTGTGCATAGGCCAGCCAGGGTGATGCCGAAGGTCCGGACACAGCGCTCCCCGCCGCCTCGATCAGATCAAGCATGTCGCCCGGATCGAGTTCGCAAAGGCTGAGCTTGCGCCCCGAACCGAATTCCAGTGTCTCAGGCAACATACTCAAGATATCTTGCTCCTCAGCGAGGCATAGAATTGCACATGCTGATGAATCATTCCCTCCGCCTGCCAGCGATCCGTCTTCAAGGACAGCGATACACCGCTATATTCCCAGGTGCTGGTCGTGCCGTCTGGCTCACGGATATACTGGTAAAGCGTTCCGCTCCCGATACTGCCAGCATTCCAGAAAGCGGCCTCGATCGCTGCCACCAGACTGTCGAGATTGGCATTGGCCCTGGCAATCGTGAAAATCCCGCGCCAGCCGCTGGGCGTATTGAATTCAACAGGCAGTCCATTCAGCGGCGTGGCCCGCTGAATGATCGTATGTTGCTCTGACTGGAACCCGGTCACATCACGCAGATCAATGCGTGACCCGTTCCAAAGCAGCGTGATCCTGCAATCCCGCCCGATACTATAGGGGTTCGCCATCAATCACACACTCCCACTGGCAGTGCTGACGCTCACCGAAGCGCCTCCCTGCAGGTTGATGATGAATTTTTCATTGATGCCCTGGTACTGCACCTGCACATCAGCCTGCACATATCCCGTCGCAATGCGCTCAGTGGGATTATTCGTCGCATCGCAGATCACCGCGTAAGGCAATCTGCCTCCTGTCACACCGAGGATGTTCTGCGACAGCAGGCCCGAGAGAAAGCCAAGAAGCGAGGCACGAATATTACCAAACAGTGTATCGTTGATCACACTACCAACATACTGCCCCATCGTCCCCTGAAGCGCGCGCGCCAGGTAGTTTGTCAGGCGGGTATAGGCATCGCTTTGAATCGCCACATTCTGCGAAGTGTTATGGCCTGCCCGTATCGACCAGTATTGCCCACCCGGTGACGGGTTGCAGATGACGTCAATCCCGTTCTCGATCAGCAGCCCAAGCTCGGCCAGCGTATAACCAAAGCGCGTCGCCTCGAGACCATTTTTCTGGCTTCCCACAATCCCTGTCAGGGGCTTGTTCAGTCCCGACTGCTCCGGCGAAAGCGCAGCCAGCTTTGCCGCTGCAAAGAGCGCAGGGCTGACAAGCTGCAACCCAAGCGTGTCGTCATTCCACCACAGCCAGTCGCCATGCATGTATTTCAGTGCGTGAGACGATAGCCCGAGTGCCATTCTCGTCTGGACGGCCTGCGCCAACGTCTCGCTTTTCGGGCCCGATACAACTGCGTATAGCCCTTGATCCTGGCCAAAGCCCAACATCGGCACCATGATCGTGGTGTCCCCGACACCAGCGCAGGTGACAACCGAACACCCCTGACTGGTCAGGGCATAAAGCCCGGTTCGGGTATCCGACGCGCCAACAAAACGCCCCGGGCCCGGCTCTGCACCATCACTGCCACCACCAAGCTGCACAACGCCCGGATCGCCAATCGCCGTATCGGCCGACAGGTCGATCTGCACGAGCGCACGGGTATCGGCAGCAAGCGCCGCCTGCAACGCAGTCCAGTCCCCGCCTGTATAGGATGAAACCCCCAGTTCCTCATGAGCCACCGTCAGGACAAACATCCCGTCACGATAGCTCTGCTTTGTCAGGGCAACTGAAATCCCGTTGCCAGCCGACCCCGTATAACATGCCGTGATACGCGCATTGCCAAGGGTGCTGCGCGCCGGCGTATCTGTTCCATCAGTTACACGCACCAGGCAAAACTGGTTCGCACCCTGATGCACGGCAATATCCACCGCCACATTCAGGTTGGACGCCCAACCCCGTTTACCGGCGAAGATCTCACGACATTGCGCAACACTTCCGACAATCGTAGGGACGTCTTTCGGCCCCCATGACGCGCTCCCCACAAGGCCAAGCAACCCGGATGAGATTCCCGCGATAACAAGCGTCTCGGGCTGCGCGATCTGGATATAGAGATCAGGCACAGAGAGCGCAGCCGTATTGAGCGTGCCACTCTGTATGAGTTGTGGCATGAACATTCCTTCCTGTTTTTTTCGAAAACCGTCTTGCGGGAGGCGAACAATCCGACGCAGTCCTGGCCGCAAGGCAGACACTGCAAAGCCGAAAGTCCGGGAAAAATAATCCTTGGGTCAGCCACATCCATCAAAAGACGACGTCTCAATCACTGTCCCATCCGGCCTCAACCGCCAGCCGCGATAGGCAATCGGCATGTCTTCCAAAGCTGCCAGCGCATCCAGGCTGCCCACAGGCGTTTCAGCGCGCGAAAGATCGGGCGGCACATCGAAGGGGAATTGCGTCCCCCCTGCCTGCATCCATCCCCCGCCCGCGAGCATTCGGGGTGACCAGACAGAAGCATGATCATCCCAGATCGCTCTCAGCAGCACATCCCGACGGAACAGGTTCTGGGTCTGCATCGCATCCCGGTCTTCTTCACCCTCGAAAACGAGCTGGGCAGTCGTCCCGTCAGGCAAAGCCAACCAATCATCAGGCAGGAGTCGTTCTATAAGAAGCCTGCCCAGTGCCTCACATGTGCACTCGCTATCCGTCCAGATCGACACCCGGAAAAGCTGGCTCTGCCGCCGCGTCAAACGCCTGGAACGGGCATACCCGCTCACCCCACCTTCAAGAGCCCCCGAAGAGACACGCAGTGTGCCTGCCTCGACGTCACATCCAGTCATTTCTGCGGCAAGCGCCTGAACAATATCCTGCGCCGAATCCCGATCCTGAACGACATAGCGGGCAGAAATATCAGAGCCGTCATCCCTGAGCCATCGCAGAGACGCCACCCCCGGTGCGGCACGCCCCAGAAGACGTGTAATCGTCGCGACACGCCCCCGCACATCCAGGGTCACATCAGGCGGTAGATAGAAACTTTCAGCCCAGACATCACCCAAAGGGACAGGCAAGCGTTCATAGCGACCCGAAACCAGCGTTATCGTTACGTAGCTGACCGCCTCCCTGAGCGAAGGCGAGGCAAACAGATCCGAAGGCATCAAAGCCCCGGCCCGGAATATCACCCGTCCCTGAGCCAGGCCGGTCGAAGGCTCTGCCACAAGCGCGAAACGCGCGGCGCAGCATAGAGCAAGCCCGCGCGCGACAAGAAAAGCACCTGCCATGATCAGACCTGCTGCATGGATAAAAGCGCGCGGGTTCCGTTCTGCGACAGTTCGACGGTATCGACCAGATAACGCGCGCCCTTCTCGTCCATGACCTGCATATAGGGCTTCAGACAGAAACCCGGCATGACCGGCAAATGCAGCATATAGTTCCCTGACCGCAAGGCACCCGGCATACCGCTAAGCCGATCCTCGCCCTTGCCAGTCATCCACAGACTGGCCGGACAATGATCGGCCAGCAGCCTCTCCGCTCCACGCATCCCCATGACCGATATCTCGCGGTTGCACGCGACAAAGAGTGCTGGCCTGCACGGTTCCGTTTCAGCAACGAAATAAAACCGTTCACCCAGCGCGATATAATCACCAATAGCCAGATCCCGCGCATCGCTCAGCCCGAGAGTCATGACCTGACCCCATCCTTTAGGCTTGCGCATACGAAATCCCGCATCGACATCAAGGCACAGATAAGGGGCTCCTACCGCATGACCCAACGGCGTAAGCGGGTCAGTAACCCGATATTGGCGTCCCATGCGCCCGATGCGGCGTGCAACCTGCGCAAACCCGGACGACACACGCTCCTGAAGCATTTGCATGGTTCATTTCCCGAATTCTCTGAGGTGTTCTGCTTCGGTGACGCGCGCTGTCACAGGGCGATCAGAGCATGGTCCTGCATATCGGGGCCCGGTGCCACACCCAGAAAGCCGCACACCCTGCGCCGCCACCAATCAAGCAATCTGACGCGCTCGGATAATTCACGCGTATTACGCGTCCATACCGAGGCCACTTGCGTATCCAGTGTATCGGAGGCACGAGAAATCGCCCGCTCCATTTGCAGCAGTGTCGCCAGAAAATAGCGCATGCGCCGGCGCTCGGAGGGCGCAAGCGTGTTCAGTCGGAACTCCAGCGTTCCTGCACTTTGAAAAAACCGCCAGGAACTCTCTCCCGACCCGACATCACCGAGGGCTGCATACCCGCAGAAGCGGCGGATTTCGGTTTTTTCTTCATCGGTGAGTTGATCACCGGATGGCGGTACGCCGCCACACGACATATCATCCTCCATCACACCGCTCCCGTCTGAAAGTCCGGCCGGAGGCTGACCGATCGACATGGCAAGACCTCCCCGGCTCATCAGCGAGCGTCCGTGCCGAGACTCTCGATCACCACACCGCGCTTGAGATAGGCATTGGTTGCTGTCGGGATGATGGAGGCATCGGCCGTCACATCTGTCGGCACGGCAAAACCACCAATCCAGTACCATGACTGCGCGATAATCTGTTTCAGACGATCCAGCGGCTCACGGGTGACCATCGCCACACCGTCCACAATGTCGACAAGCGCCCGCTCGGCATCGGGAATATCCGAATGCCCCACACAGGCGCAGTCCCCCTCTACCAGAGCCCCCTGCCCCAGAAGCAACGCACGATGAATTGGCCCGCCACCCAGTGAGGCCTGCTGCGGCGCTTCGGTCGTCGGCACAAAACGCACACCCAGCAATTCAATTACCTGCCCGGACCGGTACTCCTCAGACCCATAAGCGCCGCGATAGAGATATTTGAAATCGGCATCCCTGAAGAGCGAGAGCAACTGCAGATCATCAAGATAACAATTATACGCGCCATCGATCATGGGCACGTTATTGCGTCGCAACGAAGCCACACCAGCCAGCACGTTCTGGATCCCGAGCGTATCGCCATCGGCCCTTTTGAGATCTGCCGTTGTCGCCTTGCCGTTGGGCCGCAGAACCAGCGGGGCAGTCGATGCGACAACCGCCATACCTGTCGTGGCATCCGCCACAGTTGCCGAGGTGGCAAGCTGCAACTGTCCGGAGATACCACCAGGCGCCGTCGAGACATTCACAGCGTCCGGAATGGCGCCGGTAACCGTGTAGACCCCGCCGCCAATGGTCACCGTCATGCCTGCACTTGCTCCGACAGGCCGAACAAGACCGGATACGATGACAAACTGGAAGCCGCGAATATCATCGACCGAAACCGTCGTGGTTTTCGCCGTCGCCGTCGCCGTCACACGCGTATTACCGCCCAGATAACCACCGACACCGCCAGAAACGCCGCCAAACAGTGCATTGCGTGCCAGGCGGTCCAGCGACTGCATGGCCTGCATGCCATTTGTCTGCGCATTGGCCAAAAACTGTGAGGCAATGCCAACACCGGTCGTGACCATGTTCAGATCAATCGTATCACCATATTGATTGATACTGAGAGTATATTGCTCGACCGACCAGCCACTCGGTGACAGCCCGTTGTCGAAATTCGTATTACCCGAAGGCAGGAGTGGCGTCGTTACCGGTGATTTGAGGCTCTTGCGTGTTTTCGTCAGCGTCTCACCAATTGCATTGGGAAAAACCTCACGATCCGCAATCGCCCGAAATCCAGGACGGGAATGAAGCCCCGTCTCGAACTCACGTGCCAGAAAACCCTGCTGAATGGCAGCGCGAAGCTGCTCGGGAAAATTCTCGATACCCATCTCTACTCACCCCAGACCCGTATTTCAGATAATTCCAGCCAGAAACTGCCGCTTGCGCAGGGCATAATCATGCGCGGGCAATTGGCGCGCATCCTGTCCCTGGGCTGGTGCCGGCTTTGGTACGATCCCGGCACTTTCCTGCGCCTCGCCCGACAAACGCTGTCCCGTTTCCCGAAAAAGAAAGCGTCGCACCTCGCGTGCATCGCGCAGCGCCTTTTCAACGCCCTGCGGCGCCCCTTCTTCAGACCAGGTTATGGCAGAGCGATCGACATGCGCTGCAACCAGATCAGGGTCATAGGCCCCAAGCCGCGCAGCTTCAGCACGCAGCGCCCCGGCAAGCACAGTATCGCGTGCGGCTGCCTTTACTCTGGCCAGTTCCTCCTGATGCGCCTGAACAAGGGAATCCCGTTCAGCAGCAAGTTCAGCAAGAGAGAGACGAAGCGCATCGACATCATCCACCATGTCCATTTTCCCCTACAGGGTTTGTTCGGGCCGTTTCTGCAGCCCTGATTTCCGTCCACTCGGCAGCCGGGTCAGCAATGCCGGCGGCACTGGCATAAAGCCGGGCCGCTGTTTCACGGCTCAGCAATCCCCCCGACTGCGCCGCACAAAGCCCCTGCGCGAGCGGCAGCAATTCCGATTCATCAGCAGTGAACCAGGCCGGCCAATGCAGGGAGAGTCCCCCGGCGTCGAGATTCCGATAGGTTTTCGTCCCGATCTGTATCCCTTCGGGCATGACCGACGAGAGATGACAGAGCAGGCGATACAGTGGCAGCACACCACCCTCGCCATAAGCACCACGCAAACGATCAGCCATCCAGATAAGGGGCTGACACATCAGTTCCATGGCGCGGCCGGATTGTGGAGCCCCCAGACGATCGCCGTGCATACGGTTACCGTGCAACTGCTCCAGCACCAGCTGACGCAATTCACGGTAATGCGCCAGAACCGCACCGGCAGCAGCGCCATTGATCTCCAGCAGCTTGGCATCGCCTTCAGGCGGCAGGGTCAGGGCGGAGGCCGCCCCTCCCTGTCGTGCCATGCCTTCGGGGATGTCCGGCGTCTTGAGCACGAGCGTCGGGTCGGAGCCGTATTTCAGCCCCCGCCCGGCTTGTGAAAGCAGATAATCGGCCTCAATGACCGTATCGATTGCTTTCTCGAAGCTACATTCCCCCTCAGCCTCGCCACCGCTCCCGCCGAAATTCCTGATCCATATAATCGGCACCACACCAAAACCGTGCTGATGCGACCGCTCTGCATCAAGTGGGGCCTCCCCCTCCTGATCGACGGGATTGGGCACAAAAACCCGCACACAGTCACGATCCCAGCATCGGTGCCACCAGAAGCGCATGGCCGCACGCTCAGGCGCGATAGCATAACCACTTTGCTGCAACGCCTGCCCGGTCACGACATAGCGTTCGGTCACACGCAGCAAGGCACCCACACGATCCCATTCAGGCGTCAGATAAGCTGTTTCAAGCACGCGAGGCATCGGTCTGGAGCCCACAAGCTCGATCCAGAGCGCTACCGACCCAACCGAGCCACGTATTGCCGCCTGCGTCATGAGTGACGCCAGACCAGCCTCGCAGGCAAAACGGTTCAGGGCATCCGCCGTCTCCTTTTCACTCGAGACAGCAAGCGGCCAATGCGTATGGCCAAATAAAAGCGAGACCGCTTCATCGACAACGGTCCTGCACAGATTGGTCCGTACAGAGGGTCTCCGCTGGGATAGGGGGATATATTCCCCCGCTACATTACGCTCCGTCGCAAAAGGATAGGGCAGAACATCATACTGTGTTCCATCCAGAACCCTTTGCAGGGCCAAAAGCCGCAGCATCCTTGGAGAAAAACCAGGTGGAGAGGCATATCGTCCCTGAAGCGCCACCCAATCCATGTAACCTCCCTTATCGTGAAAGACTGAACCACCCCCGGTCCTGCCAACGGCCCGGCACTGCCTGAGGCTCGATCATCAGATCGCTCAGCGCCCAGATCAGCGCATCCGCGCGATCTGGCGAGGCTGCCCCGCCAAAACCTCGGTTCGAGAAGAGACAAAGCTGCGACTCAAGGGCCGCAAAGCGCCCGTGATGGATCACACGTCCCTGCTCATAGAGCGCCGCAACAGGCTCGGCGCGCGCCGCCTTGCCACGCGATGCCGTCACCATTCTGAGCGCAGCCCTGGGATCGACGCTTCTGAGCGTCGCTTCCACCAGAGCCCCACCAAAATTACGTTCCGCCACGATCCTGTCTGCCTGCCAGAGCGCTGCCGCCTGTATGGCCCGACGTGCCCACCCCATGGGCGTATCACGTGTGGAGCAGTCCTCCAGCACATGCCCGATCCCATTGTGATCGATAGCGGCCACAACAATACCGATTTCATCCGCACCCAGATCCGAGGGCCCGGAGGCCCCTGAGGGATCGATCGCCACGACGACACGCTTCATCTGCCCAAGCAGGGCCTCGCGATGCTGATCAGAAACCGGTTCAGCGCGCTGGAACATATCGACCCGCCAAAGCGCACCCTCGATAACGGTCTGATACTCTCCCAGCAGAAAACGCCTCCGATCGCGCTCGGGCAGTGCATCCAGCTGGCCAAGATAGGCCTCGCTGAGATTGGCCCGGTTCTGCTCAGGGTTCATGACCATCGACGCATAAAGCGAAGGGTCAGCATGACGCATCCCCGACCGCGGCTCGATGCCACTCTCGAAAACGGCGTATAACCAGTGATCGGTAGCAGGCGGATTGGCGTCAATATATTCCCGCGGCATCAACCCACAACGCTGTGCCAGACGCGTCAGCAACATGTTCCGCGCGCCATAGCTTATCTGGCTGGCTTCATTCAGGTAGATCGTCGCAAATTCCAACCCGAGAATTTTTTCTGTACGCGCTGAATCATCCAGCCCCCCAAAGAGGATCGACGACCCGTTGGGAAACAGGATCCTGTTGCTCTGCCCGTCCCATTTGTACCGATGCCGCGGAAAGCAGCATTGCATCACTTTCGGAAACGTATCCTGGATGATGCTGGCTCGCAGTGCATTCTGGCGGTGCCTGAAGACGCCATGCCGCGAGTGCGGCTCCCGCAAGGCCCTGACAACCAGCGCCCGGATTAACACAAATGTCTTGCCTGAGCGCGATCCGCCACGAAGAAATATGTGGCGGGCCCTCCCCCCGAGCAGCCGATTGGCCTCTTCCTGAACCGGTGTCAGCGCAAAACGCGACTCAGAGCGTGTCATCACCCTCGCCCAGGGTCAGTTCCGGCTCGGGCTCGTCGCCTTTTGTCGGCACATCCCTGAAGCTCGCCGGGCGATGCGCCCGCAGCAGCATACGCAGCAACCCGTCGCTATAGCGTTTGCGCGTCACCGGATTACCCTCGGCATCACAAACAAGCCGCCCCCCGTAAAGCACCGGCTCTTCGTAGCCATGGATGGCTCTCCGCCTGGCCTCAGCCTCCAGAAGATCTGTCGCCTCCTCCAGCGCCTGCCTCCATTTCTCACAAAACAGTTCATCGCTACGACGCCAGTTATAGGCCGTCTTGCGATCAATTCCCGCGGCACGTGCCGCCTCCGAAACATTGGCGCTCTTTCTGAGATGATCGAGAAAGACGCTCTGCAAGCCCTTGCCTCTGGGGCGCCCCCGGATGGCGCTTCTGCTGTCCATTCCAACTCCGTTGCCTGAGCCTGAGGAGTGGTGCGTCGAAAAAAAACCTGTCCATGCCAATATCGAACCCGGCGCATGATAATACCGGATCCCAAATTAAGACCCGCCATAAGCCTGATAATGGCATCGCATGCGCCTCGTAGCCTGCAGCATCAGGTATGACGCTGTGCTGCCCCCTACCGTCACAATCACAGATGACATCGACGGCGCGACGCCAAGGATCCGACCCCTTCTCGGTCTTTCTCTGCCATCTCATGCCTGAGGCGCTGTCTGATCAACGCAATACAGGCAAGACGCACAGAGCCCAGGCGTACGAGGCCTGCCTTTTTGCGGAGGCAAGGCACTGCCCTTACCCTCATATCGCCCGAGGGCAGGTTCGCTTCTGCGATATCACTCCACCCCAAGGGCAGATCCGCGCGATGGCGCAATTCCGAAGCTGCAATCACCGGGCTCAGAACAGCATTTTCCAAACCGGTATGCACAACGACAAACAGGTGATTTCTGCACACAACCACATCCCCGACGTTGATGTCGGGATTTGTCATATATAATTATTTCAGTATATGTTATTTATACTATATTTTATGAATTTTTGCAATACTTTTATTATTATAATATTCACAAAGCCATTCCAATGCGAGAGCACATTGTGCTGCGGTCTTGGTTCTCGCCTGCGCGCGTGCCCCTTCAGGGAAAATCAACCGTGCCATATCAGGAAAACTCATCTCCCTGATCAGCATCATCTCGATCCGGCTATGCAGGCTATCCCCCATGAGCATGTGGAGCTGTCTCAACCGCGCTGCGCACTTGCCCCGTCCGAGCATCCACGTGTGGATATCGCCTTTCTCCGTGGCCATCCGCTCCCCTTGCGCTTCGACCACCCCCCTCTCGGCGTAGTCATATTCCGCGCGCCAACGTTGCGCCGCCGCCACCTCGTCGTCTCCGATATCGCCGGCCTTATACAGCCAGGCCACTGTCGACCACAGCCGAAGTGCCTCACCCTCCTTCCTGAAATGATGACGACGCATCCTCTCAGGCGTTGGCATGTTCTCTTCCCGAACCCGATCCGCCTCGCTCTTCGTCATCCCAATCCTGCCCCCTATATCCAGACGCCGCACAATTCAGCCTGACCTTCGCACCACTTCAGATCACCGGACGTACCGCCCCATACCCGCAGACCTCGTGATAGACAGGCGCTTCACCCTCGGGCCACAAAGCGCCCCAACTCACCTTGTGACCTGCCGGCAGCGCTCCAGACTCATCGCGGTCATACTCCAGGGCCACCACCCTGCATCGCGTGATTTCCGATGCACGCACGACCAACTTGGAGATAGGCTTATTCACGTCTTGGCCGGATAATGCGCCATTTAAGGAACGCCCCCTTTTGCGCTCTGGCCTGAGCCCCACCCTCGCATGACGATCCATGCTCATGAGCATTCTCGCCAGTTCGGCACCGGTCCTGGCCCGACTGGGATTTTCTGCGGACATTTTCATGATACCCACCTGATTCACCCCAAAACATGGCTAAATGCCATAAGTTCAGTCGTGCTTACGACTGATAATTCCCCTCTGGATTTGGCAATGAGCCATTGCTATGAATGCCTCATGGCCAAAAACAAACGTCCCGACTCGCTTGCGATCGTTCAACGCGCCATCGGGCGTCGTATTACCTGGGCAAGAGAACTCGTCTTTCCCAATCAGAGCGAATGCGCGCGCCTACTGGGCGTGGATGCCTCGACCCTGAACAAGATTGAGAAGGGCGATCGCGCGCCAAGCGTGTTCCTCATCATGTCTCTCTCCAATCGCTTGCGGGTCTCGACCGACTTTCTCCTGAAAGGGGTGCTGAACGGTCGCACGGATGAAGAGATGGCTCTCCGCCTGGCGGCTCTGCACCCAGAGTTGGTGCTCCAGCAGCAGGACATGGCGTCTCACATGGACAAAAGCACGCCTTGCGACATGCAAGAGGCGCCCAGGAAACAAGATCAGGACCATTCTTAGCGTCCTTGTTTTTATCGCACATCCAGAAAACAGCCTTCTTCGTACGCAGACATAGCGCCTGAAGCGGGACGCAGCAAGAACAAAACGAGAACATACGCGTTCTCAACCATTCCTTGCGCCTCGCGCCCTTGCGTTTTGATCAGCAACAACCGACCAGCTGCGCCTTGAAGCCGAACTGACTTCTGGACGATTAACGTCTTATTAATGGCATTGTGCCATAAAGTCAAGAATAGATTATGGCGATAAGCCACAAGACCGGTGCAGATGCGTTCTGCAACCATTCTCTAAAACAACATTTATGCGACATTTTATGTCAGCGCCTATACGATCCGAAGATGAGTAATCTGGATAAGTAATGATCGGCGTCAACGCTACGCTATCATTTTCTTAATGTTAATTCGGATTAATGCAACAACATAAACTGCCGTAAGGCATCTTCCCTTCGTACGAGAAGAGAGCGCATGAATTCATGAACGCCATCGTCGTAACTGCCTTAAGGCGGCCCCTGACCTTTGTCGTCTTTTCGATCCTGATTCTGATGTTTGGAATCATGTCGATCTTCAAGACGCCAACCGACGTGTTCCCCGAGATCAAGGTGCCTGTCGTATCGGTCATCTGGACCTATCCCGGTCTGTTGCCGAACGAATTCGCCGGGCGAATCACCTATAATTTCGAGCTGGCAGTCACGACGACTGTGCAGAACATCGAGCATATGGAGTCGAACTCCTATTACGGGCGTTCGATCGTCAACATCTACTTCCAGCCGGGCACACCTGTCGGCACGGCTGAAGCGGAAGTGACAGCCATTTCACAAACGATTCTCCTCGGCCTGCCGCCCAAGGTGCCGGCCCCGATGATCGTCGCGCTCGATCCCTCACAGGTTCCTGTCATCGCGCTTCAGATCACCTCCGAAAAACAGACACCTTCCGATCTGTTCAAACTCGGCGTCATCCGTGTTCGTCCGCTCCTTGCCACCGTTCCCGGCGCCGTCGTCGCCCATCCTTATGGTGGCATGGACAGCTTCGTGATGGTGTCTCTCAACCAGGAGCAGCTTCGCGCCCATCACCTCTCGGCTGCCGATGTGCAGGCAGCGCTTACCGCACAGAACATCGTTCTCCCCGCAGGCGACCAGAAGATCGACGCCACGGACTGGATGGTCCAGACCAACGCTGCGCCGGAATCGATGGAAGACATCGCTGCCATCCCGGTCAAGCGCGTTGGCAACGCTGTCATCTATATCCGCGACGTGGCCGATGTGTATCGCGGCGGCCATCCCCAGACCAACCTCGTGCTCGTCAAGGGCCGTCAGGCGGTCGAGATGATCACCCAGAAGGGTGGTACGGCCTCGACGCTCGACGTGGTCTCCGCCACCAAGGCCCTTCTGCCACGCCTGCGCGCCATCCTGCCCCCGGACGTTCAGGTCTCCATCCTGGCCGATGCCTCGGTCATGGTGAAGGAGCAGATCAAGGACGTGGTCCGTGAAATGATCACGGCCTCCATCCTGACCGGCATCGTGGTGCTGCTGTTCCTTGGTTCGTGGCGTTCTACCGTCATCATCGCCACCTCCATCCCGCTTGCCATTCTCTGCTCGATCATCGGGCTCGGCTGGGCGGGTCAGTCCATCAACATCATGACCCTTGGCGGTCTTGCCCTCGCCGTCGGTATTCTCGTCGACGACGCCACGGTGATGATCGAGAACATCGATACCCATCTCGAAATGGGCAAGGATCTCGAACTCGCCATCATTGATGCGGCCAACCAGATCGTCATCCCCACCTTCGTTTCGACCACCTGCATCTGTATCGTGTGGCTGCCGCTCTTCGAGCTGTCCGGGGTCGCGGGCTATCTCTTCATGCCCATGGCGCTCGCCATCATGTTCGCCATGATCGCGTCCTTCATCCTGTCGCGTACCCTTGTGCCCACCATGGCGAAGTTCCTCCTCGCCGGTCAGGTCCACCATGCCCACGGCCATGACGACCATGCCCCGGCGCCCAAGGGCTTCTTCGGTCGCTTCCAGCGTGGCTTCGAACACCGCTTCAACAATTTCCGCGAAGGCTACAACACGCTGCTGACACGCTGCGTGGCCCGTCGCGGCATGTTTGTCGGCGTGTTCCTGCTGATCTCCATTGCTTCGCTGGGTCTCTATGGCGTCGCGGGGCGTGACTTCTTCCCCGAGGTCAAATCGGGCTCGCTGCAGATGCATATGCGTGCCCCGCTCGGCACCCGTATCGAAGTCGCAGGCCGCATTGCCGCCCTGGTCGATAACCGCATCAACCAGCTCCTGCCGGGCAAGGTGGAGAACATCATCTCCAATTGCGGCCTGCCTGAAGGTCCGCACAACCAGGCCTTTATCCCCACGCCGACCATCGGCACGCAGGATTGCGATCTGACCATTGCGCTCAAGGATGAGGAATCACCCGTGTGGGATTACCGCGCCCTGCTCCGCAAGGATCTCTCGGCACGCTTCCCCGGCACGGTGTTCACCTTCCAGCCTGCCGACCTGACCGACAAGATCCTGAATTTCGGTTCGGCCGCACCGATCGACATTCAGCTCTCCGGCCCCAGCGTCTCGGATAACTACAATTACGCCAAGCACCTGATCGGCAAGATCCGCCAGATCCCGGGCACGGCCGATGTCGTGATCCAGCAGACGATGTCCACCCCCACCCTCATGGTGAATGGCAACCGTACCTTCAGTCAGGCAACCGGTCTGAGCGAGAACGATCTCGCCACGAACGAACTGCTCACCCTCGCGGGTTCCGGCGTGGTCGATCCCCAGTTCTGGCTCGATCCGGTCGATAACGTGACCTTCCCGCTCAACGTCTACACGTCGCAGGACCAGCTCACTCACCTGAACGACCTGCTCACGGTTCCCATCGACAAGGGTGACGGCAACCCCAACGACCAGACGCAGCTTCTGGGCGCCATTGCCAATGTCGTACCCACCGGCACGCCGGGCGAGGTCTCGCACTACAACTCGATGTCCGAGATCGATATCTACGTGAACGTCGAGGGCACCGATCTGGGCAATGTGCTCGACGCCGTGAACGACACCATCGCCAAGGATGCGCCCAACCTGCCGCGCACCACAGCGGTCGATGTCCACGGTCAGGCCACCACCATGCATGGTGCCTATGTCCAGCTCGTCTTCGGCCTCTGCGTCTCCGTCGTGCTGATCTATCTGCTGATCGTCGTGAACTTCCAGTCCTGGCTGGACCCGTTCATCATCATCACGGCTCTTCCCGGCGCATTGGGTGGTATTGCCTGGGCCCTGTTCCTGACCGGCACCCGCCTGTCGGTTCCGGCCCTCACCGGCGC
Source organism: Asaia bogorensis NBRC 16594 (assembly GCF_001547995.1). Classification (NCBI taxonomy): domain Bacteria; kingdom Pseudomonadati; phylum Pseudomonadota; class Alphaproteobacteria; order Acetobacterales; family Acetobacteraceae; genus Asaia; species Asaia bogorensis. The sequence continues at coordinate 2,878,542 of NZ_AP014690.1, forward strand.
CATCATGTGCATGGGTACGGCCACCGCCAACTCGATCCTCGTCGTGTCCTTTGCCCGTGAGCGCCTCGAGGTTCATGGCGATGCACTACGCGCCGCCATCGAGGCCGGTTACGGTCGTATCCGTCCGGTTCTCATGACCGCGCTCGCCATGATCGTCGGTATGATCCCGATGGCGACATCGAACTCCACCAATGCGCCGCTCGGTCGCGCCGTTATCGGCGGCCTGATCGTGGCTACCATCTCCACCCTGCTCTTCGTGCCCTGCGTCTACGCGATCCTGCACAACCGCTCTGCCCGCCAGAAGGAAACCGTCTAATGGCCACCTCCCCCAAGATCATCGCTGTTGCGGGAGGATGCGTCCTCGCGCTCTGGGTCGGCGCCCTCGTTGTCGGTCGCGTCCACCACAATCACGCCCTCGCCACTGAAACGGCACAGAACGCCATCCCGAATGTCGCGGTGCTGAACCCCATCCAGTCGCCTGACAAGGTAGCCCTCACCCTCCCCGGTAATATCGATGCCTGGTATCAGGCGCCGATCTATCCGCAGGTCTCGGGCTATGTGAAGATGTGGTTCAAGGATTACGGCGCCCATGTGAAGGCCGGCGATGCACTGGCCGAAATCAACGCACCCGCGCTGGATGCGCAGTACGCCCAGGCTCAGGCGGACCTGAATGCGGTACTCGCCAAGTACCACCTTGCCGCCGTCACCGCCGAACGCTGGCGCGCGATGGGCAAGTCGCAATCGGTTTCAGGCCAGTCGGTCTCTGTATCGAATGCGAACGAGCAGTCGGCCAAGGCCGAAGTCGATGCCGCCCAGCGCAACGTCGATCACTTCGCGGCCCTCGAGAAGTTCAAGACCATCGTGGCCCCCTTCGATGGCATCGTGACGTCGCGCAGCATCAATGTGGGCGATTACGTCCATGATGGTGGCGGCAATCTCAACAGCACGGGTGCAGCGTCCGAACTGTTTACCGTGGCCGACGTGCACAAGCTGCGCCTCTTCGTGTCCGTGCCGGAAGTGTTCTCCTATATCCTCCAGCCCGACATCACCGCCGATGTCAGCGTGCCCCAGTTCAAGGACAAGAAGTTCCACGCGAGCTTCCTCACCACAGCACGCGGCTATGACCCGAACACCCGCACCGTGACCTCGGAATTCACCATGGAAAACCCCGGTGAGGTTCTCTGGCCCGGCACCTTCGCCTCAGTCGAGCTCAAGGCCCACAACGAAACGGCCCACCTGTTCGAGGTCCCGACCTCCGCCCTCGTCTTCGAGGAAAAAGGCATGCAGGTCGTCGTCGTGAATGACGACAACACGGTCCACTACAAGAACGTCGTCGTAGGCCGCATGGCGGATACCTCAACCGAAATCCAGGCAGGCATCTCGCCCAAGGATCGCATTATCGCCAACCCGCCAGCCGACCTGCTGGAAGGTGACAAGGTCAACGTCACCACACCCCAGCGCGGCTACAACCAGTCCGGATTCGGGGCCTCGGAATGACCACAAGCAAGATCAAGAAGCTGGCTCTGGCCTGCGGCACGGTTCTGACAGCCTTCGGTCTGTCAGCCTGTGACCTCGCGCCAACCTACAAGCCGCCCACCTTCGTCGTGCCAGCCAGCTGGCACGGCCAGGGCCCCTTCGCCACGGCCACCCCGGCTGATACCACACTGCCCACAGATTGGTGGACATTGCTGAACGACCCGCTTCTCAACCAGATGGAAGCGACGCTCACAACCTCCAATGCCGACCTGCAGGCCGCAGCCGAACGCTTCATTCAGGCACGCGCCCTCGTCGTTCAGGCCCGTTCTGAGTTGTTACCCCATCTCGCACTCGGTGCCGGCGCCTTTGACAACAAGCAGTCCGAAGACCGCCTGTTCCGCTACAAGGGCAACATCACCGAGACGGATGAGGAATATCACGGCCTGGCCTCCTGGGAGCCCGATTTCTGGTCGTCCATCCGCAACCATGTGCGCGCCCAGAAGCAGTACGCGCAGGAAAAAGCCGCCGACTTCGCCATGTCACGGCTGAGCCTTCAGGCTGAGCTTGCTTCCGACTACGTGCAGTTGCGCGGCTATGATGCGCAGATCGCCATCTACAACCAGTCGATCGGCTATTATCAGAAGGCTCTGCAGATCACGCAGAACCAGTTGCTTAATCAGGCTGCCCCACGCCTCGACGTGGCCCGTGCCCAGGCGCAGCTCTACTCGACACAGGCCGCCGAGCTTGATGTGCAGGCCGCCCGTGAAGTCACCGAGCACGCCATCGCCATCCTGACCAATGCCTCACCCTCGTCGTTTCATATCGCGCCGACGCAGGTCATGGGCTTCCATCAACCCAGCCTTCCCGCCGGCGTCCCGTCCGAGCTGCTTCAGCGCCGCCCGGACATCGCGAGCGCCGAACGCGAAATGGCTCAGGCCAATCGCGAGATCGGCATTGCCCGTGCCGCGTTCTACCCGCACATCTCGCTTCAGGCGGGTGGCGGCTTCGCCCAGAACGGCTTCGATCTCGCCAATCTGGCCAATTCGCTCTGGTCCTACGGCGCCTCGTTCGAGCTTCCCATTTTTGAGGGCGGCATGAGACGCGCCGAACTCCAGCATGCCTGGTCGGCCTATCGCGAGACACGCGACAACTACCGCAGCAAGGTGCTGGACTCCTTCCGTGAAGTGGAAGACGGCTTGTCACGCACCAGCCGCCTCGATCAGGAAAATCGTACGCTCGAAAAAGCCGTCGACGCGACCCTGGCGACCCAGAACATGACCATGACGCTCTATCAGGGCGGTGTAGGCACATATCTTGAAGCCATCTTCGCCCAGGTCCAGACGCTGGAAACCCGCATCCATCAGATCGAGGTGGCAACACGTCTCTACCAGGCTGATATCGGACTGGTCCGCGCCCTTGGCGGCGGCTGGAACGTGAAGCTCCTGCCCACGATGGATCAGACGCTCTCCATCACACCGCTGCAATATGACGATCTGCACCACCCACAGCCCGTTGGCGGCGTCAATATCTCGCAGCACCCCGAGCAGTTCGAAAATCTCAGCAGTGCCGCCCCTCAGGCACCTGCTGCCGCAACGGGCAAAACCCTTCGCCCGATGTACGACCAGTAAACCCCGCCCACCTTCGGCGTTGTCCGCCTCACGACAACGCCGGAGCACCTTGTCTGGATGGCAGGTTCACTCTGACGACTTACCATTCCAGCGCAATCCACAAAATCAGACGCAAGACCCACCGTCCCTGTCGCGGCCCATGTCTCGCCGAGCCGTTCAATCCGCCTCTATATCCGTCCGGTCCTGGTCAGAAAGACGCGCATCATGCTGCTCTGATGGGAAAGTCCCGGAGATGCGTGGATAGTGCCACCCGTCTGATCCACAAGGATCAAATGACCCTCGGCCCCCGGCATCGGCCAGCGAGCCCACCAGCAGCGACGGCACCACAAGATTTTTTTGACGTTCAGGCCCGCCTGTCAGTACCCGACATCGCGCTGGACACAGGCAGGGATAACACCCTGATCGTAAAACGCCTGAAGGTTACGCGCCACAAGCTGCGAGGCCGTCCCCGTCTGGGTCGGGGCAGAGATATGAGGCAGTACCGTCACCTTGGGATGACTCCACAACCAGTCGTCCTTCGGCAGAGGCTCACGTTCGAAAACATCAAGCACAGCATGCGACAGGTGCCCACGGTCAAGCGCCCTACCCAGCGCCGCCTGATCGATAATCGGACCCCGGGCAAAATTGATGAGTGATGCCCCCTCGCGTATCTGCCCGAAACGCCAGTCATCAAGCAGTCCACGGGTTTGCGGCGTCAGTGGCAGAAGGACCACAACAATCGCACTTTGCCTCAACAGGGCTTCGAGCCCGGATGGACCGTATGTCATGGGAATATCCGCCGTTGCCCAAGGCGTGCGGCTCCAGCCCGTCACGGGAAAGCCGTTTTCCTTCAATCTCTGCGCAGCCGCTCGCCCCAGATTCCCCATGCCCAGAATACCAACAGGGCGGTCCTGCGGTAAGACGAGCGGATGCTGACACCAGCGCGTCTTTGTCTGCTGCTCGCGATAAAGCGGCATGTCGCGATGCAGATAAAGCGTCCAGGCCAGCACCGCCTCGGACATCGTAAGCGCCAGCTGCGGATCAGTCATCCTGACAATGCGTATCGCCGGGTTCGGCATTTCCTCGACCAGCCGCTCGACCCCGGCCCACAGACTTTGCACCCATTCAAGCATGGGTAGGTCGGACAGATCAGCCGGATCCGGGTTGGCGACCACAGCCATACGCGCCGTACGTCGCTCTCCGTCTGTCAGGTCCTCAAACGGCATAACCCTTATATTGTTCAGGCAGGCATTGATCGACTCAAGGCTCTCTTGCCTCTCGCGCGGCGTGATCCGCCCGCAAAAGGGCACTATGATGGTCATGACACACGCACCTTTCTCCGAGCCGCTGGAGCAGCTTTCTTCTTGGCGGGTGCTTGCACCTCGACGGCCCGAGGCGGCAGGAGCGGCCCGAGGAAACGCCCGGTGTGGCTCCCCTCGGTCGCTGCAATGACCTCCGGTGGCCCCTCGGCAACGATCCGTCCGCCACCATCACCGCCTTCCGGGCCAATATCAATCAGCCAGTCCGCTGTTTTGATCACGTCCAGATTATGTTCGATCACGAGAACGGTATTCCCCTGATCCACCAGCGCATGAAGCACATCCAGCAATTTGCGCACGTCCTCGGTGTGCAAACCAGTCGTGGGCTCATCCAGAATATAGAGCGTCCGTCCCGTTGCCCGTCGTGCCAATTCTTTCGACAGCTTGACGCGCTGGGCCTCGCCACCCGAGAGCGTCGTGGCTTGCTGGCCCAGCGTGACATAGCCAAGCCCCACCTGCTGAAGGATCGCCAGCCTGTCACGAATACGCGGCACAGCATGGAAGAAGGGCAGAGCCTCATCCACCGTCATGGCCAGCACATCAGCAATCGATTTACCGCGGAACTTCACATCCAGCGTCTCACGATTATAGCGCTGCCCCTTACAGGTATCGCAGGTCACGAACACGTCGGGCAGAAAATGCATCTCGATCTTGAGCACACCATCACCCTGGCATGCCTCGCAACGCCCACCCTTGACGTTGAATGAAAAACGCCCCGGCTTGTACCCGCGCGCCTTGGCTTCCGGCAGTTCGGCAAACCAGTCGCGTATTGGCGTAAACAGATCCGTATAGGTCGCTGGGTTGGAGCGCGGCGTCCGTCCGATAGGGGACTGATCGATGTCGATAATCTTGTCGAGATGCTCCAGCCCCTCAAGCGCCTTGTACGGCAACGGCGACTGATTGGCTCCCATCAGCTCACGCGATAGCGCCTTGTAAAGTGTATCGACCACGAGGGTCGATTTACCCCCACCCGACACCCCGGTAACGGCCACAAAGCAACCCAGCGGGAAACGCGCCGTCACGTCATGCAGGTTGTTGCCGGACGCCCCCACAAGGGTCAGCATGCGGTCCCCGTCGCAGACACGACGCTTTTCCGGTACCGGGATCATGCGTCGGCCAGAGAGGTAATCTCCTGTGATGCTGTTCTCGTTCTGCGCCACTTCCTCGGGGCGACCACAGGCTACGACTGTGCCACCCAGCGCACCCGCCCCCGGCCCCATATCGATCAGCCAGTCGGCAGCCCGGATCGCGTCCTCGTCATGCTCGACCACGATAACCGTATTACCGAGCTTCTTCAGCCGGTCGAGCGTCCCGAGCAGACGCTCATTGTCTCGCTGATGCAATCCGATAGAGGGTTCGTCGAGCACATACAGCACGCCCGTCAGCCCCGATCCAATCTGGCTCGCAAGCCGGATACGCTGGCTCTCTCCACCCGACAGCGTGGCCGAACCTCGTGAAAGAGTCAGATAATCGAGTCCCACATCATCCAGAAACCTCAACCGGTCGAGGATCTCGCGCAAGATACGCCGCGCAATCTCGGCACGCTGCGGCGTCAGGGACGCCTCGACGCCCCCGAACCAATCGAGTGCCCGCCGGATGGTCAAATCGGAGGCCTGCGCGATATTCAGGTGGTTCACACGCACGCAAAGCGCTTCAGGCTTCAGACGCGCACCATGGCAGGCATGACAGGGAACGTCGGACTGATAGCGTGACATTTCTTCACGCACCCACATGCTGTCCGTCTCGGCCAGACGACGCTGCAGGTTACGCATCACCCCTTCAAAAGGCTTGGTGAGTTCGTAAGCCCGCTTGCCATCCTTGTAGGTGAAAAGAACCGAGTCTTCGCTTCCCTCAAGCAACGCCTGGCGAAAATGCTCACCGAGCTTTTTCCAGGGCGTTGTCATCTTCTCCCTGAAATGACGCGCCATCGCTTCCAGCGTCTGGTCGTACCAAGGCGTCTTGGCATCGCGCCAGGGGGCGATCGCCCCCTCGGCAAGAGACAGATTCTCGTCAGGCACGATCAGCCGCGCATCGAAATGCGTCTCTGTGCCTATCCCGTCGCATACCGGACAGGCTCCCATCGGCGCATTGAACGAGAACAGGCGCGGCTCGATTTCCTCAAGCGTGAAGCCACTCACCGGGCAGGCAAACTTGGCCGAAAACACGATGTGCTCGCTCGCGCCTTCCTCTCCGGCGCGACGCACCTGCTCGGCATAGGCAACACCATCGGCAAGGCTCAGCGCTGTTTCGAAACTGTCAGCCAGACGCGTCTCGATACCCGGCTTCACCACCACGCGGTCGACCACAACCTCAACCGTATGACGCAGCTTGCGGTTCAGATGAGGGGCTTCAGCAATCTCATAGGTCTCGCCATCGACCTTCACACGCGTAAAGCCCTTGCGCTGAAGCTCGGCCAGCTCCTTGCGATACTCTCCCTTACGATCGCGAATTACAGGGGCCAGCAGCATCAGCCGTGTACCCTCCTCCATCGCCATCACACGATCGACCATCTGGCTGACCGTCTGTGCCTCGATGGGCAGCCCTGTGGCTGGCGAATAGGGCACACCGGCACGCGCCCACAACAGGCGCATATAGTCGTGGATCTCGGTGATCGTCCCGACAGTCGAACGCGGGTTTTTCGATGTGGTCTTCTGCTCGATCGAAATGGCAGGCGACAGCCCTTCAATCGAATCCACGTCCGGTTTGCCCATCAGTTCCAGAAACTGACGCGCATAGGCCGACAGACTCTCGACGTAACGCCGCTGCCCCTCAGCATAGATCGTATCAAAAGCGAGCGATGACTTGCCGGAGCCTGACAGTCCCGTGATCACCGTCAGCTGGTCCCTGGGAATATCGGCGTCGATATTCTTCAGATTATGCACGCGGGCACCGCGCACACGAATGGACTGGTTGTACGGCAGATCAGACATCAGCACCACGCAAGGCAGATTGGGGGACGGAAAGACGAGAACGTTTCGAGACCTATGTAGGATTGCCCCCCACAGGATTAAAGTCGGCAGCAATGCCGCCCGAGGCGTGACGCCAGCGCTGGGCTGGGCTAAGATGGCTCGATTTTCAGTATTTAGGGTCGGTCGCCATGGCAGGAAGTGTAAACAAAGTCATTCTGGTGGGAAATCTGGGCCGCGACCCGGAAACACGCAATGCCCAGTCCGGTGCCAAGATCGTCAACCTGACCGTTGCCACCTCCGAAAGCTGGAATGACCGCGCCTCGGGCGAGCGCAAGGAGCGCACCGAATGGCACCGCGTCGTGATTTTCAACGAGCGTCTGGCCGATGTCGCCGAGCGTTTTCTGCGCAAGGGCCGCAAGGTCTATGTGGAAGGCCAGCTCCAGACACGCAAATGGACCGACCAGGGCGGACAGGAGCGCTATACGACCGAAATCGTGCTTGACCGGTTCCGTGGAGAACTCACCCTGCTCGACAATAACCGCGATGGTGAGTCCGGTGGCGGCATGGGGGGCGGCTATGAAAGCGGCCCATCACGTTCCTATGGCGGCGGCAATGCCCCGGCTCGCAGCGGTGGCAATGGCATGAGCCAGTCTCCCTCGCGCAATCAGGGTGGCAATAACGGCGGTGGCTGGGACGCACCAGGTGGCGATCTGGACGACGAGATCCCGTTCTGATCGGCCCCTTTCCACGCCTTTCTCCCTGACCGACACAGCAACAAGACGGAACTGCCTTGACCGACCTGACGCCGCCAGCCGCACCCTTTGACCAGATCCCGGTGACCATCGAGGAGGAAATGCGCTCCTCCTACCTCGCCTATGCCATGTCGGTCATTGTCTCGCGCGCGTTGCCGGATGTCCGTGACGGCCTCAAGCCGGTCCATCGCCGCATCCTCTACGCCATGCGTGAGAGCGGCTTCACCTCCGACAAGCCCTATCGCAAATCGGCCCGTGCGGTCGGTGATGTCATGGGTAAATACCATCCCCATGGCGACAGCTCGATCTATGACGCCATGGTGCGCATGGCCCAGTCCTGGTCGATGCGCGTCCGTCTCATCGATGGTCAGGGCAATTTCGGTTCGGTCGACGGCGACAGCCCGGCCGCCATGCGTTACACCGAAGCGCGTCTGGCCAAATCGGCGTCCTTCCTGCTCGACGATATCGACCGCGACACGGTCGATTTCCAGCCGAACTACGATGAAAGCGAAAGCGAACCCAAGGTTCTGCCTGCTGCCTTCCCCAATCTTCTGGTCAATGGCGCCTCCGGCATCGCCGTCGGCATGGCGACCAATATTCCGACGCACAACCCCGGCGAAGTCATCGACGCGACGCTTGCCCTGATCGAGAATCCCGAAGCCACCCTCGATGATCTGATGAAGATCATCCCCGGCCCGGATTTCCCGACGGGCGGCATCATCATGGGCCGTCGTGGCATCCGTCAGGCCTTCGAGACGGGCCGTGGCTCCGTTCCCATGCGCGCCCGCGCCGAAATCGAGGATATCCGCAAGGATCGTCAGGCGATCATCGTCACCGAAATTCCCTATCAGGTGAACAAGGCAACGCTGCAGGAAAAGATCGCCGATCTCGTCCGCGCCAAGGAAATCGAGGGTATCTCCGATATCCGCGATGAGAGCGATCGCTCCGGCATGCGCATCGTGATCGAACTCAAGCGCGACGCAACGCCCGAAGTCGTGCTGAACCAGCTCTATCGCTTCACCCAGCTTCAGACCTCATTCAGCGTCAACTGCCTTGCCCTTGATGACGGCAAGCCCCGCACAATGGGGCTCAAGGACGTTCTGGAAGCCTTCATCCGCTTCCGTGAAGACGTCATCCTGCGCCGGTCGCGCTTTGACCTGAACAAGGTGCGTGATCGCGGGCATCTGCTGGTCGGCCTCGTCATCGCGGTCGCCAATATCGATGAGGTGATCGCTCTCATCCGCAGCGCCCCCGATGCCGCCACCGCACGCGAATCCCTGATGGCCCGCGCCTGGAACGCCGCCGATGTGCAGCCGCTCATCGAGCTGATCCATGATGAAGGCAATGTCATCGTCGATGGCAAGGTCCACCTGACTGAAGTGCAGGCCCGCGGTATTCTCGAACTACGTTTGCAGCGTCTGACCGGTCTGGAGCGTGACAAGATCCAGGGCGAGCTGAGCGAGGTCGCCACCAAGATCAACGAACTGCTCGAAATCATCGGCAGCCATGTGCGTCGCATGGAAGTCATGCGTCACGAGCTGCTTCTGGCCCGCGCCGAAATCGCCACGCCGCGCATGACCGAAATCTCGGATGCGCTGGGCGACCAGTCGGATGAAAGCCTGATCGAACCCGGCCAGATGGTCGTCACCATCACCCGTGACGGCTTCATCAAACGCACACCGCTCGAAATCTTCCGTGCCCAGAATCGTGGCGGGCGTGGCCGTACGGCCGCAGGGCGTCGCGGTGACGATGTCATCGTCAACAGCTTCAACGCCCACACCCATCAATGGGTCATGTTCTTCTCATCGGGTGGCAAGGCCTATCGCGAGAAGGTATGGCGCCTGCCAGAGGCCTCCCCCACCGCCAAAGGTCGCGCCCTGGTCAATCTCCTGCCCGACCTCGGTACAGATTCGATCACGGCCATCCTCGCTTTGCCGCAGGAAGAGGAGCAGTGGGAAGATCTGCACCTCGTCTTTGCAACAGCCAGCGGCAATGTCCGACGCAACCGCCTGAGCGATTTCAAGAACATCCGCGCCTCCGGCCTGATCGCCATGAAGCTCGATGAGGGCGACAGCCTGGTCGGTGTCGCCACCTGCCGCGAGGGTCAGGATGTGTTCCTCGCCACACGCAAGGCCCGTTCGATCCGCTTCCAGATCACCGACGACACGCTGCGTGTTTTTGCTGGTCGTGACAGCTCCGGCGTACGCGGCATCCGCCTCGCCACCGGCGACGAGGTCAACTCGCTTTGCATCCTCAACCATGTCGATGCCAGCGTCGAGGAACGCTCCGCCTATCTGCGTGCGGCCAATGCCAAGCGCCGCGCTGAAGCCGCAGCCAATGCAGCCGGCAACGAGGAAGAGATCGAGGAAATTGCCTCTGACGATGCCGATGAAGCCATCGATGCCGGTGATCTGACGCAGGAGCGCTTTGACGAGCTCGCCGCTCAGGAAGAAATCCTGCTCACCGTCACCGATGCCGGCTTCGGTCGTCGTTCTTCCGCTTACGAATATCGAGTCAGCGGCCGTGGTGGTCAGGGTATCGCCAATATGACACTCACCAACCCCAAACGTGGTCGCGAGGTTGTTGCGACCCTGCCTACGCTTGATGGTACCGACGTCATGATGGTGACCGATGTCGGACGCCTCATCCGGGTGCCGGTCTCTCAGGTGCGTGTCATGGCCCGTCAGGCCAGCGGCGTTACCCTGTTCCGCGTCGGTGCAGAAGAGCGCGTCACCAGCATCTTCCCGGTTGCAGAATCCGAGGGCACGGATGCCGATGACGCCGAAACCTCACTTGAGGAATCGGATGCCGCGGCCTCCGGCGTGCCGGACACAGCCCCCTCAGAGGCTCCCTCAGACGAGGCCGCTCCCTCTGGCGATACAACACCGGATGACAGTGCAAACTGACGCCTCTTCGAACGGTCAACGTGTCGGGTTTTATCCCGGCACGTTCGACCCGTTCACCCTGGGCCATCTCGATATCGCCCACCGTGCCCTGAATCTCGTCGATCACCTCGTCATCGGCGTGGCACTCAACCCCGGCAAGGCGCCACGTCTTTCGATTGATGAACGCTGCGCCTGTATCACCGAGACCTTTGCCCTTGAGGGCATCACGCAGGTCAGCGTGGTTGCCTTCAGCACCCTCATGGTCGATGCCGCCCGTGCTCAAAAGGCGCGCTTCATTATTCGCGGGCTACGCTCCGAATCCGATCTGACCAGCGAAATGCCCATGGCGGCCATCAACCGGAATCTGGCCCCTGACCTCGAAACCATCTTTCTCACCGCACGTGAGGAGCATCGTCTGATCGCCTCCAGCCTCGTGCGTGAGCTTCTGGCCTATGGGGGCGATATACGCCCCTATGTGCCAGAGAATATTGCCCGGCATCTCTTGCCCAATGCGACAGAGAAGCCGACATAGGCCGCGTGGCCTTTCAAGGCTCCGCAAACACAAGGATAGACGTCAATGTCCGAGACCAATAACCGCCTCGTCATGAAGCTCAAGACCGGCGATGTCGTGATCGAACTCCGCCCCGACCTCGCTCCCCTGGCTGCCGAGCGCCTGCGCACCCTCTCCGAGCAGGGCTTTTATGACGGTGTGAAGTTCCATCGCGTCATCGAAGGCTTCATGGCTCAGGGTGGCGACCCGACCGGCACCGGCTCGGGCGGCAGCGACCTGCCTGACCTCAAGGCCGAATTCACGCGTGAAGCCAAGTTCGAGCGCGGCACGCTGGGCATGGCCCGCACCATGAACCCGAACTCGGCCAACAGCCAGTTCTTCATCATGTTCCAGCCCACCCCCTCGCTTGATGGCCAGTACACCATCGCCGGTCAGGTCGTGTCGGGCATGGAGCATATCGACCAGGTCAAGCGCGGCGCTGGCGCCTCGGGCATGGTCAAGGACCCCGATGCCATCATCTCCATGCGTCCTGAAGCCTGATCAAGGACATGACGGCTGTAAAAGCCGCATGAAAACCGACTGAGCCCGATTCAGTCGGTTGACGGCCTCTGGCTCATATTGTAGCCAGACGCCTCATGTGAACCGGTAGCTCAGCCGGTAGAGCATTCGACTTTTAATCGAATGGTCGTGGGTTCGAGTCCCACCCGGTTCACCACTCCCCCAAAAATTAGTAAAAAACAGCCAGCCCGAACGAAAGTCTGACGGTGGTCCTTCTGTCCACCGGGCGTGACAATCCCCCTGTCCGGATTGCCCCACAGGGCAGGACACACGTTCAAGGCCGCCAATCATAGCCTGCCTCCACGTCAAACGCGCAAGACTGCTCTCAGCAACGGGTAACTCATGCCCTCCTGCCTATTGCAACGACGGCCGGAACCTACAGGCGGCTATCGCAACAGGTAATAATCCATCCGAGCCTTTCTCTATTCCTGTGAGCGATCCATCCTGACGCCAAGGTACCCCAACCAAAGAGGATTTCGAGACAGGGCAAGGCATGATCAGCAAAAATGCCGTTATGCGCCATGCCATAGTCCTTATCACCGTCATCATCAGCGCCAACATGTGCGCCCCCAAGGGTGATACGATCTGGCCGCCCATTTTCACCGTTTCTGCTCTGGAACACGCTTGCCTCTTGTTCGATCTGCATGGAGGGTTTGCCTGCCTCGACTGAAGACTCAAACATCAAATCGGGAGTTCAAGGTCCGCTTTTACCTCCTCCATAACTGTATAAGTGTGTGTCTGCCTCACGCCGGGTAGACGTGTAAGCGTCTTGCCCAGAAAGGCACGATACGCATTCATGTCCCGCACCCGTGCCTTCACCAGATAATCGAACCCACCCGCCACCATGTAGCATTCGCTTACCTGCGGTATGGCCCGCACGGCTTTCGCAAATGAGTCGAACATATCGGCACTCGTGCGATCCAGCGTCACCTGCACAAAAACCAGCAATCCAAGATTGACAGTCTCGGGGTCCAGACGCGCCATGTAATTCCTGATCACCCCGGAATGCTCGAGTTTGCGGACGCGCTCAAGCGTCGCGGCAGGGCTGAGGTTCACCAGCCTTGCGAGCTCCACATTGGTCATACGGCCGTCCTTCTGGAGGATTCTCAGAATCCTGCGATCAATCTCATCCAATGCCACCACCACCCACAGAATGATATTCGGTGAAATTCTCTAAAAAAGAATAATATACGACATTATCCCCATTCTTCCATAACTCATTTGGCGCAAATCACCATAAGGGATCATAAACAACCAGCAACGATATGGCCTGTGATGAACGCACCCTTTGCCGCCTTCCGCACGATCGCTCCCGAACGTTCCGCCTTGCGTCAGACAATCACCGACCATACGCGTGCCCCAGAGCCCGAACGCGTGGCAGCATTGTCCGTCGAGGCAACACTTACGCCTGCACAGGAAGCTGCTTCGCGCGCCACTGCCCTCAAACTGGTCGAGGCACTGCGCCGCAATGGCACTCCTGGGCTCGTGCAGGGTCTCATCAGAGAATATGACCTGTCCTCGCAGGAAGGCGTTGCCCTGATGTGCCTCGCCGAGGCCCTGCTGCGCATCCCCGATACCGCAACACGCGACGCCTTGATTCGCGACAAGATCGCCAAGGGCCATTGGCAGGGCCATATCCGCAAGGGAACGCCACTTTTCGTCAACGCCGCCACCTGGGGGCTGATCGTCTCGGGTGGTTTTCTTTCAACCACACAAGCCAGACGCCTGCCGCAGACACTCGACACCCTGCTCAAGCGCTGCGGCGAGCCTGTCATCCGTCGCGGTGTCGATATGGCCATGCGTCTGATGGGTGAGCAGTTCGTCACCGGACAGACCATCACCGAGGCCCTCAAAAACGGGCGCAAGCTGGAAGAAAAAGGCTACCGCTACTCCTACGACATGCTCGGCGAAGCCGCGATGACGGCGGAGGATGCCGCGCGATATTACCGCGACTATGAAACCGCCATTCATGCAATCGGCAAGGCTTCCAATGGTCTGGGCGTCTATCGTGGCCCCGGCATTTCCATCAAACTATCCGCCCTGCACCCACGCTATACCCGCCTTCAGCGCGATCGCGTCATGGCGGAGCTTCTGCCAAGCGTCACAAAACTGGCCCATCTCGCCTGCGCCTACGACATCGGCTTCAATATCGACGCCGAGGAGGCCGATCGCCTCGAACTCTCGCTCGATCTGCTCGAAGCCCTCTGTGCGGATGAAGCCCTGAAAGACTGGAAAGGCATCGGCTTCGTCGTTCAGGCTTACCAGAAGCGCGCGCCCTTCGTGCTGGACTGGGTGATCGACCTTGCCCGCCGCAGCGGCCACCGGCTCATGGTCCGACTGGTCAAGGGTGCGTACTGGGACAGCGAAATCAAACGTGCCCAGACCGATGGGCAAAGCGATTTCCCGGTCTACACGCGCAAGATTCACACCGATATTGCTTACCTCGCCTGCGCCAGAAAACTGCTGGATGCACCCGATGCCATCTTCCCACAATTTGCCACGCACAACGCCCAGACGCTCGCCAGCATACACGCCTATGCCGGGCCGGAATTTTCTATCGAGAAATACGAGTTCCAGTGCCTGCATGGCATGGGCGAAGGGCTGTATAATGAAGTCGTCGGCCCCCAGAAGCTCGATCGCCCAGTACGCATCTACGCGCCGGTTGGCACGCATGAGACACTTCTGGCCTATCTTGTCCGGCGCCTGCTCGAAAACGGGGCCAACTCTTCCTTCATCAACCGCATCCAGGATCCGGCGATTCCTGTCGAGGCGCTGATCACAAGCCCTGTTACCCTGGCAGAACAGGAAACCTCCCGCTTCACCGTCGCCCTGCCTCCCGCCCTGTATGGCACCGAGCGGCAGAATTCACGCGGTCTCGACCTGTCTGACGAGAACACGTTGCGCGACCTTGCCGCGGTCTTCACGGCCACACCGGCTCCGGTCGCTTCCGAAGGCGAAGCCATCATCAACCCCGCCAGCACCACGGAGATCGTCGGCCATATTGCCTTTCTCTCCCCGCAAGCCATTGACGAGGCCCTGACACGCGCGGCAAGCGCCTTCCCCAGCTGGCGCGACACAGGTGCCGCGCAGCGCGCAGCTCTTCTGGAAAAGACAGCCGAGGCGCTGGAAACCGAGACACCGCGCCTCATGGCCCTCATCATACGTGAAGCCGGCAAGACCTTGGCCAATGCTGTGGCCGAGATACGCGAAGCCGTCGATTTCCTGCGTTATTACGCTGCCCAGACACGCCATCTGGGCTCTGCTGCCCAGCCCTTGGGGCCCGTAGCCTGCATCAGCCCATGGAATTTCCCGCTGGCCATTTTTATCGGCCAGATTGCCGCCGCTCTGGCTGTTGGCAATACCGTGCTGGCCAAACCCGCCGAAGAGACTCCTCTCATCGCACAGGAAGCTGTCCGTCTGATGCATGCATCCGGCATACCGCAGGATGTCATCCAGCTCATCCCGGGCGATGGTCGCGCAGGCGCACAACTCGTCGCCGCTCCGGGAATACGCGCCGTGCTCTTTACCGGCTCGACCGATGTCGCCCGCCTGATCCAGAAGCAGCTCTCAGACCGCCTCAACCCGGATGGGGCATCCATTCCCTTCATCGCCGAGACTGGCGGACAGAACGCGCTTATTGTCGACAGCTCGGCCCTGACAGAACAGGTCGTGACCGATGTACTGGCCTCGGCTTTTGACAGCGCTGGCCAGCGATGCAGCGCCCTGCGTCTGCTCTGTGTCCAGGAAGAGAGTGCAGACCGCCTGCTGACCATGCTCAAGGGTGCCATGCGGGAGCTGCGGACTGGTACGCCAGAAAAGCCGGAGTCCGATATCGGACCGGTTATCAGCGCAGAGGCTCACGCCATGATCTCGGCGCATATCGACGCGTTCCGAGCAAAAGGACATGATGTCTTTCAGGTAACCGCTACCCCCGAAGCACAGAGCGGCACCTTTGTCCCCCCCACCCTTATTGAGATCGGCGCGGTCTCTGATCTGGAGAGGGAGGTCTTCGGCCCCGTCCTGCATGTCCTGCGTTACAGACGTGAGACCCTGCCTGACGTCATGGCCGCCATTAACAGCACGGGATACGCTCTGACCTTCGGTGTTCATTCGCGCATTGATGATACGATAGAAACCCTGAAAACCCAGAGCCATGCGGGGAATATCTATATCAACCGCAATCTGGTCGGGGCCGTCGTGGGTGTGCAGCCCTTCGGTGGCCACGGACTTTCAGGCACAGGTCCCAAAGCAGGTGGCCCTCTCTATCTGCGCCGACTGCTCGCTGAGCGTCCGGCACTTTCGCCGGCTTTCCTGCACAACCTCCCTGCCGAAGCCAGGCTCTTCGCTGACTGGGTCGCCACGACGCTTCCCACGATAACGCTGCCCACCTGCAACAACACCCCCCTCGGCACGTCCCTCTCGCTCACTGGCCCCGTGGGTGAAACCAACACATACTTCCTCGCCCCCCGAGGCACGGTGTTTTGTGCAGGCCCTACAACGGCAGATTTATGTGCTCAGATTCTGGCGGCATTGGCTGCGGGCAATCGCTGCGCCATTCCTGCGACGCTGCTGCGTGCGCTGCCAGAGCGCCCTCCCGGCCTGGAAGCCGCAGTGTTCCCCATGCAAGACAATACGCTCATCGATGTCGCGCTGGGCAACGGCGATTCATCGTTCACAGCGGGCCTGCTCCAGAATCTCGCCTCCCGCAAAGGCCAGATCGTCTCCCTTCATGGGCCTGACGCGTCAGGCAGCTATCCTCTCGAATGGCTGGTGCTCGAATATGCGTGCAGCACCAACACCACCGCCGCAGGTGGCAACGCTGCGCTCATGGCGCAGGTCTGACAATAAGTCCGTCGCAGGGAGAAACCAGTCCCTGCGACGGTTCAGAGTGCGCCCGTGATCAGAGAGGCAACCTTCTCTGGAAAAACGATTTCGGCATCATGCGGTACGGCTTCGCTGTGATAGTGCCAACCTGGCTGCGCTCTCGCTAAGGCGCGGCTGGGCTCGATCGACCCTAAAGCCGGATTTTCGTAGGCAATATAGGTGACAGACAGCCCCGCTCCGGCTGGCCGCTCCAGGCGTGCTGGCGTCTCATAAGTGCCTACGGGATGAGGGCGCAGATGCCGCATGAACCACGCTTTTCGATCAGCATCAGGCAGAAACACAGCTTTTTCAGGGGGTACTGGAAAGGCCACATCTGCCCCACCGACACGGGCGCGCTCGCGCCGTATCGCTGCCATTCCCTTCGGTAGAATATCAAAGGCCGAGAGTCCCGGTTGTGCGATCAGGGCATCCAGATAGATGAGCTTCGCAATACGATCCCTCATCCGGTCAGCCACGCAGCTGACTACCATTCCGCCATAAGAGTGCCCCACGAGCGCGAAACGCGGCAGATCGAGCATGTCGATAACACTCAGTATATCCTCGATATGCGTCTCAAGTGTAATCTCGCGTGAGAGAAGATGCGCCCGATCGCCTGTCCCGGTCAGAGTTGGTGTGATGACCTGATGACCCGCATGCTGCAGAAAAGGCGCTACATAACGCCAGATCCAGCCACCACAATGCAGACCGTGCACCAGAACGATCGGCACTTTGGGTTCGGCCGCGGCAGCATCTGAAACCATACTCAACCCTGTCACAAACGGAATGACTGCAAGAACATCTCGACGCTGCATGAACGTGAGCCCTCTCTATGGCCCCATCCGGGTTTAATACTTTGTTATGAGATATTTCGCGGAAACAAGACCAGAGGCCATTCCTGCCGAGGATGTGATTATTCTGTGCGTGGGTTGCGCTGATGGCGGTGTTTGTGCCTGGTGTGAGGCAGGGGATGTTTTCGACGCAGGATCAGGGGTTATCTGGGCTGCGATCTGAGCGAGCCCTACGCGCGCGCGTATAGACGCGTATTCTCTGGGCGAGAGCTGCGCTGTGCCTGGATTGTGTATTGTGTGGGTATTTTGGTTGCGGGGGCAGGATTTGAACCTGCGGCCTTCAGGTTATGAGCCTGACGAGCTACCGGGCTGCTCCACCCCGCGGGGGTGGTGGTGTGTTTTGTGGGGTGGATCAGGGGACCTGGCGGCGACCGACTTTTCCGCATCTTGAGATGCAGTATCATAGGCGCTGGGGCGTTTCACGGCCGAGTTCGGGATGGGATCGGGTGGAAGTCTCCCGCCATAGCCACCAGGTCTTCTGATCCACCCGACAACTGTGTGTCGGTGTGGAGGTTGGTGTTTGTGTATGATGAGTGTGATTGCGTGGATGATTGCTATGCATGTGTATGCTCTCTTTTGGAGAGCGTTGTGTGAGCGATATGGGCGATTAGGACCGGTTAGCTTCACGTGTTACCACGCTTCCACACCCGGCCTATTGACGTGATGGTCTTTCACGGCCCTGTGAGACCTAGTTTTGAGGTGGGTTTCCCGCTTAGATGCTTTCAGCGGTTATCCCGTCCATACTTAGCTACCCGGCTGTGCCGCTGGCGCGACAACCGGTACACCAGAGGTATGTTCATCCCGGTCCTCTCGTACTAGGGACAAATCCTCTCAAGTCTCATACACCCACGGCAGATAGGGACCGAACTGTCTCACGACGTTCTAAACCCAGCTCACGTACCACTTTAATCGGCGAACAGCCGAACCCTTGGGACCTGCTCCAGCCCCAGGATGTGATGAGCCGACATCGAGGTGCCAAACCTCCCCGTCGATGTGGACTCTTGGGGGAGATCAGCCTGTTATCCCTAGAGTACCTTTTATCCGTTGAGCGATGGCCCGTCCACGTGGGACCACCGGATCACTATGGCCGACTTTCGTCTCTGTTCGAGCTGTCACTCTCACAGTCAGGCGGGCTTATGCCATTGCACTCGACAGTCGGTTTCCGACCGACCTGAGCCCACCATCGCGCGCCTCCGTTACACTTTGGGAGGCGACCGCCCCAGTCAAACTG